>JANQSY010000148.1 GCA_028279065.1 Cytophagales bacterium
TAAGAGTGCGAACTCCCCTCCCAAGCTCAGCAATTTCTGATAGGCCAATTCAATTTCAGACAGGGTGGAACCACCTGTTGAAAGAAGGATAGGTCTGTCCAATTTGCATGCCTGTTCCAGAAAGGGATGATTGGTAAGGTCTCCCGATGCGATCTTTATTGCCGCAAGCTCCAGATCAAGGCATAGCTGAAGAGATTGCTCATCAAAGGGGGTCAGAAGAAAATCAATCTCAAGCTGATCTGCCAGGGATTTGCATTCCTTGATCTCCGGAATGGAGAGTTCTAGATGTTCGCGATGCTCTCCATAGGTCGAGCCAAAGCTATTCTTTCCCTGATATGGTTTGTTATAAAAATCCTTGGTGAAAAGGGTTTTGTTTGATCTTTTCTGAAGCTTTACAGCATCAGCCCCTGATACAGCGGCCTGCCTGATCAGTTCTAGTGCTTTGTTTAAATTACCCTGATGGTTATGGCCTATTTCCGCAATCAAATAGCAGGAAGATCCTTTTCCTATTTGCTTGTTTCCAATGATCATGTCTTTGATCTTTTTAATTCAACAAATAATTCCTGAGCTACCTTGAAATCCAGGGGGGTATCAATTTCTACTGTTTCCTGTTCGAGTACAAAAAAATATGGATGCCTTCCGATCGGATATTGGAGGCTTAACAGCAAGGCCTTTTGAATAATGAACGATGCATCCATAGAGTAAAGAGGGTCAAGATCCTGTGACGATCTATGCCATTTTCCAAATTGGAAATTAACAGGTTGTCCATTTTTGGAAAAGAAAAACTCCTTGTGGCTTTTAACAGTTAGCAGAGAATCATGATCCCCTTTTTGATCCTCCCAGGTTCTGATCAACGCTGAATAATCTGAGAAAAGGGGAGAGGTGACCTCTGTCCAAAGTATATCCTCGGAATCTTCAATTGGAAGGTCTTCTAAGATGCCTGTAACGGCCTCTGACCATGCTGTATCATCTGAAGCCAAGACCGATTCCCTGAGATGGAAGTTTATTCCATAATGATCCGAAATTGATCTCCTGCTTTCTTGATCGCAAGAGAGGAATATGTCCGAAGCTTGAAAACATTGCAAAAGCTGCTCGATCTTTATTTGGGTCAATGAAATTCCCTCATAAAATTCCCTCCAATTTTTATTTGGCACCCTGGTTGAATTCTCTTTTGCGGGGATGATAACTTTCATTTTATTCAATGTTCATTTTGCTTAGTATACTTTTGGTAGCACCGGCTTTGGATCTTACCAGTTCAGACCCTTTTCCATGGATCTTGTTTTGATCAAGTTCCAGCCAATGATCTGCAAGTTCTTCCACGGATTCAAAAACCTTAAGTATTCCTCTGGCTTTAAATTCAACCGCTTCCTTTTCAGCATTTATGGATGGACCCGAAAAAATGGGGACATCAAATACCGCAGCCTCCAAAATATTATGAACTCCTTCCTTATTAAAACCTCCCCCGATAATAGCTGCCTCAGCCTGGGAATAATACCAGAAAAGCAGCCCTAAGCGCTCTTCCAGGATATGTGGAAAGCCAGCACCCTCCAGGGAATCTCTAATTGAGCTTATATTCTCCTTCCCCAGGTCGTGAGGCAGGACGGCGACCTTCCATTTCTTGGATAATCTGTTTTCAATCAGATAATATGCTTTGGTGACGAATTTTAACTCTTGTAAATAAGCGCTCCCCAGCACCATCCACGAAAATTGGTCTTCCAAATCTAAAGTTGAACCATTTTGGTCAAGTTTTCTTTGCAGGACCCTGTCGTATTTTGTGTCTCCGCTTATTTGGATTGTAGGTCCTATTGAACCCTTGGAACCCCAGCCAGATATATTTTCGGTCAAGTGGATCTCATCAAAAAATCCCAAAAAAAACCTTTTTGTGAGCCTGGAAAAGAAGGTAGCATCGGGACGTTCCGAGATATTCACCCCGATAAGTTTGGATCTGGTCCTGGTCGAAAAGATCATGCCTGGCCAAAACCCGTGCCGGATCAATATGACCATCTTCGGCCTGATATGCTTAAATATTTTGGCCCAATCCCATTGCGCATCAGACCTGATCATGAAATAGGGATCCTCCAATCCTATGCTTTTGGCATAATGAAAGCCGGAGGCTGAAAAGAATAAAATCACCGGGTCCATCTGTTTTTCCAGCTCTTTAATAATAGGTAAAGCCTGCTCTAATTCTCCGGCGCTTGAACAAAATATGATTACCGTTTCCTTTATGTTATCACGGTCTGGCATGAAATATTTTTCCATTTCCCTTGACCCAAGTTGGAATCTGATCTTTGAGTTTATTGGCAGCAATACCTTAAGTATCAGAAGAAACAACTCCCAAAAGAGGCTATAAATAAATAGCAAGATCCCGATGATGATATGGTTCCTTCTTGTTTTCAATTGAGTTTACTGATCAAAAACCTTGAGATCTCCGCGGCATCAAGTTTCGTAAAGCACAATTTGTCCTGGTATCTGCATTTTCCTGCCCCTCCCTTAGTACAGGGGCGGCATCCCAGGTTCACCGAAAAGGCCTTGCTTTCATTGAGAAATGGTTCATAACCAAATTCTTCAACGGTAGGACCAAAAAGCATTGCCACCGGTGTTTGGACCGCTTCTGACAAATGAGCAAGGGCGGTATCATTGCTAAGGGAAGCTTTACAATTTGAGAGCAGTTGAGCATTTTGGTACAGGCTGGTACTTCCGCAGAGATTTTCGATGACCTGTGATCTGGAAAAAAATTCTTCCAATGAATCGGCTACCTTGCGGTCCTCCTGATCCCCTAACAACAAGATCCCTATCGGCTCCTTACTTCCTTCAATTAATGTCCCAAGGATCTCTTGAAAGATCTTTAATGGCGCACGCTTAAGGGGATATTTTCCCGCCGGCATTACCGCGATCCAATTTTTTATCGAGGGTCGGGTGGAAAGAACTTCAGGTATAAATGATGCGACTGGTAAGTTCGGTTGAGAGCCATTAGTGGAGTTGGAATTCAAAGCCTTTCCCAAACAGTCCAGCATCATTTGATATCTCTTCGGATACTGAGTTGCTGGTCTTTTTTCCCTTTTCCTTCCCCGCAAAAAGGATAGGAATACCATCATTGAACGTTTAATACTTTGTTTGTTCCAGGTGTGATACTTCGCCCTTTTCGCTTTCGCTAATCTTGAACACAAAAAAAGTGACCTGGAGGATCTTTTGAGATCTAATACGATGTCCAACTCGCCAATTTGTTGGGTGATCTCTTTTAGCATTCGGAGATTCGGCGTACTCCGATCAAGTCTTATCTGGACAAGCTCCGGATAGGATCTTTCGATCAAGCCTGAGATCGGCTCATAACTGATCCAATAGATCTTTGGAATCGGGTCTAATCGAAATAAATAATGCAGGCATGCTGTGGAAAGTATGGCATCACCGATCCCATCTGTTCGATATATCGCTATTGATATGGACTTTCCCTGGTCCACTCTTCAGATCAATAATGGAAAACCGGGGAGATGACCTTTCCTTCTATTGCCGGCTTTACCTTTCTGTTTTTTATGCATCTTGAAAAAACCTCCAGAGTGGAATTTAAGGCCTCCATGGTCAATTCGAATTCATTCTCTCCATGAGAATAGCTAATAGCAATATGATCCATCAATATTCCTCCTTTTATCATTTCCTGCACGAAGAGGGTTTTAAGTTCAAGGCTACTTGCAAGATCCGTCTCTTGGAATGACAGTCCCGGGCGACAGGGATAGCCTGTGATATGAATATGGTCTGATAAGCCGGATCCTTGTATCAATTCTTTCATTCCATCTTTCAGTTTTCTCCCATAATCCCATATATGCTGGATGACCGGCTCATTTTTAAAAACCTTAACGGTTGCTTGGGCCGCTGTTAACCCAACCAATTCGGCCCCATTAGTGCATGAGAGGAGGAATACCGGACCTTCCAAATTTCCCAGTTCCATCAACTCCCTGGGGCCCAAAAGAGCAGAACATGGGAAACCATTTGCAAAGCCTTTTCCGATCGTGAACAAGTCGGGTTTCACATTAAATAAATGCTGAGCGCCTTTCAGATCCCAGCGGAATCCCGTGATTATCTCATCAAGGATAAACAGACTACCATTCTTATGGCACAGTTCCCGGACCTTATGAAGAAATCCATCTTTGGGTTCCTCGAAGGTCATGGGTTCAAGAATAACTGCAGCGATCTTTTTTGGGTTTTCTTCAAATAGCGATCTGATCCCCTCAAGATCATTATAGCTGCCTCTTAGGACCATTTTTTTTACCGCTTCAGGAACTCCTCCGGATTTTGACGTAGAACCAATGAACCAATCATTAAAACTATGAAAGGGCTGTTCCTTGATCCGGATGACCAGATCACGACCTGTATAGGCTCTGGCGATCCTAATGGCAGCTGAGGTTACATCCGATCCATTTTTTGAGAACTTGATCATTTCGGCATTATCGAACAGTTCAACCAGCTCCTCTGCAAGTTCCCCCTCTAAAATGCTTGGACGAGAAAATGAGTTTCCCTTACCTAGTTGCCCTTTTATAGCCTCAGTGACCGTAGGATAAGCGTGGCCAAGGGAAACAGAGCATAGGCTCAAACCATAATCCACAAATGAGTTCCCATCGGTGTCCTGGCAAATTGCTCCTTTCCCTGAGGTAAAAAAGGCAGGAGTATTTTCAGGGAAGACATGATCGGACCGAGAGTAAGTATGTGCTCCGGAGGGAATCAGGTCATGCGCCCGTTTCCTGAAATTTTCTGTCTGGTTCACTTTGAAGTTTTTCATTTAGTATGGGAATATCGCATTGGGATACGCAAAAGTGGTCTCTTGGAAAATTCCCCTTAATGTGCATCTTTCTAAAAGTCCTGTACTTCTGGCCATTCCATATCTCCTTGATCGAGTTGTTATGGACATTCCCCATCACATTCTCTCCATTGTACTCCAGGGGGCAGGGGACAACATCTCCATTTTGTAAAATTGACATAGAGGTCCAGGGATGCTCGCAATAACGGTGCATGTACTCGGCCGAGTTTTTTACCGAATCCTCCTCTTCATATAACCATCGATTGTGCTGATTTTTTATGTAGGCAAAAACATCATGTTTTTTCCAGAAATCGAGGAATTTCTGATCCAACTCATCCCTCTGGTTGAATTTTAGCTTGGCCAGGACCAGCCTGGTTTTATATCCTTTTGATTTAAATAGTTCCAGGATCTTTATGATCCTCTGTTGGGTTTCCTCATAGGATCTGTCAATCCGACCTCGATAGAACTTTTGAGTTTCGTTGTCCAACCCGTCCAAATGGAATTTTAAGTAACTCAGCCCGGCCTGACCTAGTTGATCCATAACGGATAATCGGGCATTGACCGGGTTTGCCGAGAAGTAGGTCCTGATCCCGCTTTGGGTGCAATAGCGTACGCGATCCACAATTTTTTTGTCCATCAATGGTTCTCCGAACCCATGCAATGTGATGGATTGAGAACAGATGAAGTGGTAGAAATAATCTTCCTCGGAAGCCATCGAATTTTTAAGCCCATGATCTTCGATGTATTTGTCCCAAAGGATCAGTTCATCCTGGGAAAATCCACTCATTTGGTCTATAATGGTTTTGAATGTGGTCATGTCCATATGACCGATGTCCCGATCCATGTGCTCTGTTCTTGGGCACATCACACAGGTCATATTGCAGGCATTGGTGGTTTCTATTTGGTATACCCTTGGGTTTTCGCTGCGGAGATCCTCGAGCTTGGTAAATAGGTTGTCAACCGGTTTGCCATCTAGGACGTGTTGGCGTAAAGAGAGGCTTTTTCTTACAAAGGATATGTCAAACATAAGGTCAGTTGAGTATCTAAATATATGTTTTTCCAGGTCATATCCACAGCATTAAAGAGGCAAGTCCGATGAGAGATATTATGCTCTCATTCCCAAAACGCATACATCCCGCCTTCATCCTCCCAAGGTCGGATTTTGGCGGGCGAGCATCGATTCATATTTTTTACTTCTTTAAACTCCTCAATTTGGTTCAAGCCCTCATTCCTAAGACGCAAACGTCATCCAACTGCTCTTCTTCTCCTCTCCAGGATTCAAAGGCCATTCGGAGGAGTTCTTTTTGCTGATCCATGGGGTTCTCAAATAAACCAACCAGAAGCTCCTTGAAGCGCTTATACATGTATTTTTTACCCTTGGGGCCCCCGAATTGATCGGGAAAGCCATCGGTGCTGAGGTATACCGTATCTCCTTTTCTCAGCTGGATCTCGTGGTTCTCGAATGGGGTAGGGTGGTCGAACTGCCCTATCGGTTGCTTGTCACCCTTGATATCCTCCATCACCATTCTGCCATTGTCTTTCCGTACAAGAAAAAGGCGATTGTTTGCTGCGGCGAAATCCAGTTTTTTGGATTTAATATCATAGCAGCAAAGGCTGATGTCCATACCGTCCTTGACATCATCATCGCTTTCCTGGAACTGTTCCACAACCAATTCCCTGGTCTTGTCAAGGATATCCGAAGCCTTGGTCATGCCGAACTCCCGAACGCTTCTGTTCAGGGCGTTATGGCAAACTATGCTGACAAAGGCCCCCGGCACTCCATGTCCGGTGCAATCCGCAGCAGCGAAGATGATCCTATCCTTGCTTTGATCCATCCAATAAAAATCCCCGGCCACGATGTCCTTGGGCTGGTAGAATATAAAGCTTTGATCCAGGTAGCTCTGGACGATCTTATCTGAAGGCAGTATGGCAGATTGAAGTCGCTTGGCATAGGTGATGCTATCGGTTATCTTTTGATTCTTCTCCTCAACGATCGCTTTCTGTTCCTCAATGATCCTGTTTGCTGCAACCTTGGCCTTATAATTCCTGTAGATGAAATAACCCAGGATGATCGCGATGGTCAAAAAAACCGCCATCACATAAATGATATACTTATGGCTCTTCAACTCTCCATATTGCTCCCTGATGGTCAGTTCCTTTCCAAGTAGGATCTTTTCCTTCCTCGCTAGATCCGCATTGATCTTTCTTTCCTGCTTTTGAAGCTTCTCTACTTCCTTATGTTTTTCATCCAGAATCCGGTTTTGTTCCTCCAGTTCGCTATGCTTCTTTTCCCGTTCCCTCACCAGGGCATTGATGCTTCGTCTTTGGGCATCCATTTTCTTTTGATTCTCTTCCATTTCCTCCTGTTGTTCTCTTTGTTGTTCCAACAGGGCCTGCAGGTCCTCAGTCTCCACTTTGACCTTCTTTTTTGAGCTGGTTGCAAGTCGGCTAAGGTCACCCATGAAATCATTGTACTCGTCTTCTTCTTCCTGGCTGATGGGTTTTTCGGTCTCCAGGTCTATGTTAAGAGAGGAAAGGGCAATGCTCGGTTGTTTGATATTGCTTTCCTTTTTGACCTCCCTTGAAGAGGCTTCGATGATCTTATCGGTATATACGAACCCAAGTCGATCCATATTCCCGGTTCCCAACTCAAAATTCAATTCGCCATGCGCCCTGAAGAAATCCACATGCGCCCCTGATTTGATCATCCCCTTGTTCTCGGTAAGGATAAGTACAGGCTTGTTTCGGAATTGCCATATGACCAACGCGGAATATTCATCCAGGTAAGCGGGTATATAAAAGACATGGGGTTGGTCATTTCCGGCTATTACATCTGTTTTGTTTACCCTGATCTTCCTGCCATTTACGTTGCGGTTCTTTTCCCAGGTTTTGAAATACTTGAAGGTAGGGGAGTTGCCAAGAATGTAAATGTTAAAGTCCCCCTTTGAATATGACCCGGGCCACTCCACATTCTCGATGATCTTCCAGGTGTCCAGGGTGATGTACTTATAATCATTCGGACCCTGGCCAATATCTTCATTGGCTTGTCCTATGAAAGGATAAGCAAGGATTGCTATGGAAACCAGAATAATTCTAAATCCGAAGGGCATGAAACAAACTAATTCCCCTTCAAAATACGGAATGCTCTTTTCTTGGGAAAACCCGGCTGATCGATTATTGTTTCAGCATCCTGCCAGAGTAGAATTTATTCTCAACCCTTAATCTGTAGGTAAAAAGTCCGGTGGGAATATTATGGCAAGCGTTGATGCGTATTTTGTTTTGCTCAGTGGTGCCTGAAATGGACCTTACTTTTTTCCCTGTTAGGTCTTGTATCTCCAGGATAAATTTCACTCCCTCGCGCCATTTTCCTGAAATCCGGAATTCAGAATGAAAGGGATTAGGAAAAACACTGCTGCTCTCTTTCCCATTAAAGGATTTGATCCCCATCATCCCGCTGTCTGTGAACTTTCCTATCAGTGTTCCATCATTATTTGCAGAAAGGTCCAGGAAATCGGCTCCCAAAAAGAAGTTATTATTATCAATGATCAGAAGATCCCTGGGCCTAAGACGGAAGAACCCAAAATCAAAAGAAGAAAAGCCGTTTACCCCAAATCCTGCTGTATCCGGGATTCCGTCTGGCAGGAACCTCAGCAGCCCGGTATTCTCATCAAACTGCACAAAATAAGGGCCGATTACAATGATCTTACCATCCGGTTGAACCTTCATATCAGAATAACCAAACATTTGCCCTCCCGGAAGGGTATCATTAAATGCGAGACCGTTAAATCCAAAACTCTGAACCAACTGGCCTGATGAAGTATCAAGACATGCGATCATAGGTACTCCGTTTCCTGGACCCAAATGACCTGCAAGCAGCAGATCGCCACTTATGGTCAAAGCCATGATCCCAGAATGGGCAAGGACTGGTTCTCCAACAGAAATTAAGTAATGAACCCCAAGCGCCGAAAAGGAGGAGTCAAAAGAGCCGTCAAGATTTAGTTTAGCAACAAAAATGAAGGCATTGTTTGAGACCGTAGGTTCGAGCCCCGTGCCGCTCACCATTACCTTGCTGTGACCTGTAAGGAATACGTCTGAAAATTCAGTACCCAAAAGATCTCCCCAGATCCAGACTCCCTGATCGGCAAAGCTATTATCCATAGTTCCGTTCTTGTTCAGCCTGACAAGAAAAGACTTGGTCGGTTGACTAGGTCCGGGACTTAAATCACCTCCCACCAATAGCTTCCCGTCATCCTGTACAAGGATCTTCTTGGGATTCTCATAATGCCCGAGATCTAAGAGTTTTTGGCCATTTTGTCCGAAGGTAGAGTCCAAATTCCCATTGGAGTCCAGCTTGATAATGGCCACATCCTGTGGTGAGAAAAAAGTGTCCTGCACAGAGCATAGGAGGTAAATTTCCTGGGAGAGCGGATCAAGCGCTAGATCAAAAAGATAAGGTAAATCCTCTAAAACAATTGTTGTAATCCCATTCTGCCCAAAGCTGCCGTCTACAATTCCATTTTGATCCAGTTTCAGGACCTCGATCTTGAACCACCAATGGGCAGCGTTGGTGACCGCGAGATTCCTGGCATGAATGATGTCACCGTTTCTCGTTTGTTCAAATTTCCCTTCAATGTGGATCTGTGAATTGTTGGATAAGCTCACATAGCCATTTGCTCCAAAAGACGGATCAGGATACCCGTGTTGTGCTCGGACAGCGAATGATGAAAGGATCAGGATCAGGCATAAGGTTGTTTTCATTAAGGTTAGTTTTCTCAATCTATAAAGGAAACAAAACGGAAGTAAGGGTTGGTTCATGGAGATATGAACTATTGTTTGACAAGCTTTCCTTGAATAGATCTACCGTCAATGTTGAGCCGGTAGAATACGATCCCAGGTGAGACTGCACTGATATCCTGAACTTTTACTTCTCCTTTTCCGGAACGACCCGATTGGGAATATACTTTCATGCCATCGGCCCGATAAATTTCCAGTTCAAAGGGAGATCCTTTTGACCAATTTCCAATTATTCGGAATGCCCCTTCTGTTGGATTAGGAAAAGCCTTGTGGCTTAAGCTTTGCCTTGCATTTGATAGTCCGGTGATTTGACCCTTTGTGAATTTTGAAAGGAAAGATCCGTATTCGAATAAGGATGATCCTGAGAAAGACCCAGTAATCAGGAAACTATCATTGTCGAGGATAAAAAGATCTTCTGGTGAAAATGAAAAATTAGTTCCGAAATTCTCAATTACAATTCCTTTTTCTCCAAACGATAATGAGTCCACGGAGCCGGTCGAGTCAAATCTGACAATAGCCAAGGCTACCTTGCCATTTACATATTCGCTTGATAAAGCAATTAACTTTCCATCCGGTTGAATTCCGATCGCCCTGAAATCGTTAAAGTATGTTAAGGAATCAGGATTAATGTTTGCGATCCCACTGTCTCCAAAGGTTTGAATAAGATTTCCGGAGTTTGGATCGAAAGCTGCAATTATAGGGACCCAGTTAAAATTCTCCCTTCCACCGCCAACCAAAATATGGCCTGCTGAATTTTGGGTTATGCAGGACCCACCTGTGGACTCACCCTGTGGAAGCATTAAAAAGGTGAAGCCGGAGAAGCCAAATGCAGTATCCAGGCCGCCATTTGGAGTCATCTTTATTACGGTTAAAGAGTTGGTCCAGGGATTTACAATCGTTTTGCACCCCCCTGCTAAGAAAATTTCTCCTGAAGGGCTAATGGTAATATCCCTTATTGGACAACTTGAAAAGGGTTGTAACTCGAATATCCCCTGGTTTGCGAACCCACTATCCAACTCCCCATTTTTTTTGATTCTGAATGCAACTATCCTCTTATCGTTGTTATTCAATATAGAATTTCCTGCTACAACTATTTTTCCATCACTCTGAACTTTAATTGAATGGGGGATCTCTCTATTACCAATATCCAACCGGAACATTCCATCCTGGGCAAAAGAGGAATCGATAACCCCATTGGAATCTAGTTTGGCGATCAGGAAATCTGAACCGAAGGGAGAGGGACCTGTGATTGCCAAGCCCAAGTAAAGCGCCCCACTGCTTGTATCCAATGCTGATTCTTTTACATCACCTAAATTGCTTTTCCATATTTGGGCATTTCCATTTATTCCATATGTGCTGTCAATGGTGCCGTTTTTGTTCAAGCGAAACGCTTCAAAACCATATCCAGTGGGAGGGTTTTGGATAGTATCAGCTATGCCCCTTGACAGTAGGATCTTGCCATCGGATTGGCGGACACATGAGGCTTGCACAAAAGGAGAAGCTGGAAAAATGGTTACCAACCCTCCATTTCCAAAGGTGGTATCAGGATACCCGTGCTGTGCTTGAAGAATTAATGAAGAAAGGATCAGGATCAGGCATAAGGATGTTTTCATTAAGGTTAATTTTCCCCAATTTAATAAGGAACTGATCAATAAAAAAGGGCTTATTCCTTCAAACCGGGTTTATTGCTTTACCAGTTTTCCCCGAGCCGATCTACCCTCAATGTTGAGCTGGTAAAAGAAGATGCCAGGTGAGGTCGCGCCCAGATCCCTTACCAAAATTTCTCCATTTCCTGCAAAACCTGATTGGGACGATATTTCTCTGCCATCAGCTCGGTTGATCTCCAATTTGAAACGTGATCCTTCGGGCCAGTTTCCACTTATGCGAAAACCTCCTTTAGTTGGGTTTGGATATACAATATGCTTGAGGTCAGGTTTTTGGGCAGAAATGTTACTCAAAATCCTTGTTGAATATTTGGCCAGGTAGGTTCCGTAGTCAACTGTAGTAAAGTTCTCGTATGACCCTGCAATAAGAAAACTGTCGTTATCG
The DNA here is from genome assembly GCA_028279065.1 of Cytophagales bacterium. GTDB lineage: Bacteria > Bacteroidota > Bacteroidia > Cytophagales > CCMP332 > JANQHS01. The sequence goes on from JANQSY010000148.1 coordinate 11,633, forward strand.
AGTATCAAAATATCGCTTGGCTCTATTTCTGCATTGATCTGAAAACCTTCCACCGAGATTCCATTTGTTCCAAATCCTGCTGAATCAATGGTCCCCCCGGGAAGGAACCGTACAACAATGCAGGGGTCCAGTCCTGGTTGATGGTACCTTCCTGTGCCTAAGATCATTCCATTGGGTTGGACCTCAATATCATTGAAAAAAAACAGGGTGCTTCCTGGGGAGTTCTCAAATTTCGTAAATCCGTTTTCTCCAAAAGTGCTGTCCTGAAGCCCGGAGGAAGAATCGTATGCCACTATAATTGGGAAAACCCCATTGTCCAAAAATTGGCCTCCGACGAGCAGCTTTCCATTCCCGGAGAGGGTAATTGGTCCACCATAGGAGTCTCCTGAACTGCTGGAATTAAAGAAAGTGGTTCCATGAGATCCGAATGTCGAATCCAAAGTTCCATTTGAATTCAGCTTGATAACGGAATTGTAAAATGAAGGGATCAGGTTGGGATCTTCACCTGTTCCGGAAACAAAGATCTTATTGTTACCACTAATTACTAAGTCTGTTGGACCGGTTCTATTGAAAGGATTCAGAAGGACTATACCATTGTTTCCAAAGGTCGAATCCAATTCTCCAGTCTTCTTAAGTCGAAAAACCAAGGTTTCTATTGAGGTTGCCTGAAAAGTGGATGTTGAAGCCACAACCATAATTTTCCCATCATCCTGAACCTCGATGGCGACCGGATCGTCATAAAAATTCAGGTCAAGATTAAAGAATCCGGCTTGAGCAAATGAAGTATCAAAAAACCCAAGTGTATCGATCCTTATAATCAGGATGTTCCTTCCAACGGTTACAGAATCAACCGTGGATAAGGCAAGGTACTTTTCCCCTGTGTTTGGATCGATTTCAGTATCATGCAGGTTCAATAGACTATCGATTGCTATCCTCGAAATCCCCTGATTACCATAGCCCTGATCCAGGGAGCCATTTGGAAATAGTCGAAGATTTTCGACCACCAGGTTGATGTCGGGATAAATCGCATCGTTGAAAAGTCGTGAGTGATAGATTAACCCATCATGTGTCCTCAGAAATGAGCCCGAAACATGGAGGTCACCAGGATTTGTGAGGTCTAAGAACCCTCCATTTCCAAAAGTCGTATCCGGGAATCCATGCTGTCCAAATGCCTGAATGCAAAAAAGGATAGAAAGAACATAGATCAGTTTTCTCAATTATGGCTAGTTTTTTTGAGCAAGTTTAATGATAAACGAATGAGACTTTTTTCAATTACCTCTGATACATTTTGGCTCAGGAAACTCTTAGTTTGTTAGGGCATACTGCAAAATATTAGCTCCCATCTTAAGAGCCTCCTCCCTCACTTCCTCTGGGTCGTTGTAGACAGATTGGTCTTCCCACCCGTTCCCCAGATCGCTTTCGTAAGAGTAAAAGACAACCAGTCTTCCTTCGTGGATGATCCCCAGCCCCTGAGGCGGTTTTCCGTCATGCTCGTGGATCTTGGGTAGCCCCTTTTCGAAACGGTATTTCTGGTCATAGATGGGATGATCAAAGGGCAACTCAACAAGATCGTGTTCCGGGAAAACCTTTTTCAGTTCGGATCTGACAAAGGGATCAAGTCCATAGTTATCATCGATATGCAGAAAGCCTCCGCTAACCAGGTATTTTCGGAGGTTCTCGGCATCTGAATATGAGAATACCACGTTCCCATGGCCAGTCATGTAGATGTAGGGATACAAGAACAGGTCTCTGCTCCCGACATGGACCATCTCATCCCTGGTGGAGATATTGGTCAACAAGTACTTGTTGCAATAGGCAGCAAGGTTTGGCAGGGCTGTTTTGTTTGCATACCAGTCTCCTCCACCGTCGTATTTCAGCTTGGCTATCTTCAATTCAACTTGTGCCAGGGCTATGCCGGGAAAGAAAGCCAGGATCAGGATCAGTTTCTTCATTTCTTGCTTAACGATTTTGCTCTTGCAATAGTGCTTGCTACAATTGCAGCGGTCTCAGTTCTCAACACTTGTGGCCCAAGGCCTGCTGACTCAAATCCTGCAACCCGTGCCATCACGATCTCATTATGGGAAAAATCACCCTCCGGTCCAATGGCAATACAAACCGAATTTGATCCTTTGAGTGCGGTAATCAACGGCTGAGGTTCATTCCTTTCAGGCAGATGGCAGATATACTTTTCATTACTTATTGAAGTGGAATGCCAATCAACAAAGTCCATGGGTTCCTTGATCAGGGGCATATGCAGATTTCCACATTGTTTGGCTGCAGCCACCATTACCCGTTGAACCCTTTTCATATTTACCCTTGGCCTTTCAGACCTTTCCGTGACCAGGAACTGGATTTTATTCACCCCGATCTCTGTTAGTTTTTCTATCAGTGTACTCAGCCTGTCCTGGCTTTTTGGAGGGGCGATAGCGATGGTTAAACTTGAATCGTATGGGTTTGGGAAAAATTCTTCCCCAATCACTGAGACCTCACAGATCTTTGGGCCAACCTTGTCCAACTTGATCCTGAATTTTCCTCCTTTTCCATCAAAACCAGTGATTAGGTCACCTGGTCTTTTCCTCAGGACTTTCACCGCATGAAAACTTTCCTCCTCCGATAAAGAGGTTTTACCTTTTTCTGGAAAATAGAACCAGGCTTCTTTATTCACGGAAGTAAAATTGCACAGAATTTACTTGATGGAATGGGGGTGCAATTTTTCTCCCTTCTCGAAAAAGTCAATTATCAATGAGCAAATTGAGTCCACCTCATCCAATTCTAATTCAAAGTAAAGCGGCAGTCGGAGCAGATTATTGGAATACCTAATGGATTCCTTTTGTTGGGTCCTAGACCCACCCTGGGTTTGAAAATACGGGCTGGAATTTAGATCCTGATAATGAAAGACAGCCATGACCCCATTTTTCTTTAAATCCTTGATCAGAGAAGAGCGCTGTTCCTGGTCTCTTAGGACCAGATAATACATATGGCCATTGATGCTTGCATATTCAGGGATATAGGGCAGAGCAAGCCCATAGCTTTCCAGGTCTTTCAGGTTTTCATGATAGCGCCTCCAGATGGAAACCCTTTTTTCCTGGATCTCCTTCATTTTTTCAAGTTGTGCCCAAAGGGTAGCTGAGATCAAGTCAGAGGGAAGAAATGAAGAGCCGATATCGACCCAGTTGTATTTGTCAACCTCACCTCTAAAAAATGCCTGCCTATTGGTTCCCTTCTCCCAAATGATCTCAGACCTTTCTGAAAATTTTCGATCATTGACAGCCAGCAGTCCTCCCTCTCCGGAAATGATGTTTTTGGTTTCGTGAAAGGAAAAACACCCCAATTGCCCTATGCTTCCCAGGGGTTTATCCTTATAAAAGCTGTCGATCGAATGGGCGGCATCTTCTACTATAACTATGTTCCTGTTTCCTATTTGATCTTTTATCACATCCATGTCACAGGCTACTCCGGCATAGTGGACCACCACTATTGCTTTGGTTTTGGACGAAATCAGTTCTTCCAAGGCTAGTTCGTTCATGCCAGGGTGGTCTTGCCTGCTATCACAAAAAACGATCCTGGCTCCCCGAAGCATGAAGGCATTTGCGGTAGAAACGAATGTGAAAGAGGGCATGATCACCTCGTCCCCCGGTTTGATATCCAACAGTAAGGCTGACATCTCCAGGGCGGCCGTACAAGAATGTGCCATCAAACATTTAGCTGATCCCAGTATCCTTTCGAATTCCTGTTGTACCTTCTTGGTAAAGTGTCCATTTCCACTTAGGTGACGATGCTCTCTTAAAGCTTCCTGGATATACTGTTGCTCTTTTCCTGTGAAGTATGGTTTATTGAATCGTATCAAGTAGTCTTTTCCCTGGGTTGATCATTAGCACATTTCGGGTCAAAGAAAGGGTAATTAATCATAATTCCTTAAAATTCTTTGTTTTGCGACATGCAAAAAGAGAGCGAAAGAGGCTTTAGTAAGGGAGTTCAGCTCATGCTGCTCGCAACCTTTCTTTTTGTGACCATGAATGTGTTCGTAAAAATGGTCCCCCATATCCCGGTCATGGAGATCATTCTTTTCCGTTCTCTTGTTTCATTGATCATATCGGGAGTACTGATCAAGTTTCAGGGACTTAATCCCTGGGGGGTTCAAAAGAAATATTTGTTGATGAGGGGCTTTTTTGGTGCCCTTGCCCTGATCTTGTTCTTTGCTACCCTTCAAAACATCCCCTTGGGCTCTGCTGTGACCATCCGCTATCTCACACCTGTTTTTACGGCCTTTTTTGGAATTTTTATGTTGGGGGAGAAGGTGAGGAAGGTCCGATGGATCTTTTTTGGAATAGCACTGCTAGGGGTCCTGATGGTCAAGGGATTTGATCCCAGGATCTCCTGGCTATACTTTTCGATGGGGGTGGGTTCGGCCCTTTTTTCAGGCATAGCCTATAACAGCATTAGGAAGATGAAGGATTCGGATCATCCACTGGTGATCATACTTTATTTTCCGCTCGTTGCAATCCCCATTTGCGGGGTTTGGTCATACTTTGACTGGGTTCAACCACAGGGATGGGATTGGTTCCACCTGATCATGATCGGTCTATTGACCCAGACCGCACAATACTTCATGACCCGGGCCTATCATTCTGACAGGGTGGTGAAGGTGTCTTCGGTAAATTACATAGGACTGGTTTTTGCCCTTTTCTACGGGATATTCTTGTTTGATGAATCCTATAATCTGAAGGTCTTGTTGGGAATGGTGGTTTTGTTGATCGGGATGTTCCTAAACCTTTACTTCAAAAAGTACCGGGTTTGGAGAGAATCCAGGTCCACGAAGGGCTGATCTATTTCTTCCGGACCAAATAAGACTTTCTGTTCTTGAATCGGATAGAATTCTTTTGCCTCAGCCGTATTTGGATATCAGATCATTGACAAGGCTGATGTATTCACTCTCTGCCTCGGCTTCCGATTTTCCCGCCACATCTTTCCAGGCGTTGAATTTGGCTGTAGCCGCAAAATCAAATGGGTTTGAAGGTTGTTCCCCGTTGTTGTCGCCTTCTGTGGCCTGCTTGAATAGGGCGTAAAGCTTAAGAAGTTCAGAATTGTCCGGTCTTTGGGAAAGGTTTTTTACCCGTTCCTGGGCTTCTTCAAAAGTCATGGTTCAAGTTTAGGGGAATTTCGGGTATTTAGAAAAATCAGGTTTCCTTTTTTCCAGAAATGCATTCTTTCCTTCCTTGGCTTCGTCGCTCAGGTAATAAAGCAGGGTCGCATTTCCAGCCAACTCCTGAAGTCCTGCCTGCCCGTCGAGGTCAGCATTAAATGCGGTTTTAAGCATGCGTATCGCAAGGGGGCTTTTTTCCATGATCTTCTTGCACCATTCTACGGTGGTCTTTTCCAGGTTTTCAAGGGGAACGACCTTGTTCACCAATCCCATATCAAGTGCTTCCTTTGAATCATACTGGTCACAGAGGAACCATATTTCTCTTGCTTTCTTCTGGCCTACGATCCTGGCCAGATAGGAGGAACCGAATCCACCATCAAAAGATCCAACCTTTGGGCCAGTCTGGCCGAAACGTGCATTCTCAGCCGCGATGGTCAGGTCACAAACCACATGAAGGACGTGGCCTCCGCCTATGGCCCAACCTGCTACCATGGCAATAACAGCCTTTGGGATCGAACGGATCTGCTTTTGAAGGTCCAGGACATTAAGCCTCGGAAGGTCACCCTCTGAGACATATCCTCCATGACCCCTTACGCTTTGATCACCACCTGAACAAAATGCTTTCCCACCTTCACCGGTGATGATAATAGCCCCGATATCGGTATTGTCCCTGCAAATATTCATTGCATCGATCATCTCCTTTATGGTCTGAGGGGTAAAGGCATTATGAACTTTTGGTCTGTTGATACTGATCTTAGCGATCCCCTCGAATTCCGAAAAGATGATCTCGGAATATTCTTTTATTGGTTTCCAAGCGATGTTGCTATCCATTGTTTGATTCTTTGAGCCTGGCATAGAAATCCAGGTTTATGCTTCTATGGGTTTCAATCTCAAAAATAGAAAGGCCCGACGTTCTGTGGCCAATTTTTTCCCTGATTGTTTCCAGGCCTTCCAGGTCGGAAACCCTTAAATAATCTAAACCGTAGTCTTGCGCAATTGTTTCTCCTGTCCTTGAACTGGGGTTGAAAAACAGACGATCGAACTCGGGTTGTGCCGAAGGACCGTCGATCATTTCAAAGATCCCACCCCCGTGGTTATTCAGGAGAATGATACTGAGATTTGAAGGTAGCCTATCCAACCAAAAAGCATTGGAATCATAGAAAAATGATTGATCCCCGATAATAAGGTAATGCCGAGTTGAAGATCCGGTAAGGGCTGATCCAATTGCCGTACTCAAACTTCCATCGATACCCGAGGTGCCGCGATTGCAGAAGACTCGAATATTCCTGGTCACCTGGTCTCTAAAAAAGGACAGGTAGCGAACAGGCATGCTGTTCCCAATATGAAGTACAGAGTCTTTTGGGATGGAAGAGAGCAAAAGATTAATTGCGACCCCTTCCGAAAACCCTGAAAAGCTCCTCAGGTGATCTTGGATCCTGGAATTCGAGTCCGCCTGCTGCCTCTGCCATGGACCTGAGAAATTGTATGAGCCCTTAATTTTATCCAGGCTTCCAGACAGATCGATGGGTGAGGACTGAAACGTGTTGGCTTTAAAGGGATCTCCAGGTCTCGCCTCGTCTCCGAAATGGGCCTGTGGAATCTTTAAACCTGTCAGGTATTGCCTTAATTTCTTGGAAAGAATGCCGCGGCCGGTGGATAGCAGATGGGATGGTTTAGGAAGGTTGTGGAAGCAGGACCATAGGTCGGGATTGGAGATCATCCCTCTGAGAAAGGGCTCATTAGAGCAGGCATCATGGTAGATAAGGGCTTTGTTCTCTTCAATGATACTTTTCAATACCTTCTCACCGATCCTTTCCTTTTCATCTTGCCCCAGGATTATCATGGGGCGGGAATTGGAAGGCAGATCCAATATTTGTTTGTCTTCCAGCTTTTCACTTAGTCGACTTTGGTCATCTTCCTCCCATACAGGATCCTTTCCAAATCCAGGCTCGGGATAAAAAGGCTCCTCGAAATGAATGTTTATATGAAAGGGGCCTTTCTTGCCTGGGATCTGCCTTATTTCCTTCAGGAAATCTCCGGACAGTCCACTTGACCCATGGATCCCAATGTTTAGCTCACCGGTCACATGCTTTCCGAAGATCCCTCTTTGGAAGATCGTTTGGCCGGTCCAATTCCCTGCCTCTCCATCAGGCCTGTCGGCGGTGATCAGGAGAATATTCTTTTCCCTGAAAAAGGCTTCTGTGACCGCAGGATAAAGATTCGCAACCGCTGATCCAGAGGTGGTGATAACCCCGACGGGTGCTTCTGCTGCATCTACCATGCCCAGAGCAATAAAACCCGCGACCCTCTCATCTCCGGCAATGACAATCTCAAATTTGCCTGTTCTTGCAAATGCCAGGGACAGGGGTGCATTTCTTGACCCAGGTGAGATCACAACCTTTCGCATCCCGATCCTCCAGAGGGACAAGGCCAAGTCCTGGCATTGAATCAAGGGATCATTATTCCAGGGCATTTTTCAGGCTTTGTATCTTGATTTCAGTTTCCTCAAGCTCGGCGGCGGGATCTGATTGCTTGGTTATCCCTGCTCCGCTATACAGAACCGCCTTGTCCTTGAATACCTGCATACACCTTAGGTTTACATAAAATGTGAAAACCTCTTCGGAAGCAAAGGGTCCAAGGAAGCCAGAATAAAAAGCTCTGGGGTGATTCTCTTTTTGTGAAATGAAGCTCACACTTTCCTTCTGTGGAATTCCTGCAACAGCCGGGGTAGGATGAAGTTCGGAAATCAGGTCTCCTATGTCTACCGTGGGAGGAATGACCGCTTCAAACCCTGATCTAAGATGGCTCACGGTTCCGCTTGAGAAGGTCTCTTTATCGGACGACCTGCGGGCATTTACACCATGATTTTTTAGTATCTGTTCGATAAAGTTGCTAACCATTTCCTGTTCTTCGATTTCCTTCTCTCCGAATTCCCCGGATCTGGATGTTCCGGCAAGGGAAACCGTTTTTAGTTTTCTTCCCTTCTCGATCCTGCACAACAATTCAGGACTGGCCCCGATCCATTGGCCAAGAGATTCAATACTGGTGAACGAAACAAAGGCCCTTGGATGTTCCCTGGCCAGATTTATAAAAACCTCCCATGGATTGGATCTCATTTCCACAACTTCAACCCTTGAAGAGACCACTTTTTCGAACTCCCCTGATTCGATCCTGGATCTGATCGATCCTACAAGATCCTTAAATGACTCCTTTCTTTCCTGATTTTCCATCCAGCCAAACTGTTTTGGGAAATCAGGGATGGAAACCGAAGTCAGCTCCATTTCCGAAAGTTTGTTCAGGTCTTCCAATGAAAAGGTCAGGATCCCAATGTTGTTCTTTAACAAAAATGTATCTCCTTTTTCCTTATCAAAGGGGTGGATCAGAAATCCGGGATTATCGAACCATTTTGGATCGAAGCCCTGCCTGGCTTCCCATTTGCCCGCTGTAAAAAAGAAGCGGTCTTCATCTGGCATTCTCCACAATGCAAACCCGGAAGGCTCCGGATCAAAAAATTGAACGGGCTGTTCTGAAGGGTCCAAGCTTTTATTTTCTATCTACAATTGCCAGGGTCAATCTGGAGATATTTACCAGCTCCTTTTTTTCATTTTGGATCCTTATCTCCCAAACATGCGTGCTTCTGCCAAGGTGGATCGGGGTGGTCCTTCCATACACGAAACCCTCTCTCATGGCTTTCAGATGATTGGAATTAACCTCAATTCCTACGGCGTGCTTATTGTCTTTCTCAACTACGAGGGATGCGGCAAGGCTCCCCAGAGTCTCTGCCAAAGTAACCGAAGCTCCTCCATGCATTATCCCAAAGGGTTGTTTGGTTCTTTGGTCTACAGGCATTCTGGCCTCTATGAAATCCTTTCCGACATCTATGATCTCTATCCCCAGATGGCTGATCATATTCACCTCGGAAAAATTTTTAACGTCTTCTAGCTTGATATTGGGATCGATCATAGGATTGATTTCTATTTTCGCGGGAAGCCAAAAATAGAAAGACTTGAAGCCCAAAAAAATTTACCTGATCAGGCATGGTCAAACCGATTATAATGTCCGTGGGATAGTCCAGGGCAGGGGTGTGGACAGTGATCTGAATGAAATGGGGAAGTTCCAGGCAAAAAAGTTTTTCAATGCATTTAAGGAAGTTCCCTTTGACAGGATTTATATCTCTGCACTCAAAAGGACAAGACAGAGTATAAATGGATTTATCGAAATGGGCCTTCCTTTAGAGGTCAGGGATGGACTTGACGAAATCGATTGGGGTATAAAGGAAAAGGAAAAGATCACCAGTGAAGAAAACGCCTACTACCATTCCCTGATCTCAGCATGGAGTAGGGGAGAAACTTCCAGGAGGATAGAAGGTGGAGAAAGCCCTGATGACGTTCAAAAAAGGCTTACGCCGGTGATTGAAGAACTCAAAAGGGACGAAGGAGAGAATATATTGGTTTGCTCCCATGGAAGGACCATGAGAATTCTCCTATCGACTCTACTGAATTACCCATTGAAGGATATGGACAAATTCCTTCATCAAAATCTCTCTTTGTACCTGATCAGGTTTACCGGCAGCATGTTCAGCATTGACTTGTTCAATGACCATCAGCACCTACGGTAGCTGACCTCTGCAATAGGAGAGTTCCAACCTTGGCTTTGGAATCGATACTTTCCTGGTATGGATTCTTAGAGTACTCCGTGGCTTTGGCAAAGCAGTCTTTGGCCTTGGAGCTCTCTTGGCGGGCAGCGTAGATGTACCCCGACTGTAGCCAGGCGCTTGGTGCAAAATACCATTGATCGACTTCCTGATGCTCGATGCATTTTTTGTAGTTCTCAAGGGCCAGATCCAATTTTCCTTCAGCCTGGTCCACCCGTCCTTTTCTGTAGTAATACTCTGCTGCCAATTGCCTCGTGGTCTTTTTCTTATCTACAAATTCCGAAAGTTCCTTTTTCGCCTCTTCATAAAATCCCCCATCGTAATACATCCTTGCCTTGAAAAGGGTCTTATTCGGATAAAGTCCCCGCTCAAATTCTTTTTGAGCATAATGATCGCTTTGGAGGAAGGTATAACCAAGTTGAGCGGTCTTTACCCAATAATCATCCGCTTTCTCCAGGTTCCCATCAAGATAATAGGCCATGGAAACCTTGTAATTGGCCTCTTTTCGCAGGCTCATCCCTTTGTAATTGAAAAGGAAATACTTCAGATGGTAGATCGCTTCCTTATAAAGACCTTTTCTAAGCATGGCATCACCTAAAAGAAAGTGGAAGTGAGGATTAATGATCTCGGGGCAATTGTCGATCCTTTTGTTGATGATGACCATGGCTTGCTGGGTCTCCCTGACCTTCATCAAGTAGACCGCCGTGGCATAATCAAGGAATAAAGAGGTCTTCTCTTTTTGAAGCTCCAAAAGCCTCCTTTTACCTTTTTCCTCTTGATTCATAAGGTAGCCTTCGCAATAGGCAAGCAAGATCTCTGACTCATACCAGAAAGGGTTATTCTTTGAGGTGGAGGCTTGTAGATTCTCCATTCCCTTGAAAATATCACCATCTATTCCCAACAGCTTCATCCATTTGCCCTTTCCCTTTGGAGCAGCTCCGATAATGGTTTGAAGGAGACCAAAAGACATATTTCCGGGGCTGAATTTCGGATCATTTTTTTCCAGATCCTCCAGTTGATTATAAGCCAGTCGGGTATCCCAAAAACCTCGGCTGGTATACTCCAATTTTAGTCTGGAAAGGCCCCATTGAAAGTTTATCTGAGCCTGGCAGAATAGATCCCATGATGGATCGCTTCCTTCCAGCTTATGGATGTATCCAATGCGGTTGTTCTTGCTTTTTTTTAGCTCTTTGAAAAGTTTGTATTCATCCCTCAATTGAATAAGCAGGAAGTCATAATAGTTTTCCAATAGCATTGTCACTGAACTATTTGCCAATTCCTCTTTCCGTGTTTTAAAGATCTCCTCCACTCCCTCCAGGTCTATCTCATAAATGAGGTCGAGTACCTCCTTGTGGACAGGTCGGAATATTTGGTCATTGGGAATTCCACTGCTACCTGAGCAGAACAGAAAAACCAGGGTGAGTATGGGGATTATAATTATCCGGGGCATAAAAAAAGGGTCCTAAATTAAGACCCTGATTTGAATTACGATTGCGGGGTATCCTGAAAACAGGAATTCATACCAAAATGGAATTACTTGGCTTTCTCTGCCTTAGGCTTTCTCCCTCTGGTAGATTTCTTTGGAGCTTCTTCAGCGGCTTCCTCCTCGGCTTTTTCAGCTGCTGCTTTTGTGGACTTGGCGGTTGTCGCTTTTTTCCTTGTGGTCCTTCTTTTTGGCTTTTCCTCCTCCACAATGTCTTCTACATCCGCAAGTATCCTTCCGCTGTGCTCATCAAGAACGATCTTTTTCTTTTCCTTGATCTCAGCCATTTTTTGCGGTGGGATCTGAATAAATGAACCTTCCACCGCTCCTTTTTTAACGGTAACCACCGCCAGGCCATTTTTTAGATTGGCCCTAAGTTTTTCATAATAAGCCAACATCCTGTCCTCAACTTTCTTTGTTGCGGTACCTCTTTCCTTCATCAGCTTATTTTCCTCGTCCTGGCTTTCTGCTATGATCACCTCAAGTTCTTTCTTCTTGGTGTCCAGATCTTTTTCCCTGGTCTTGAGAAGTTTCTTTGTTTCGTCAAGAATCTCTTTTTTTCCCTCGATCTCTTCAAACCCTTCCTTGATATTCTTGTCGGCTATTTGGATCTCCAACTCCTGAAGTTCGATTTCCTTGGTGATCGCATCATACTCACGATTATTACGAACGTTCATTTGCTGCTCCTTGTACTTTGCGATCAATGCTTCGCATTCCTTTTTTGAGGTCTTCTTCTTTTCTATTCCTTCCTCTACTCCCTTTACCTCATCATTGAGTCTTGAGGTCCTTGTCTCAAGACCGGCAATCTCGTCTTCCAGATCCTTAAGCTCCTCAGGAAGGTCTCCCCTAAGCTTCTTGATCTCATCGAGTTTTGAATCTATCCTTTGAAGATTTTGCAGCGCGTTTAGCTGCACTGCCACACTATTGCTATGTTCCATGGATTATTTCAGAAAAAATACCTTATCGGATTGGTCCCTACCTCCGAAAATCGGAGTGCAATATTAGGGAATTTTTCTGAGATTATTCGCTTAAAAAGCTGAACAGTAAATTGTTCTGTCTCGAAATGTCCGGGGTCTAAAATCAGTATCTGGCCGTCGGCATCGAAGAATTCGTGGTATTTAAAATCCCCGGAAATATAGGCCTGTGCGCCTTGGTCAATGGCATCCTGCAAAAGAAAACTTCCCGATCCTCCACAGACGGCTATCCTTTTGATCTTTTGTCCCATAAGCTCGGTATGTCTGATGACTTTGGAGCTAAATGCCTCTTTGGTCTTCTCAATAAATTCCATCTCGTCCATCGGCTGGGAAAGATCTCCGATCATTCCTGCTCCAACTTCATCTTCCGACCCCATGGGTTTTAGGATCCTTCGGTTTTTCAATCCGATCTTGTCTGAGATCACGTTGTTGACCCCATTTTTAGCGTTGTCAAGGTTGGTATGTACGGCTAAAATTCCTATTTCCTCTTTTATGGCCATTTCAACAGTTCGCTGGACATAACCTTCCCCGTTGAATCTTTTCATACCCCGAAAAACGATGGGATGATGAGAAACGATCAGCTGACACTGCTTTTCCTTCGCCTCCCTGATCACTGATTCTGTGCTGTCAAGACTTAATAGGATACCTGAAACTTCGGTCTTTGGATTTCCAATGATCAATCCTGAGTTATCGTAGTCTTCCTGTGTGGAAAAAGGAGCGAATTGCTCGAAGATGTCAGCTATATCCTGAAAGTTTGGCATGTGCCCAAAATTATTGGAAATAAGCCACAAAAGATGAAATATTTATCTTCTGGTTGTTACTTGGATCGCTTTCCTTTCGTTATGGATTCTCTGGGTTTATCTTTGGACCAACCCGAAGGATCTTGAAGTTTCTCTTATTCCCATTTTCTATCCTGTATGGCTTAGCGGTTGGCTTGCGAAATCTCCTCTTTCGGTTAGGAAAACTAAAGTCCTGCAAACATGATCTCTTTGTTATTTCTGTTGGTAATCTAAGAGTAGGGGGATCAGGAAAAACGCCAATGGTGGATTATCTGTTACGATCATTTGAAGGGAGTGGAAAGGTCTCTGTCCTTTCTCGGGGGTATGGCAGGAAAACAAAGGGTTTTCGTTGGGTAAATGAGCATTCCGGTGCTAGTGAAGTGGGAGATGAGATCCTTATGATCCGCAGGAAACACAAGGATCTTTTGGCCGCGGTTGATGAGAAAAGAAATAGGGGAGCTAAAAAAATAATAGAGAAAGGGGGAGAGATCCTGGTGTTGGATGATGCTTATCAGCACCGGTATATACAAAGAGATGTGAATCTTCTCCTTTCGGACTTCAACAGGCCATTTTTTGATGATTTTATGCTTCCGGCAGGCAGGCTACGAGAATCGAGGAAAGCGGCCCAAAGATCCGATGCGGTGATCCTTTCCAATTCTCCTGATGATCTCTCGAAACCTCAAGCCGACATTATCACCCAAAAGGTTCAAAAGTATTCCAAAAAGGGAAGTCCGGTTTTTTTCTCCGGTATTTCGGTTAAGGAACCCTTGCCACTTTTTGAGACATCAGGCTCAATTTCCAAGGATTTGATACTGGTCTCCGGAATAGCAAATCCTGAAAATTTTGAGATCAGCGCTTCCAAGCATGGAAATGTGATCAAGCATTTCTCGTTTCACGACCATAAGGCATACTCCATGGGTGACCTGAGTGAGGCATTTAGAATTGCTGACTCATCTGGTGCTTCCGTACTGACCACCGAAAAAGATGCGATCAAACTCAAGGAAATACAGGAATTAGAGGATAAGCCTATCTTTTTCCTTCCCATTGAGGCCAGATTCCTTGATTTTGGAACAAATTTTGACTCTTGGCTTAAATCCTTGATACCTTCCATGTCGAATTGAGACGTCTCTTTCAAATATTACTACTGGTGTTTGGTCCTTTCCAACTCGTAAGCTATGCCCAGATCCTGGATGACACCACCAAGCAGGTTTATGGCCTGCATACAACCCAATTCTTGACAGAAGAAGATATATTTCTAAATCGCCAGAATTATAGGGAGATAGATACCATCCTTACCGATATCCATAGATACCGGTATATACTTTATAAGAATAACTATCACCAGGATCTTGGAAATGTAGGAACAGCATTGTGGCCAACCTATTTCAGGCCGGAATCCGAATCAGGAAGAACCCACGGTATCAATATTTATAGGGAATATGCTATCGACCCAAGAAAGATCAAGTACTACGATACCAAGTCTCCCTATACCGAGTTAAAATATGTCCAGGGTACTCAGCGATACGCAGACCTTTATGTGGATTTCGCCAGGAATATTAGACCCAATTGGTCAGCTGGTTTTATTATCCGTCGGTTTACCACCGACAAGATTCTTGGTTCTGCCAACAGGGAATTGCAAACCGACCATTGGTCAGTGGCGGTCCAAACCGCATTTCATTCCCGAGATGGCCGGTATCGCCTGCTGTATAACTTCACCCACCTGAATCATACCATTAATGAGCAGGGAGGAATAAATCCCAATGAAGAGGATGAGATCCCGGAGGACCTTTATGTGTATGAGCTGGCCAATGTTTGGCTGGATGATGTCAAATCAACCGAGCGAAGGAACCTTCACCATATCTACCATCAATTCGCCCTGGATACCGGTGTTAAGGCTAATCTCAAATTTTTTCAGGTCCTTGAAAGGTCCCTAATAAAGAACAGGTATGAGGATCAAAATCTTCAGGAAAATTATCCTTACTATCCGAATGTCTATTATGATACTTCGGCGACTGTTTTCGCAAGCGACTTTGAAAGATATGAGCAGAAAACCGGAGCTGCCGGAATATGGAGGGGTTGGCAGCTTGCGGGGTTTGTTAGAACAAGGTTGTTGTATGCCAACCTTTATGATGAATGGGAAGATGAATGGTTTTTAGGCGGAACCTTTACCAAGGAATTTAATCTCAAGAACCAGGACTCTCTTTTCTTCGATTTCAGATTTGAACAGATGCTTGATAATGATGCAGGTAGGATCTCAACCAGTTTGGGATATAAGGGTTTCGGATTTAAGTATAATTTCCTGAATCGAAAGCCTTCGGTGATCGAGAGCCGTATGTATTCCAATTTCTATGTCTGGGATAATCAATTCGGGAATATGAATTCCTCTACCTATGAGCTTTTCTACCAGTTCGATAGCAAACCCATACAATTGCGGCCCGCCATCCGCGTAGATGATATAGAGAATTACATCTACTATGGCAGGGAGGCAATGCCAATTCAGGCAGATGAGAGGATCAGGACCATTTCAGGAGTATTGGATTTTAATTTTCATATCGGAAAATGGCATTTTCTTAACCGTGTGGTTTACTCCACCCTTGATGGTCCGGATGTCATCAGATTTCCGGAGATCCTCTATAGTGGAAGGTACTTTTATTCAAGCGGTTTCAGAAGCGGTAAGATCGATTTCCAAATAGGGTTTGAGACCACCTACAGAAGTAAGTACTATGGGCATGATTATATGCCTGCCAATTTTCAGTTCTTCTTACAGGATGAGTTCCCGCTAGACCAGATCATTATTCCTGACTTTTTCCTTAATCTTCATTTCAGAAGTGCTGAGGCTTTTATTTCGGTTCCTTATTTTACTCAGGGCTGGTTATCTCCCGGGTATTTTACTACGCCATATTATACAGGCTATACCAGGCCACAACTTGTTGAGTTTGGATTTAGATGGAGATTCTTTGACTGACGATAGAAAATTCACCCTTGGCCTTGACCTTCCGAGCGATCCCAGGTGGGTTGACCTGGCTTCAAAGTCTGAAGCTGAGATCCTGATCGATCATGCCTACTGTGAACAGAAGGCTGCGACCACCTGCATTTCATTGATCGTAAGGTATTCTGATTATGAGGAAGTCGTGGATGAAGTAACCCCGGTTGTGTCCGAGGAATGGGCTCATTTTCGAAAAGTTTTAAAGGAGATGAAAAAGCGAGGCATCAAAATGGGGAAACAGAGAAAGGATGAATATGTGAATAAGATCAGATCGGTTTTCAGGAAGGGAGGAGAAAAGAATGCTCAATTGATGGAGCAGCTTCTTTTTGCTGCCTTGATAGAAGCCAGAAGCTGCGAAAGATTTAAACAGCTTTGGAAAAATCATCCTGATCCATTTTTCCGGGATTTCTATTATGATTTCATGGTATCAGAAGCAGGCCATTATAAGATGTTCCTTAGTCTCGCGAAGAAGTATAACGATGAAATGGTGGTGGAAAGAAGGTGGAGAGAGATCCTGAAGGAAGAGGGTAAGATAATGAAGGAACTTGAGCCCAAGGGAGACAGATTTCATTAGAACTTGTAACTGATGGTGGTTGTAATACCATAGTCATTGTTGCTTGCAGATACCGCCACAGGATCGGAGTCAAAGGTCTGGTAAAAGGTGAGTTTGAGAAAAAAATCCGCAAGCAACTCTATCCTTGCCGAAGCGTCTGTATTGAACCTATTCCTGCCTGGCAATGAAAAACTCGGAACATAGGAGACTCCTACCGAAATATCCAATTCAGGATCCAATACTCGTTTTACGATCACATAACCCGTAATCAAAGCTTCAAAGTTCTGTCTTGTAGGTTCGTCATCGAGGGGGGTTTCATATGAATATTGAGGGCCTAAGGAGAACTGTACTCCAGCTATATGGCTTTCTACAACTCTCAAACCAAGCATCGGACTGACATTCATCCTTGATTCCAGACCTAATTCCGAGTTCTGTTCGAATGCCGTATACCCCCTGAAAAACCAGAATTGGTGGAAGTAATTATCATACAATATCCTCAGATCCTGCTTCCTGGCTGTTTCGTTCTCATTTCCCTGGAAGGTGTTGATAATGTCATAGCTAAGTTTAAACAGGTTCTTTGTGGCCCTATATTGAAAAGTTCCACCAAAGTTCAGGTTGGTCACGTTACTTGCCTTGGTATAAGAAAACCCAAGATCAACGTTTCCATCTATCCTGGCTTTGAAAGTTCTTTTGATAGGGATAAGAACCGCGATCGAGTGAAGGTCAAAACTTTCCTTAAGGCCCGGGATCAGGTTGAAGACGTTATTGTCGATCGAATTGGAATCCAGTGACCCATAGTAATGGCTGCCATCATCCAATTTTATTTCGTAGAGTTTATTCGAATAAACCGCCGTTACATAATGCCATTTGATCTTAATGGTCCCTGCGCTTGTAGTCGAGAAAGAGAGGACATCGAATTGAAGTCCTTTGATCTCCCCGATCAATCGATCTCCGTTGTATAGGTAGACGGTATCGGTCTTTTGGGCTTGGGCACAAAATACGATTCCGAGCGATGCAAAAACTATTAAGAGAAACCTTTTCAAACAGGCACTACATTGAACGGCGATATTGACCTCCAACCTCAAACAGTGATTCTGTGATCTGGCCGAGGGAACAAACCTTAGTAGCCTCAATCAAGGCATCGAAGATATTTTCATTTTTTAAGGCTCTCTCTTGCACAAGATCAAGTGTCTTTTTAGACTCTTTTTCCTTTGCCTTGTGGAGACCACGGATGGTCTTGATCTGGCCTTCCTTTTCGGTCTTTGTTGCCCTGATCACTTCGCCTGGAATAATGGTTGGACTTCCCTTCGAGCTCAGGAAAGTATTCACACCGATTATCGGATAATCCCCGGTATGTTTCAGGGTTTCATAATAAAGACTTTCTTCCTGGATCTTGCCCCTTTGATACATGGTCTCCATTGCACCAAGGACACCACCTCTTTCCGTGATCCTGTCAAACTCCATGAGGACAGCTTCCTCAACCAGATCCGTCAACTCTTCAATAATGAATGATCCCTGGGAAGGGTTTTCATTTTTTGCAAGTCCCAGCTCCTTATTGATGATCAACTGGATGGCCATGGCCCTCCTGACTGATTCTTCGGTTGGGGTTGTAATTGCCTCATCATAAGCATTGGTGTGCAGAGAATTGCAATTGTCATAGATGGCATAAAGAGCCTGAAGAGTGGTCCGGATATCATTGAAATCGATTTCCTGGGCATGAAGGGATCGGCCAGAGGTCTGAATGTGATATTTGAGCATTTGGGATCTCTTATTTGCCCCGTATTTCTCCCTCATGGCTTTAGCCCAGATCCTTCTCGCTACCCTGCCGATCACCGCATATTCGGGATCCACGCCGTTTGAGAAGAAGAATGAGAGGTTCGGTGCAAAATCATCGATATCCATTCCCCTGCTCAAATAATACTCCACATAGGTGAAGCCATTGGAAAGGGTAAACGCCAGCTGTGTAATTGGATTGGCGCCCGCTTCAGCAATATGATATCCTGAAATGGAAACAGAATAGAAGTTCCTCACCTTATTGTCAATGAAGTATTCCTGGACATCGCCCATAAGCTTCAGGGCGAACTCAGTGGAAAAGATGCAGGTGTTTTGAGCCTGATCTTCTTTCAAAATATCAGCCTGAACGGTTCCTCTCACTTTTGAAAGGGTGTCGGCCTTGATCTTTTCATAGGTCTCCTTCGGAAGAACCTGATCTCCTGTTACACCCAGCAGGGTCAATCCCAAACCCTTATTGGTTCTTGGGAGTTTTCCTTGATAAACAGGCTTAAGTTTCTCCTTACCCTTGTAAAGGGCTTTGATCTTCGATTCCACCTTTTTATTAAGCCCGTTTTCCGCAATGTATTTTTCACATTGCTGGTCAATAGCGGCATTTAGGAAAAAGGCCAGGACCATGGGAGCTGGTCCATTGATCGTCATTGAAACCGATGTGTTTGGTGCGCACAGGTCAAATCCCGAATAAAGTTTTTTTGCATCATCTAGGCAGCAGATACTTACTCCGGCATTCCCGATCTTCCCATAGATGTCGGGGCGATAGTCAGGGTCTCTTCCGTAAAGGGTGACCGAATCAAAGGCGGTGGATAAACGGATGGCTGGCATACTTTCGCTCACGTAATGGAAACGCTTGTTGGTCCTTTCGGGACCTCCTTCTCCAGCGAACATCCTTGTAGGATCCTCCTCTTGTCTTTTGAAGGGGTAGATGCCAGCAGTAAAAGGAAACTCCCCGGGAACATTTTCCTGCATCATCCATTTCAGCAGATCCCCCCATGCTTTGAATCTCGGGGTTGCGATCTTAGGAACCTGGGTGTGAGACAAGGATTCCACATGTGTTTTGATCTGCAGGATTCTATCCCTTACCTTGAATTTGAAGATCTCATCCCTATAGGCTTTTTCTTTCGAAGGCCAGTTTTTCAATAGCTCTTTGCTATTTGGCAGCAACTGATTTTCAAGGTTTTTGATCCTCTTTTTGATGGAGCTAATCGCTGATTTATCCTCCTTAGAGTCCAGATTACTGACCGAGAGCTCAAGAGCATAAAGGTTTTGCGCAATCTCCGCCTGTTCTTCAACGAGCTTTCCATAATCACGAATGTTCTCCGATATCTCAGATAGGTATCTTACCCGTTTCGGAGGAATAATATGATCGTTCTCATTGATCCTGTCTGCGCCTCTTTTTGACAGATCAAAACTTCCATTTGTTTTTTCGTTGAGCTGACCCATGAGGTGGATATATAGCCCATTCATGCCTTGATCATTGAACTGGGAGGCAGTGGTGCCAAACACGGGCAGATCGTCTGGAGAAGAATGAAATAGTTTATGATTCCTCTGGTATTGTTTTTTGACATCCCTCAATGCGTCCAAAGCTCCCTTCTTGTCGAATTTATTAAGCGCAATGACATCTGCGAAGTCAAGCATATCGATCTTCTCCAACTGACTTGCAGCGCCATACTCAGGGGTCATTACGTAGAGGGAAGTATCGGCGTAGTCCAAGATCTCTGTATCGCTTTGACCTATACCTGAGGTCTCGAGAATGATAAGATCATAATTCCCTGCTTTTAGAATGTCCAGAGCTTCTCCCACATGTTTCGAAAGTGCCAGATTGCTTTGCCTCGTAGCGAGGGATCTCATATAAACCCTGGGATGGTTGACTGCATTCATTCTTATCCTATCCCCCAACAAAGCACCACCGGTTTTTCTCTTTGAAGGATCAACGGAAATGATTCCCACTTTCTTCTTTGGAAAATCGATAAGGAACCTTCTCAAAAGCTCATCCACCAATGAGGATTTTCCTGCACCTCCGGTACCAGTGATTCCCAGGATCGGGGCTTTGGAACTCGTGGCTTCCTGTCTGATCTTCTTGATGACCTCCACAGTGCCTTTAACTTTATTCTCCGCCGCTGTGATCAGTCTTGCAATGCTGTTCTTGTCTCCGGTCAGTAAGCTCTTTGGCTCTCCATTGAGGCTCTTAACCGGGATGAAATCGCTGTTTTTTACCAGGTCATTGATCATACCCTGTAACCCCAACTTACGGCCGTCATCGGGGGAATAGATACGAGCAATCCCATAGTCCATCAATTCTTTGATCTCTTCAGGAAGGATCACCCCTCCTCCTCCTCCGAAAATTTTGATCTGTGGAGCACCCTTTTCTTTCAGGAGGTCATACATGTATTTGAAATACTCCATATGTCCACCCTGATAGGAGGTCATAGCTATCGCTTGGGCATCTTCCTGGATCGCGCAATTCACCACTTCATCCACACTCCGGTCATGACCAAGATGAATAACCTCTACTCCTGTGGATTGAATGATCCGGCGCATTATGTTGATCGCAGCATCATGTCCATCAAAAAGTGAAGCAGCTGTTACTATTCTTACCTTATTATTGGGTTTATATGGTACTTCTTCTGTCATAAGGAAGGATTAGACCTGCAAATTTAAAGAATAGGCCTTTTTTCTACTAAACCCCGAAGTTCAGGGCCAATTTAAAAACCAGGTTGTCCAATGGGTCAGAGAATCCGTAAGGACCATACCGGTAAAAGAAGCCTGCACCAATTCCCGTTTTCAAGCCCAAATTCCGGAATATGATCAGGTCATTAATAAACAAGCCGGATTCAAAATACCCCTTCTCCATGGTTTCGAAATCTATTCCATCATGAACTTCTTTGTTCCTCAAGTTGCCGAAACCAATGTTATGAGACATTTCAAGCGTTGGGAAATGATTGAGGAACTTGATCGAAATGGGACCAAAGTTGTGAGAGTAAAAGATTGCAAACATTTGATCGGATAGGAATTCATTATATCTCATGGTCTCAAAGGCATTGTGGATCACAATTGAAAATTCCCGAAATCCACCATGACCATTGAAGAGTTTGCCATAAGGCAAAACATCCGGTGTGTAATTAAAAACCAACCTAAAATGACTCTTCCCATATCCAAGAAACCTTTCAACATACTCCAATTTTGACTCCCATTTAAAGAAGCTGTATTCCCCTCCAAACCAATCGTTTCCGAATGTCAGTTTGGCCCAGAAAATGGGGTATGGCTTTTTAATGGATATCCTATCCCAGACCGATTGAATGTATTGTTCTCCATATCCCAATCTGAACTGTATCCCCAGTTCGGAATATTCATATTGATCGATGTTCTGATCCCTGAATGAATACCGGTATTGAGGGTCTTCGACACTTCTTTGATATGAGATCCACCCTGAAAGATATTTCGATATCCTTCCTCCTGTCCCTATGTTGAATCTGTCAACCATATCGAAGATCGAAAGCTGATATGCCCTCAACCTTTCAGTGTTGAACATTCTCTTATCCCTCTCATATGAAGTACTTCCGGCCTCCCTTAGATCTCTTTCTGCCAGAATCTTTATTTCCCATAGTGGAGTTCCCCCAGGGAAGAAGGAAAAATCCCCTCCATATTTTGCCTGCTCATCACCAAACCCGTAGCCTCCAAACCCACCGAGCTTGATGTACCTGGAAAACCTGTGGTTGGTGTGAAGTCCAAATCCAAGGCGGATATCCTCATAAAGGTTGAAATTGATGATCCTGTTCATGTCAAGATCCACCCATTTAAATGGCACCTTTCCATAGTAGATCCTTTCCCCGAATGTTGCCAGATTCTCAAGACTTTCAATCCTTCCGAGTGAATCATAGAACTCAAGAGTTGCTTCATCCTTTTCGGTGAACTTCTCCATTCTTAGATCCTGCCAGGCTTCCTGGTCTTTTGTGATGGAGTCTGGATATTCCAATACCACCTCATCATAAAATGACCTGGAGGAGGATATTGGTTCCAGTGGCTGTTGGAAGTAGGATCTTAGTGATCCCTTAACCCCTGAGATCATCCCTATCCTCGTGATGAAGAAATCTGTTTTTTGCTCCAAGGGAAAAAGTGCTCCCTTTTGGAATACATATTCCTCAGCATGAACCAGCCTGAGCTTGGATTCTAATGCCGGTCCTGCGACTATTCTCTCGACTCTTTTGCCTGAAATGTTGACTACCAAATAACCCTTTAGTTTTCCTACCCTTTTCCCGGCCTTGGGATGAAAAACGACTATGTTCAATGTGTCTTCCCCTAGATAAATGGTGTCCGAAGGATAAAAGAAATACCTTTTAAAAGGGTTTCCAGCTATTGGATTTGGGTAATGCTTGCTGAGTATCCTGTAATAGTTCTCAAACATCCCGCTTGGATCTGCCAGTGAATTGAGAGTGAATAGTGAGGGGTCTCCGATCCCGGTCACAGCTGCGGCCAGGATCTCCTCCTGTTGATGATTTCTTCCCAAAAGGTCCTTGCGACTGAAAGATTCCGCTAAGAATAAATGATGGTCCTTTCCAAAGTCCGGCAACCTGAAACCTCCTATCCTTCCGATCCTATTAACCAGATACTTGGTCTGCTGCAGGTTTTGGACCCCAAGATGAAATTTTGAGTAGGTTTTTTGGGAGTAAGGAATTGATTTTAAAGGGTTTAGTTTTAATGTATTTCTAAAAATGGCTTCCAGCAATTCTTGGAATCCTGCTTCGGTTTTTGATCCTGGTGGAATGATCGAGTTTTGGATCATCCGTATGTTCAGATCGTCGATACTATCGTTAAAGACCTGATAGATCATGGTCCTATGCAAGGGTGCCTTTATGGTCAGGCTGGCGATAGAATCCTTTTCCCGGATCTCAAAAGCTCCTTCTTTATCCCCAAGGTAGTGGATCCCAGAAGGCTGAGAAATAAGATGTGGAAAAGGAATGGGTTGATTGTATAAAGTACCACTGATCTTACCCTTTAGGACCGTCTGTGCCGAGGCGATGTTTCCAAAACCGATGAGGAACAGAATCAGTATGAAGGCTAGGGAGAAAGCCTTTTTCACACTGCTGGTTTTACTTTTGGAAAACAAATTGTTTGGCACCAAATACGATCTCTGCTGCCCCAAAATACAGATTTGAACCTCAATTCAAGGGTTGTTTTTTGGGCTCGGAGAGTAGTTTTTCCAAGAGTTTTAAAGATCTAATGTTCCTGGGCGCATCAATGGCCTTATAAAGACTTTGTTTTTCAGTCTTGGTCAGGTGCCAGCTTAATGCCGCCCTTTGCCAGCGGTCATGACCCTTTCTTTTGAAATCGGTATGGTATTTAGGATCGTATTCGAAATCTATAACCCAGATGTTTTTCTTTAGGGTGCTGTTGATGTACTCAAGGTGTGCGTCGTTGTTCATCTCCTGTGCCTCACCCCACATAGTATATAAACCGCTTATTGGATTCAGGATCTTTGAAAACAGGGAAGGATATTGACGGGATTTGATCTCCCTTATCTTTTCGTTATCTCTCAATCTCAGCATGATCACCCCGGATGTGTTGGCCTCAATCCAATCTTTGAATACCCAAATGAACCTTGTTGCATCAATGGTTCCGAAGTTATCGCTCAGCCCTGCATCCATGATCAGCATAGGAGGATGGCTAGGAAGAGAAATATTTGGTGTGATGTATGGAAAGGTTGCATTCATACGGAGGGCTGTCACAAACTTCAGTTTTTCCGGATCCTGATCTGAGAAGAAACGCTGGAATTCGATGGACTTGATGTGAGTGTTAATGGTTTTTTGAACCCTCGGCAGTCCACGGTTCATAAAACTGAAATTGTGTGGTGAGATAAAAAGCTTCCTTCCATCATTGATAATGGTGGGCCCCAGTAGGACCAATGGTAACTCTCCATTCCTTTCATCCTCTTTGTAGCCGAATACATCCTTATTGAGAACATGCTCAGTATTGTATAGGAGCTGGTCTTCAAAGGAATAGCCTCTGTCACGGTAGATCTTTGACTCAGTGGTTTGATCAAATTTTGGGAACCGAAGAAACCAATCGCTCAATGTCATAGTAAGAATGATGGGATTAAGTATGTCCTTTGCCATATTCTCCAAATACCTTTGGTCGCCCGGGTCAATGGGCACACCATTCATTTGCCTCCTTTTTAGCTCCCTGAAATAAGAAGCCCCGATCATTCCCCCTGATGCCCCGGTGATCAAAAAGCAATTCTTGAATGCCTTCCCCTGAGTGATCGAATCGATCTTTTGGAAGACATTCAGGGACCAAACAGCAGATCGTTGCCCGCCACCTGTAGTGCCTATGAAAATTATCTTCGGGTCAACACTGTCAGGAAATTTTTTCCTCCAGTTGTTTAAGATGAAAAGCATACTATCCCTGTCTGCGGTAAACACCGAATCGGATGAAAGGGAATCCAGAACAGAAACATTATACCGAGCAGCAGGGACATCATAGTTCATCCCAATAGCTACGTTCTCTTTTTGAAAGGATCCTCTTTTATAGAAAAAATTGATCCCCACTATGAATATGATCAAGAAGGTTATGGCCCATCCTCTTAACCAGTACGAAAAGGCTCCGACAAACATGATGATCAAAGAACCCAGTAGGAGCCCGCTCGCTGCTGCCGGGATCTGGAAGACAGGATTGGTCCTGTAATAACCCAGGATGATAATTGAAATGAAGGCCAGGAGTTCAAGCATCAGGGCATTGAAGTGGTTCTGATCAAAGACTCTGATTATTGCCTCCCTGTCAACCCTCGGATTGGGGATCACATCTTTTAGAAAGGGCTTAAAACTCCAATAGTTGGAAATACGGATCTTCTTGCTCAGCCTGGCTCCATAGAGTCGACTCAGGATATTCCATCGACTCAGAGTAACCCTTTTCAGGTTTTTGTCAAGGTTATAGACAAAATGCCTTACGTAGTCCTTATTGGTGGCGAAAAAATAAAGGAAGATCAGGCTGGTCGTAAGTATCATTCCGAAAAAAAAGCCCATCAGGTCACTGAAGATCAGCGGTGGAGGGTTTCCCTCAAGAAAATGCGTACTCTGGAATCTCCAAAAACTATAGGAATAGAAGACCAGAAAGGCGAATGGAATAATTGAATTGTTTAGGCAAAAGTGAGCAAACGGCCTTTTTATGGTTCCAAGGAAATTAAAATGGTGGCTATCTAAGATGTAGGCTGTTATGTGGTAGGACATTGTAAAGGCACCAAAGGCCCCACCCAGTATAGCCATGCTCAGAAAATTGACATTTCCAAGATACTCAGGGTCCAAAAACAAGTAGGGGATCCCCAAGACCTTTCCCATCTGAAAAGAGGTAACCCCAAAGAGCAAAACCCATAGTAACAGAAGGAACTGGTTCTTTTTAAGATGCAACAGAAGAAGTTGCATTGGAAAACTCCTCCAAATGGTATCAATCCTGTCTTTTGCCTTGCTGAAAAACATTTGCATGGGAATATAATAATCCAACGTACAAAAGGGATGCCCGGATTCCCGATTTACTATTTTTGCAGCGTTTTTTCGAGATGGATAGGATAAGAAACTTTTGCATTATTGCTCATATCGATCATGGTAAATCGACCCTTGCCGATCGGTTATTGGAGAGGACAGGTACAATCACCAGCAGAGAAATGGAGGCACAGGTCCTTGATGATATGGACCTTGAAAAGGAGAGGGGCATTACTATTAAGAGTCATGCCATTCAGATGGAATACAAGTTTGAGGGCCAGACTTATGTTCTGAACCTGATCGATACTCCGGGCCATGTGGACTTTTCCTATGAGGTCAGTAGGGCCATCGCAGCCTGCGAGGGAGCACTGTTGATCGTGGACTCCTCTCAGGGAATCGAAGCACAGACCATTTCAAATCTTTATCTGGCATTGGAACATGACCTGGAAATCATCCCTGTTCTGAACAAGATCGACCTTCCCGGATCCATGGTAGAAGAAGTTAGCGATCAGGTGGTAGATCTTCTTGGCTGTGATCCGAATGAGATCATCAAGGCCAGCGCAAAGGAAGGAATAGGTGTTGATGAGATCCTTGATGCCATAGTCAACCGAATACCCCCACCAAAAGGGGATGAAAATGCCCCGCTTCAGGCATTGATCTTTGATTCAGTCTATAATTCCTATAGGGGGATCGAGGTGCTTTTCAGGGTTTTCAACGGAAAACTCTCAAAGGATGATGAAGTAAAATTTGTGAATACCAAGAAGCAATACCATGCAGATGAAGTTGGAGTCCTCAAGCTTAAAAACCAGTCCAAGCCTTATATCGGGGCAGGAGATGTGGGTTATTTGATCTCGGGGATCAAGGTGGCATCAGAGGTCAAGGTTGGAGATACGATCACACATATTTCCAAACCTTGCAAAGAGGCTATTCATGGCTTTGAAAATGTAAAGCCGATGGTCTTTGCCGGGATCTATCCTGTGGACACCTCGGAATTTGAAGAACTGAGAGCAAGCATGGAGAAACTTCAGTTGAACGATGCTTCCCTGATCTGGGAACCGGAGACTTCAGCTGCTTTAGGATTTGGTTTCCGCTGCGGTTTTCTGGGGATGCTTCATATGGAGATCGTCCAGGAGAGATTGGAAAGGGAGTTTGATATGACTGTGATCACCACTGTCCCTTCTGTCGAGTATGAGGCCTTCCTGACCAGTGGGGAAACCCATATGGTGCATTCTCCAGCCGAGATGCCAGAGCCTAATCTGCTGGAGAAAGTTGAGGAGCCCATGGTCAAGGCGCAGATCATTACAAAGTCAGAATATGTCGGTGCGATCATGAGCCTTTGTATTGATAGGAGAGGAGTGCTATCCAATCAGGTGTATCTTACTTCTTCAAGAGTAGAATTGACATTTAGCATACCCTTGGCTGAGATCGTCTTTGATTTCTTTGATAAACTCAAGACCATTTCAAGGGGTTATGCTTCACTTGATTACGAATTTGCCGGATTTGAGAGGTCGGATCTGGCTAAGCTTGATATCCTCTTAAACGGAGAAAAAGTGGATGCCCTTTCAGCTATTGTGCATAAGAAGAAGGCCTACGATTGGGGAAAAAGGATTTGTGAAAAACTAAAGGAGCTCTTACCCAGACAACAATTCGAAATTGCTATCCAGGCAGCCATTGGGCAAAAGGTTATTGCCAGGGAAACGGTAAAGGCTTTGCGGAAAAACGTTACAGCCAAGTGCTATGGTGGTGATATAACCAGGAAGAGAAAGCTCCTGGAAAAACAGAAAAAGGGTAAAAAGAGGATGCGTCAGGTCGGAAGTGTCGAGATCCCACAGGAAGCATTTATGGCCGTATTGCAAATTGAAAGCTAAGATGGGGCGTCTTGCGATCATATTCCTTGGCTTGACTCTGTTGACATGCAAACCTCAGGATTCAGAGGACAAAAAGCCAAAATTGGTCGTGGGTTTGATCGTAGACCAGATGAGATTTGAGATCCTGGAAAGATTGGATCCAATCTTTGGGGAAGGGGGTTTCAGACGTCTGAAAAAGGAAGGGTTTCAGTTTAGGAATTGCTACTATAGTCATGCCCAGACCCTGACCGCTCCCGGCCACGCCACCATTGCGGCTGGTGCTCCTCCTTCGGTACACGGGATAGCTGCAAATTCATGGTACGATAAGGCCACAAGGAAAAAGGTATATGCTGTAAATGACCCTGAACACTTTCTGGTTCGAAGAAATGGGATCGATTCGTCTGGCAATTATTCTCCCAGAAACCTGAATTCTGAGACCATTGGAGACGCTTTTAAGAACGCCTATGGGAATGAAGCAAGGGTCGTTGGTATTTCTGGAAAAAACAGAGCAGCCATACTTTCAGCAGGTAAAGATGCTGATTTGGCTTTATGGATAGACCCCTGGAATTATTGGACAAGCAGTACATATTTCCTAAATGAACTTCCTGGCTGGGTAGCTTCATGGAATGAAAAGGGAGCCCTCAAGAAGTACGAAAATGAGATATGGGAACCACTGTTGGGTTCCTACCCGGGCACAACGGATAAAGAGGTGGGATTTGAGCGGTCCTATATAGGGCAGCCTCATCCCGGATGGCCCAAGGATTTCTCGGTAACGGTACCCAAGAATGGGCCGAGGACCCTATTGGTCAGCCCATATCTCAACACCGAGATCATTGATCTTTCCATTAAAGGTATAGTTGAAATGGGTCTTGGGAATGATGAGGTGCCTGATTATCTGGCAATTAGCATATCAGGAACCGACAAGATCGGTCATGCTTACGGGCCACATTCCGAAGAGACCGCGGATGCCTATTTGAGGTTGGATCGCGATATTGAGAAGCTACTAAACTTCCTTGATTCCAGCATTGGAAAAGATGATTACCTTCTATTTTTAACCGCCGACCACGGAATTGCGAATATCCCCGGGAGAATTGACAGTGTGAATAGTGGAGGGGGAAGGGTCTCCATGGACAAGTATCTGGACAGTGTCAATATGGTTTTGGCGAAGAAGCATGGCGACTCCAATCTTGTTATTCACTATTATGATGAGCAGATATGGGTTGATTGGAATAGGATAGATGAGATGAGTTTGGATAAACAGGAAGTCAAGAAGGACATAGTTAGCTTCTACGAATCCAAAAATGGGATCAGCCATTTGATCGAACCAGGGATGGGTCCTCAAGGCAAGGAGTATGAAGATCTTGTTCTTAATGGTTTCGTACCTCGAAGGTCTGGGGACTTTTATGTAGTATATGAACCCGGATTTGTCGAAGATTGGAAATCAGGTGTGGACCATGGAAGTCCTCACGACTATGATCGACACGTACCCTTGATCTGGTTCGGGAAAGGTGTACGGCCTGGGGTTTCCCTAACAGAAACCATTATTCCGGATATTGCTCTTACGCTGTGCGATCTGTTAGGTATTGATGCTCCTAAGCAAAGCACTGGGGTTTCAAGAAATGGCGAAATCTATTCGGAGTAGATCTCCGAGTCAGGAAAAAATGAAAGCCAGGCAAATGCGAAGTGCTGGCCATGGGGAACAAGATCGAGCTCCCTTCCTTGTAATCGGCCTTTAATACACTTGCCGGAGAAGTCCCATATTGAGCCTGTTTGCCTGTCAATATAATTGTCCCCTTGTTTTTTAAAGGTGACGATCTTGCCTCCAACCCAGGGCGAATAAACCACAGCTGTTCCAACGTCCTTTGAGTTTTTTATCTCGGTTTCATCAAGGACAGAAACAACACCTTCTTTGTAGAAGATCGCAAAATGCTCATCATGAAAGACATCGTTGATCACCCCCTTTTTCTCCAACTCAGACCATGGATATAATTTGTAAAAGCCTTCCACATCGACATGGATGACTCTTTCGGTGGGAGGCAATCGAGTATCTATTTCTTCCCAATGTCTAAAAGAAGTTCTCGAAGGATCATCATACTGCTCATAAGGGTTCTTTCCGTAGGTCTCCAGGTAGTCGGTGCTTTCCTGATTTGATTTGGAAAGGATCTTGCCTTTGGGATACATCTCAAAAAAATCCCTGACGGAGACCACCCTGGAAGGAATGATATCCAAGAGCTTTTCTGTCATGGAACCAACTATAGCCTCACCTGTGAACTGCTGCCACCAGCTTTCTGTTTCAAGGTCCCACATGATCATATCGCTTTTTCTTAGCATTCCTGAAACCCCAAATTCCAGAACGAGGTCATCACCTCTGTAGATCACCCTGCGATCAAATACTATTGCGGAGTTGCATAAGGGGCAATAGGTAACCAGGATAGGGGTTTCTGCCAGTACATCATTTGCGATCTCATGAAATGTGAGGACATTTAGTGGGTAGGCCTTGGCCTTTCCATCGATCTCAACAGCAATAACCGGTTCCATTTCAAAATATATTGAATCCGCCTTTGCCTTATTGATAAATTTTGAATTATTGAATACCGGGAAAGCATCCCTTTTCAAAAGAGCTTTTAATTCAGATAGTTCCACCGAACGAAAGGAAGTGTCGGTTTTCCATCGGGGATCGATCCTGTCAGGATTCTGTATTTGGGCACTTAATGGGCGAATCGAGATCAAGGCCAGGATTAGTATTAATTTCCTTGGAAGCACGCCTAAAAATAATACCTGATCCTAAATCGTCAACCCTTATTTGTTGGTAAAGCCGGTTTGGTCTAAAACTTAAAGGGATTTTTGGAAAAAGAAGGTACTAATATCAGGGCCTTCGGGGTTTTCCTTTTGCAGTCTTTTCCTTTTCCCTGGACATTTTGTCGATCATCCTGCGGAACTTTTTTTGCTGTTCAGGATCTAAGCCCTGGTACATCTCCTTAAGGTGCTCAAAATTGCTGCGTTCAATATCAGCCTGTAGTTTCCCTATGTCATTGTACAGACTATCCGCATCTGCCTGGTATGATTCGGCCATTGCCATTGCACGCAGTTTACTTTTCATTGCCCTCAATTCTTCCTGCTGTGCCTTGATTTTCTGCCTATGGGCTTTTTGGACCTCCTTAAAGAGCTTTCTCTGTTCCTTGGATAGCCCAAGTTCTCTTTTTATCAACTCTTCATGTCTTGGATGTTCCTTGAATCTGTCATGTCTGATCATTCTTCCGTGGAATCTGTACATCCAGACCATACTACCAAGATTGATAAGGATCAAAACACCAATTGCTATCCATAAACCCCTGTTCCTAGAAAAATAATTCATTGTTCAAAAATTAAAAGTTCTGTGCTTACCTGATCTGTAGACACCATTTCAAAAATTGAGCTCGAACCAGAACTTGAAAGATCCGCCTCCATGCCTAAGATCAATCCTGCATTGAGAGTTGCAATGATCAATACCAGGGCAATTGGTTTTAGAAGCTCATAATTCCAATTCAGGAACCTTGATGATACCTCTTGGCTTTCCATCCTTTGGAATACCCTTGTTTTCATAAAAGGCTTCGGCTTTACCTCGTCGATCTGGGAAAAAAAATCATCGATTTTATCCATGAGTCTTAATTTAAGAGTCCTTCCTTTTTAGCCATCTTCTTTAGGTTTTTCATCGCGCGGAACACCAGGGATTCCACTGCGGAAATCGAGACATCCATCACTTCTGCAATTTCTGTTTGTCTCATACCCTGTATTTTGTGCAGGGTCAAGGCAATCCTTTGGGATTCCGGTAATTTCCGGATCTGCCCATAGATCCACCTTTCCATGACCTTTCTTTCTTCTGGAATACCAGGGTGAGATTGTTCCCTAATCCAGTATTCTTTTTTCTCAAGGGACAAAAGCTTAAAACCATCCATCAGTTCAAATCTTTTTTGCTTCTTTTCAAAGTTCAGGCACTTGTTAAGAGTGATCCTGTAGATCCAGGTCTCAAGAGAAGATTCCTCTTTGAATTTTGAAATAGACCGAAAAACCTCGATAAATACCTCCTGAGAAATATCATCAGCCCATTCTCTGTTTCGAAGGATCCCAATGCTGAGATTGAAAACCAAGCCGGAATATTTTTCAATAAGGATCTCAAAGGCTTCATTTTCGCCTTTCTTTAACCCACTGATAAGGTCATCGTTCTCCATTAAGAGGTTAACGAACCTGGCTTCTTTAAAGGGCTATTCCTTGGGAGCTTCTTCCTCCTTATTACCCTGATGAGATTTGTGATAGCGCCTTTGTT
Source organism: Cytophagales bacterium (assembly GCA_028279065.1). Lineage (GTDB taxonomy): Bacteria > Bacteroidota > Bacteroidia > Cytophagales > CCMP332 > JANQHS01. Next base: position 43,615 of record JANQSY010000148.1, read on the forward strand.
GATTCCTTTCTTTCATCAGAGCTTTCATTTCAGCTTTCCTTTTCATGTGCAAGGCCTTTCTCTCCTCATGGGCTTTCTTTTTGTGTTCAAGCAAAGCCTGCATTTGCTCCTGGGTCAGGATATCTCTGAGAGCCTCCTCCTGGTCAAGCTTTTTAAGTCGCATTTCTGTGTGAAGTTGACCTGACTCTCTGGTAAGCCTGCGCATTTGTTCCATATCATAATTCATCTGGGAACGAAGTTCGTCCAGCTGCTTATGCAGTTCCTTTATTTGCTCCCGCAATGGCTTTAGGGATTCATCGGTCTGCTTGTGGAGGCTTTCCAAATCGCTCTTTTGTTCTTCAGTTATTCCTGGAAGATTTTCAATGGCCTCCGTACGATGCTTTCTCCCCATTTCCTTTTCCTCTTTTTCTGCATCCTGGGGATAAACAAGGGTTGACGCTCCAATCATCAAAACCGCAAGTAAAATGGTCCTATAAATCATGCTTTTCTTCATTTTGTTTTATGGTTAGACAACCTTCCCTTAAAAACCTTGCGGCTTAGGAAGAAAAATTTTTCAGGTCTTGAAAGATCTCGATCCCATTCCAAAAGTCAGACTCTGAGATCTCATTGTTGAAAGTGGCCTCACCGATACTGGTCATAAATGACATCAGAATCTTTCCTTGCTCATTCTTTTTATCATGTCTCATGTTCCCGAATATCTCAAAAAGGTCTTCACGATCCATTGAAGGGAGGTCATAATTCCTCAAGATCTTGTTAGAAAAGGTCTTGAGCTCTTCTTTTTCAAGGATTCCCTTGGTGTGAGCAATTGATGATTCAACCAGCATTCCTATTGCCACACAGTACCCATGGCTTTTGGCCTGATTCCTTTTTATGAAGTAGGTTTCCATGGCATGACCGAAGGTGTGACCAAAATTCAGGATTTTTCTCAGTCCCTCTTCCTTTGGATCTTCCTCCACTACCGAAACTTTTATCCCGATGGATCTTTCCAGAATTGGTTCCCAATCCAGGATCTGGTCCGGGCTCAGGTTGAGGTCGAAAAAGAATTCTCTGTCCCTGATTGCTGCATGCTTGAGTATCTCGGCATATCCATTGAAGATTTCCTCATCGGGCAGGGCCTTTAAGAATTTTGGCTCTACAAGGATCAGTTTTGGGTGAGCAAAAGACCCGATCTGGTTTTTCAACCCTTGAAAATTGATCCCTTGCTTTCCACCGATAGTAGAATCGGTCATGGACAATAGGGTAGTGGGGATGTTGACAAAATCCACTCCTCGCTTGAAGTTGGAGGCAGCAAATCCACCAAGGTCCCCAAGTACTCCTCCTCCGACCAGTATTATCAGGCTCTTTCTGTCCATTTTAAGGTCGGAAAACTTCTCCCAAAGCTTTTCGCAGAATTTCAGATTCTTGTTTTGCTCGTTGATCACCAGGGGCATCACTTTTCCTAACTGGGCTTTTTCAAGCGTCTGAAGCATAGCTCCAAGAGCGTTCTTGTCCACCAGGGTCAGAACCTTTGAGTAATGTGAATCTTCAAAAAAAGAACTCAATCTTTTCGAAGGGTTTCCGGAAATATGGATTTCTGGCAGCATCGGGTCTTGTATAAGCCTCAAAGCGTCAAAAAAATAAATTCCTTTTATTATTTTGAGCCCGCACCTCAAATATAAAATGCTTTGGTTTCATTTTCGGATACCTCTGTAGCCTTTGCAAATAGGACAAACAAGGAACTCCTCATTGCGGAACTGATCTTCCGCTCTTTCAACAGTCCTCTTTTAGTGAAAATGGGTTCTGATTCCCTGCTTGGCTTTTTAAAGATTGGTCTGCCGGTTAAGGGCCTGGTGAAGGGAACCGTATTCAGGCAATTCTGTGGAGGGGAAAACATCCGGGAATCCCTTCCTGTTGTCGGGGTTCTGGGCAAAATGAATGTGGGTTCAATCCTGGATTATTCCGTGGAAGGGGAAAAGACAGAAGAGGGATTTGAATCAGCAGCAAAAGAGATCAAAAAGACCATTGAAGAAGCTTCAAAGAATCCCAATATTCCCTTCAGTGTTTTTAAGATGTCAGGTGTGGCTGACGTGGACTTATTGGAGAGAATCCAATCCGGAAAGGAAAAACCTGGTGACCAGGAACTGTTCTCCAAAACCAAAAAAAGGGTATTTGGTATTTGCAAGGCTGCATTTGACAAAAAGGTCAGGATATTCATTGATGCGGAAGAGACCTGGATACAGGATGTGATCGACAGGATCACCATGGAGATGACCTGGGAATTAAATAAGGAGGATACCATAGTCTTCAATACCTATCAAATGTACCGCACCGATTCTCTTGTGAGATTGCGTAATGATTTTAATAAATGTGTTGAAAACCAGGTTTATATGGGTGCAAAGCTGGTTAGGGGAGCCTATATGGAAAAGGAACGGGACAGGGCTAAAGAAAACAATTATCCAGACCCTATTAACCCGACCAAGGCGGCAACCGATGAGTTATACAATAAGGGGATGATCTTTTGCCTCAACAATAAGCAGCGCTTGAGTCTTTGTGCAGGAACTCACAATGAAGAGAGTTGCAGGATACTGGCTGAAGCCATCGAAAAACACTCGATGAAGAAAGATGATCAGAGAGTCTTTTTTTCCCAATTGTACGGGATGAGTGACCATATCTCTTTCAACCTTGCAGCACTGGGCTACAATGTGGCAAAGTACCTTCCCTATGGACCAATAAAATATGTGATGCCCTACCTTGTCAGAAGGGCCGAGGAAAACCGATCTGTGGCAGGACAAAGCGGCAGGGAACTTGAATTGATTCAATCAGAAAGAAAAAGACGAAAAGCTTCCAAAGCCTGATCTTTCGTCTCTGATTAATAGTTTTGCAAAAAATTGCTGAATGTTAAGCGAGCAGGAAATCGTAAGGCGCGAAGCGCTGAAAAAATTGGAAGAACTTGGGGTAAATCCATTCCCGCCAGAAGGGTTCATGGTAAATGCAAATACAGCTGATATCCATGAGAACTATCCCAAAAGGAAAACGGATTACAAGAATATTTCGATCGCAGGAAGGTTGATGTCCAGAAGAATCATGGGCAAAGCCTCCTTTGCAGAGTTGCAAGACTCAAAGGGAAGGATCCAGCTATACCTGAATCGGGATGAGATCTGCCCGGGAGAAGACAAGGTCATGTATAACGATGTCTTCAAAAAATTGATGGACATTGGGGATGTTATTGGCGTAAAGGGATTTGTCTTTACCACACAGGTTGGAGAGGTTTCTATTCACGTTACCGAGCTAAAACTACTCTCAAAGTCCTTGAGGCCTTTACCCATTGTAAAGCAGGCAAAGGAAGAAGGGGGCGATGTAAAAGAATTTGACTCATTCTCAGACCCGGAACAGAGATACAGACAGCGCTATCTGGATATGATCGTTAATCCCGGAGTCCGTGAGGTTTTCTTGCAGAGATCAAAGATGATCCAGGTAATCAGGGAATTCTTGATGGGTAAGGGGTACCTTGAAGTTGAAACCCCGATCCTTCAACCCTTATATGGTGGGGCGGCTGCCAAGCCCTTTAAAACTCATCATAACACTCTTGATATGACTCTTTACCTGAGGATCGCCAATGAATTATACCTGAAGAGGCTTATCGTTGGTGGTTATGACGGGGTCTTTGAATTCGCCAAAGATTTCCGGAACGAGGGAATGTCAAGATTCCATAATCCTGAATTTACACAGGTCGAGGTTTACGTGGCATACCAGGATTACAAATGGATGATGGAGTTGACTGAGAACATGATCGAGAAAGTAGCCATGGAACTTCACGGGGATACCAAGGTGAAGGTAGGGGAGAATGAGATAGATTTTCTGACCCCCTGGCCGAGGATGACCATGTATGAATCGATCCAGAAATTTACAGGAGTGGATATTTCGGAAATGGATGAGGATATCCTTAGAGCCGAGGCAAAAAAGATGAAGATCAATGTAGACAGTTCAATGGGCCGGGGAAAGATCATCGACGAGATCTTCGGGGAAAAGGTAGAACCAAATCTTGTTCAGCCTACCTTCATTACTGATTACCCAATTGAAATGTCCCCATTGGCCAAGAAACACAGGGGGAGGGAAGGTCTTGTGGAAAGATTTGAAGCTATTGTGAACGGCAAAGAACTATGCAACGCCTTTACTGAACTTAATGATCCATTAGACCAAAGGGCAAGGTTTGAAGAGCAGGTAAAACTTGGCAAAAGGGGTGACGAAGAAGCAATGACCCTGGATGAGGATTTCCTGAGAGCTTTAGAATACGGAATGCCACCCACCGCAGGTTTAGGAATTGGGATTGATCGTTTAGCGATGATAATGACGGATCAGGCATCTATTCAGGATGTTTTGTTCTTTCCTCAGATGAAGCCTGAGAAGAGGGGAGAGGAAGAGGAATAGTTAGCACATTTTGCCAGCATGCTCAGCGTAGGGCTTTGTTTGGGAATGGAAATAAAAAAAAGCGGCCAAAGCCGCTTTTCCTTTTTTTGATTGAATCTTTAGTTAGTTCTTCTGAATCTTTTGAGCAACTTGTTGTCCGTCAGGTGTAGTTAGCTTGATCACATATGTTCCTCCCGATAAAGTTTGCATATCAATTGCTTGCTCGGTTTTCCTGCCATCCAGATTGATGGTATAAATACCCTGTGATTTTCCATCCATTCCTATAATCTCAACCGTCGCTAATCCCTGGACTGGAAGTTCGATCTCAATATTGAGTTGATCATTCACAGGGTTGGGATATGCAGAAAAGGAACCTCCGACCAATTTGTCCTCCAAACCAACCGTAATGCTTATCGTTTGACAACTGGTATCCTTACATCCATTGTTTGTCTCAGCGATCAAACAAACGTCATACGTTCCGGCTGCGGTATAGGTATGGAGTGGGTTAACTCCCACTGAAGTAGAACCATCACCGAAGTCCCATTCGTAGTTCAGCGCCCCAGAACTCATATTATTGAAGGTGACAGTCAAGGCGTTCGCCGAATAGGTAAAATCTGAAATTGGAGACGTATTGACGTTAACTGTTTTCGAGGCTCCCGGAGGATTTGTTATAGAATGGTTTTGGTCTCCCAAAAATGTTACCGTGAATGTGGTGGTTGTATTTAACGTAAAAGGAGTGGTGTACGGAGAGGTTATTTGAGGCAACAGGTAAGTCTGATTTCCATCCGTAAATTCCAAAGTAAAGGGTCCTGTACCAGTCATATTAAAGGCAACCATTGTTTCCTCGCCCTGACATACATTTCCTGGGGCTGCGGTTACATTGATGGTGGGAAGAGGCTGGATCACGTGGAAAGTTTCAGGTGATACAGCATTTCCATTAGGGTGGTATACGGTGACCTTGCCATCAGTAGCACCGGCTGGGACCCTGGCATCGAGCCTTACACTGAATTGGTTTACAAAATTCGTAACCCGGGTGTTGTTGAAAAGCACAGAATCAAAGCCAGAAAAAATCCCACCCTGGATCTGAATAACATCATTTATCATTCCACTATCAGGATCGATGAAGTTAATAACCGGAGCTTGCACCACGTAGGTAAAAACAGAATCACTTTCATCCTGACCTGTGGGAGAAATGACTGTGATCTTTCCTGTAGAAGAGGAGGGAGCTAAAGCGGTAATGGTATCAGGAGAAATATAATTGACCGTAAAAGCGCTAACACCATTAAACAGTGCATCATTAACCCCTTCAAAGTTCTCTCCAACAATTGTCACCAATGTTCCGGATTGACCACTACTTGGGAAAAAGGTGTTCACAATAGGAGGGTTATTTCTTATTGTTACAGAGTAATCTTCGGTTTCTCCTACCGGATAGATCCCGCATGGAGAAACCGCAGTATCCTCGGTACAAATGACGCGTATGCCAACCCTGTTAAGGGGAGCATTTCCAGGAACAGTAACCGGAACTATTGAAGTACCTTGTCCGGGTCCGTGCGACCTGACAATCACCTTCTCACCTGGATCGTCAAAATCCGCATCTCTGTTCCAATCGAAATAAGCAACAACCTGATGACTGCTTGGAGTACCTCCTCCACAAGCGGCGGTGGTGACTGAAAAGTTAAAGGTGCTATCCCTGATCACATCGTCAAAAAGATCTGTGTGGTCAGAATATTTAGTACACGCGGAGGTGCTATTATTGACTGATTGAAAACTGACGTTGGTGATCTGTGCTCCTAAAGAGTCATTTGATCTTGAATTGCAATATGTGATTCCAAGACATCCCCAATAACCTGCATTCGCTACATTGGTAGAATCCCATATCAATGCTCTGACACCATTTGCAGCAAAGTCCATTCTTACTTTTTGACCTGCCGTGAACATTGACTTACAGGTGTCGATGGTGTAATCCATGTAGTTGTCAACAAGGTCAGGAATGTTGCCACCGGTTGCGGTGGTAGTTTCATTACAGGAATTATGGTTTCCAGGACATTGGAAATTGGGATTATCAACAGGAGGGGTATCACAAACCTGGTCGCCACCGGTGTTACAGTTTCCGTTGGTCATTCCGGCACAGCCTCCCTGGAAAGGGTGATATAGATTTAACCAATGGCCCGTTTCATGGGACATAGCCCTTCCATTTATGTAGTTTGGGTTAGAAAGAGGAGCCTCATCTCCAAAAAATCCATGATGGCAGACTACCCCATCCAGCGCCGGGTTTCCTCCAGGGAAAGTCGCATAACCGATAAGACCAGCTGGCGACATACTAGCGGTAGTCCAGATATTGTAATAACGCTGTGGGTCCCATTGACTCAACGCCTTCAACTGAGCGGCCTGACTTGAAGCATGATTGTTGGTAAGCGTGCTCTCTATTCTGACAACACCATCAGTACAATTTCCATTGGGGTCTTTTTGAGCCAGAAAAAACTCATACTTTGTATCAACCCCATTTCCATCCCCTCTTGTACCTGGAATCTTCCTGAAATCCTCATTTAAGATCCTGATCTGACTTTGGACTTTACTTAGTGAGATGTTTTCTCCAGTTCCTATTGGTACCCCAGGGTTGTGTATGACATGAACCACGACCGGAATATATTTCACACTTGAATCCCAAGTGGATTCAGGATGATTCCCATTCTGGAAGTTTTCCCATTCCTGCATTTGCTGGAAATACCGTTGTCTATATGCAGGGTCATTTTCGAATTGCTCATGAGCAAGTTGATCTGTTCCGCAATAGTGAACTCCGTTATTGTTTATGTAAGTACCCATGAAAGGGTTCTGAACTACAATAGGCTCCTGACTATTGTTGGATGCTTCCTGGGCAGTTACAGTTAAGGAAAGAAGTAAAAAGGCAAAGATGAGTGTGAAGGTGTTTCCCATAATCAATTTTTCGAACCGCAAATTTAACGTTTTTTAGATCATTCTTCCCCATCAAAAAAGGTAACCCTTGCTCAATAAAAGCCTAAAACGGTACAACCCCTTTTATCTTATTTGAACTCGTCTGCAAGCCGATTTACCTTCAGCTGTGGTGATCTTGACCAAATAGACCCCTTTTCGCAATCCGTTGAGATTGAACTGATATTCGGACTCCTGATCACTATGGAAGACTGATTGGGATTGCAACTTTTTTCCTTCAGACGAGAATAATTCCAAAATCATTTCCCCCGTTTCTTTTAAGTTGAGTTTAAGGGTCAGCTCCTCGTTTGCGGGATTAGGAAATAGGTTCATCCATCCATTTTCTAGCTGGTTTTCTATCCCAACAGTCACACTGAGGGTTTGACAGATAGTATCAGGACAATTAAATGTAGTGCTTGAAACCAAACAAACATCATAAGTTCCCCCGGAGGAATAGGTATGAGTCGGATTAGGGTTTGTAGAGATATTTCCATCTCCAAAATCCCAGAAATAAGAAATTGTTCCGGAGCTGGTGTTGTTGAAACTGACCTGCAGATTGTTTGCGGTGAAATTGAAATCTGCTATACCTGGAAACCTTTCAACAATATTTTTTGTGGCATTGGGGTTTGGGTTTTCATGATAAATATCTGAGAAATAAGTCACGGTATAGGTTTTGTTCTGTGTGATCTGGTACCTGGCCTGAGACCCGGAAGGAACATTTACGAGTAAAAAGGTGTCTATAGCATCCGTGTATTCAACCACAAATGGCCCTGTCCCTATGGGCATAACAAAGGTTAAAAGGGTGGAGTCCCCACTACAAACGTTTGCCGGAGAAGCCTGAATATTGATCGTAGGAATGGGTTCAAGAACATTAAAGGATTGGGCAGAGATCACATCTCCGTTTGGATGTAAGACCTTAATAGGCCCATCTATTGCTCCTACAGGCACGTCTGCTGTGATCAATGTTGAGGTCACTCCGACCACATTTGTTGCTGGAACTCCATTGAACTCCACCCCGGTAAAGCCAAAGAAATTTGCTCCCTGAATATTGACCAAGGCTCCTACCAGACCGCTATCTGGCACTAGCTGGTTTATGGTAGGAGATTGAACCAGGTAGGTGAACACCGTATCCGAATCATCGTTTCCGGATGGAGTCTGGATCTGAATCGGCCCTGTGGTCGATCCCGGTGCTACAGCTGAAATGGTATCATCCGAAAGCACCGTATATGCAAAAGCATCTATACCGTTGAATTTCACCTCATCGACATAGGTGAGCTTGTCACCAATTATTGTCACCGTCGTATTTGCCTGACCTGTCTTGGGGAAGAAATCTAAAATGGTTGGTGGGTTGTCTTCTATGTTCATGGCGTAATCCTCGGTTTCGCCAAAGGCATATGTCCCACAAGGAGAAATGGATAAACTTTGTGAGCAGACTATCCTGACGCCAATCCTTGCAACTGCGGCATTTTGGGGAACCTGGATAGAAATGCTTGACAGTCCTGTTCCGGAACCGAAAGATTTCACTATGTATTCCTCACCGGCATCATCAAAATCACCGTCCCAATTCCAATCAAAATATGCCGCGATCTGATTATTGCCAGGTGTCGAGCCGCCACAGCCGGCAGTAGTCACGGAGAGATTGAAAGTGCTGTCTCGTAGTTCTGTGTCGAACTGATCATGGTAAACCGAGTATCCAGCGCATATCCCTGAGCTGCTATTGTTCACCGACTTGAAACTCACATTTGTGATCTGGATCTGAGATGAATCAAGGGAGTTAGATTCACAGTACTCAATCCCCAAGCAGTTTCCAAAACCAGCATTGATCACACTTATGCTGTCCCAAATTTGAAATCTGATATTCCTTAGGGTAGAATCCATTCTTTTTCGTTGCCCTTCCGTGAACATTGAACGGCAGGAATCGCTGGTCATATCCATATAGTTGTCTATCAGGTCAGGAATATCCCCACCGGTTGCAGTTGTGGATTCACTACATGAATTATGTCCTGTAGGACAGAGGCTATTCTCATCGTCCACTGGGGGTGTATCACAGACAAAGTCTCCTGAGGTGTTGCAATTACCATCATTCATTCCAAAACAACCTACAGTTCCATCGGGAGCATAGGTACTGTAAAGGTCAAGGTAATGGCCCACCTCATGGGTTAATTGGTGTCCTAGTTCAAATAGGGCCAGGACCGGCTGCTCGTCGCCGACAGCGGTATATCTAATTACGATCCCATCTCTTTGAAGAAACCCTGGAGAAAAGGGCAATGAGGGTGGCGGGTTGTAAGCATAGGAAACAATAGATCCCGGTTGTGTTGTATTTATCACCCAGATGTTTAAATATCTGGTGGGGTCCCATCGGGAAAGGTTCTTTAGCTGGACAGTTTGGTTCGGGGAGTGATTGTTTGTGAGGGTGCTTGCTATTCTATTAACTCCATCTGAGCAATTACCATTTGGGTCTCTTTGGGCAAGAAAAAACTCAATTTTTGTATCCACTCCATTACCATCACCATTTGTTCCTGGCAGTTTCCTGAAATCCTCGTTAAGGATCCGGATCTGCCCTTCGATCTTACTCATTGAAATATTCTCTGCCTGTCCGACTGGAACACCAGGATTATGAATTACATGGAATACCACAGGGATATATTTTATTCCCGAATCAAAGGGCATTCTGAATGTCGAGTTTTGGTCAACCTTTCTTGACTCATATGGTCTCAAGAGGCTGGCACGGTATTCAGGATCATTTTTTATCAACTCGGCCCGAGCTCTTTGGGTACCGCTTCTATCTTTTTGTCTTAGGGTCTCAGCCTGGGGGAATGCTTGTAAAGAAAGGCAAATGCCCAACAAGGAAAAGGCAAATCGTTTCATAGCAGAGTGGTTTGGTATTCCTAATTTAGGGTTTTGCCCTGCAATATGCCAGTGATCAAGACCAGTGGATAAGACCTAGGAAAAAGGGATATGATCAGGCAATTTCTCCTCCGCAACTAGACCCTGCTCCGGCAGTACAGCCGAAACAATGCCTACCAGTCCGGACTGTTCGATTTTCCAGTTCTATTTCATCAATTTCTGAAATATGAGTTTTCTTATCAGAATCGATTTTTAACTCCAGCATCTGATTGAAATCGCAATCATATAGATACCCATCCCAACCAACGGATAGAGTGTCACGGCACATCAGGTTTTCAAGGGTGTTAGGATTGAAGGCATTGACTAGGGTTTCCATGTATGATTCAAGGTTGTCCGTAGAGATGAGATATTCCAAAAACCTGGATACAGGCATATTGGTTATTGCAAACAATTGATTGAACTGAACCCCATAGTTTTTATCCAATCTCTCCTTAAACTCTTTCTCTAAACTGATCTGCCCCGCGGGAAGGAATGCGCCGGTAGGATTATAAACCAGATCCAATACCAACCCTGATCCCTCTACGCCATAACCCACCTCATTCAACTGCCTAAGCGCCTTAATGGATCTATCGAACACTCCATCTCCTCTTTGGGCATCTGTCCTGATCTTGGCAAAATGGGGCAGGGAAGAGATGACCTCTACATTGTTTTTGGCATAGAACTCCGGGAGGTCATAATATTTAGGATTGGAATTGATAATTGTGAGATTACAGCGGACCAGTACTTTTTTCCCTCTTTTTGCAATCTCTTCAACAAACCACCTGAATTCTGGATTCATCTCAGGAGCTCCTCCTGTGATATCAACAGTATCAATCCCATCATAATTGAGAGCCTGAAGACAATGCTGCATAGTTTCCCTTGTCATGATCTCCTTCCTATCCGGGCCGGCATCTACATGACAATGCTTACAGGTTTGATTGCACATTTTGCCCACATTGACCTGAAGTATCCTCGGCTTGCTGGTTTTTAGCACTGGGATTCCGGATTCCAGAAGTTTTTGATCAAACCCTGGGAGCCCAATAAGCTCTTGTTCCAGCTTTGTCAGTTGAACCTCAGGCTGGGAAAGTGGATTTTGTTGTCTTTTTAAGCTTGAGATCTTGTCTTTCATTACATAGATACCTTCCCCGCTTTTTCCATCATTTGGACCCCATGAACCAGGCTGGCACCACTTCTTATTGCTGCTGCTATATGAACGGCTTCCATCATTTGTTGCTCATCCGCTCCTTTCTTCAGGCTTTCTTCAGTGTAGGCATCAATGCAATAGGGACATTGGACGGTATGCGAAACCGCCAGGGCAATAAGGGCCTTTTCCCTGGCGCTCAGGGCTCCATCTTCGAAGACCTGATTGTAATAGTCGAAGAATTTTTTTCCAAGCTCTTCCTGCCACTTGGTGATTGACCCAAACTTCTTAAGGTCTTCTGGCTTGTAATAAGTGTTTTCCATGGGATGACAGTTATGGGATTAATCCATAATTGTACAAAGGAATAGCTGATCGGTAAAGTCCGGGGTCGGATTAAAGACTTTCGGGGTCTTTATAAAGAATGTGGATCCTGTTCTCATCACATTCAGTACAAAGAACCGTGCTGTCAATAGTGAGATCGAACCTGTCGATGATGTTGATACAGCACTCGGTATCATAGGTGATAAACCCAGCGATCAACGTATCAGAGGTGGTCACGAATTTCTTGACGTACATGGAATCGATCAAAAGCGAATCAGGGGTAAGTGTATCTGCAAGGACCAAAGCGGAATCCATGGCGGTAATGATATACCTGTTATGTTTTGCGGAAAGCGACCCGCGAAGGACACCAGTGGTGTCAGAGGTCCTGACAGAGTTTACCGTTACCGGAAAGAATGAAATAGCATGCTCATTTTGGGCGATCATGAATACCGAATCCTCATGAAACCGCCTGATGCTGTCCGGTCCAAAAACCAGATCGTTTCCTGCGGAATCCAGGTATCTGAATTCAAAATTCACGGCACTTCCGGGACAGATATCCTCAGAGCATTTTTCTTCACATGATTCCAGTAAAAAAGCTGAAAAAAACAGCAATATGGCCCAAATTTCTTTTCTCATGGTGTCAGTTAAGCGCTGTGCAAAGTAACGAAAGAAAACCAAGAAGGTTTTTAATTATCATACCAGGAATTCCTTTTGTTTAGTTTCAAGTCCTGCAATATGCTGGCTTTTACCTGTATGTCAAACGTAAAAGAAGCCCTTTCGCCAATAGGGAGCCAGGTCAGACTCATTTGCCAGCAGTGCAAGTCCCGGTGAATGCTAATGCTGGTTGTTGACAATTCTCCACGGGCCAGATCAATAGCAGACCGGAATCCTACTTTCCATTTTTCTGTGACTCTAAGGTCTCCGGAAAATGCGAAGTTCTGTATCACATTGGAATCATCGAAACCAAGCTTGGTCCAAGAAAAGTTATAGGACATCCTTAGGTTCCACGGGATTGAGAAATCCACGTAAAGGTCTGGGTTATCCACGATGTACTCCAACTCCTCTTCTGTGCCTTCATCGCTTTTATAATCCCGTCCACTCTGAAATGCCTTGGGGTTGAAATTTGCTGATACATTAAAATTCATCCTTTCAAGTCTCGCCAAGGTTCCGTTGGTTGAAATCGTATAATTATCTACCCTCTCCTGGAATACATCGCTATTGACAATGGAGTCTAGTCTGTATTCATAGGGGTCGAAAGTCATACCCAGATTGAAATTGAATCTTCCAACCTTAGATACGGCATTAAGATTAATCCTGGACATCTTGAACTCCTCCGCAGCGAAATTGTAGTTTCCGGACAATGAAAAGTTGTCCAGCAGTTTGATCTTTTTTGTTCGACCCAGAGAATCCTGCTTATCAATCTTTTTTGCCTCAAACACATTGGTGAGGGTAACCCCCAATGAGGCCTGTTCAAATGCAGAAGGGCCTCCGTAAACAAACCCTGTGTATTTCATGAACTTTTGTGTCTCCCCTGTGGAAGTATCGATCACAACCTCTGTGTAGGCATTCCCAATCTCAGAAAAATCAGGCCTCCAGTTCCCTGAGATCGTCGGAATGAAGGTATGCCGTATTGCCGTAATTCCTTTTGACTTTGGAAAGAAAAAGGTACCATAGATCCGGGTGGTAACAGCCGCCCTGGCGGAGAATTCTCCTGACCTGAAAAACCCGCTAAGGGTATCCACCGTAACTCCCTCCCCACTGGTATCTGTCTGAATATCCAACTGCTCAAAATACATGAACTCCGTCAATGTCAGCGAAGGGTTGAAGTTCCAATATTTGAAAGCCTTCATACTGGTTGAGATAGGGGCGTTGATCTTTATCCCTGAATTAGAACTCAGGAGCAACCTTTGAACACTTGGTTCTGACTTCCAAGCGGAGTCAGGTTCATTCCATCCGTTGGTCACTTCCACCCCAGCCAGGGAGGTGGTGTTCACTGGCCTGTTGCTCATCTTGTTTTGGAAATCGAGTCTCGGGCCTATTGCGAATTTTTTGAAGAAATCGCTCTTCTTCAAGCCTCTGGTTTTCTTGAAAGGATATAACCGATTGGAAGAGAGATTGAAATTAGGAAGGGTAAGATCCATGATCCCGGTGGAGGTATTCTGAGATTGACGGAGGGTGATAGTGGAATTAAGAGGCGTGTTTCTAAACGATTTGGCTATGGTTACATTCGAATTGAATTGGGCACTCTGGAATGCATCTATATTGAACGAGTTGTTTCGGTTGTAATTCTGTGATCCGAAATCCACTTCTGCTGTTAATCGCGTACCATATTGCCCTTTCGCCACTGGAGTATGCCTCCATTTGACCCAATAATCCCTTGATGATTCTCGGTCATCTCCTTCATCGTAAACCCTGTTGTTGTACCTGAAATTGAAATTTCCCCCAAAGGAGTATTTCTTTTTGTATTGGTTATTGTACTGTACTCCCCAACTGCCGTTAGTATAGATCTCGCCAAGGAACTTCATTGCCATGTAATCATTCACGGCCCAATAATATCCGCCCTCCCTAAGGAAGAATCCCCTGTCCTGTGACTCTCCATACTTGGGAACAATGATCCCAGATGCCTTCTCCTTGGGAATCGGGAACATCCCAAACGCAAATCCCAAAGGGGTTGGAACATCATTGACCTGCATAAAGAAGGGGCCAGCGATCACTTTTTTGTCCGGGATCATCTTGATCTTTTTCGCCTTTATATGAAAATGGGGATTCGGCAGATTACAGGTGGTGTATTTGGCATCATTTATAAACGATTCCATTTTTTCATTGAACTTCACCCTATGCCCATGGACATAACCCTCTCCCTGTTGGGTGACAACACCGGATACGATACCTTTCTTGGTGTTGAAATTATACCGGATCAAGTCTGCTACGAAAACATCTGATCCATCATCGTATACCGGTTTGCCGATCGGATTTCCAACAGAATCTTCCGAGTAGGTTGCCTTTACCTCCTCCTTGGTCATATCGATCTCCATGTAGTCCGAATTCAATTTGATCTTTCCGTAGGTCACCTGAGCATCCCCATACAGGTACGCAAGGTTTCGCACGGCATCTACTTTTATGGAATCCCTGGCCGAATAGGTTACAGTGGTCTTAAGTGAACTTTCCTGAGAGCCTGGAGGAATGGTATCTGCCTGTGTACCAGCACTATCCACCTCTATAAGCAATGAATCAATGTTGGGAATTGAATCGGTTTTTTGTCCTAGAGAATCTACTATTTCCTTCTGGGAATTGTAAAATGGCTCGCCCTTTGCAGGTATTGAATGAGTAAAGAGTAGAATGGAAAGAATTAGCATTGTCCACCCCCTTGCAAAAGGTGTGCCCAGCTGTTTTTTCTGTTTAGCTAAAAATTTCCAATTTTGAATCAAAGTTTATTCAGGAACACAAAGTAAATCGGTGGCAAAGAAAATTATATTCTTGATTTCTTCAGTCGTTTTTGTGGTTTCTCTGCTTTCCTTTTTCCCGCTAAACTCCCCCAAATACGCAATAAAGAAGATCATAATTGATGCAGGACACGGTGGGGATGATCCCGGGTGTAAGGGATCTTTTTCAAAGGAAAAGGATATTTCACTGAAAGTGGCCAATCAGCTAGCAGAGATCTTCAAGGAAAATATGCCTGAAATTGAGATCGTTAAGACAAGGCCTGATGACAAATTCGTCACCCTCAATAACCGGGCTAGAATGGCTAATGCGGAACATGGAGACCTTTTCATTTCGATCCATTGTAATTCTGAACCAAAGAAAAGAGCGTATGGAACCGAAACATGGGTCATGGGTGTTGAAAAGTTTGATCGGAACCTTGAGGAGGTGGTTATAAGGGAGAACTCTGTTATTTTGATGGAGGAGGATTACAAAGAGGTCTATGAGGGTTTCGATCCAAAATCTCCTGAATCCTATATCCTTTTCAATCTTTACCAAAATGCTTATATCAAAAACAGTCTGAACCTTGCAGGCAAGATAGAAGACCAATTTGAAAACAGGGTAAGAAGGAGGAGCAGGGGAGTTAAGCAGGCTGGATACCTTGTCCTCTGGAAGACCTCTATGCCAAGTGTGTTGGTAGAGTTGGGTTTTCTTACCCATAAGAACGAAGAAAAATATTTAAATGATGAGCTCGGCCAAACGTATCTTGCATCCGGTATATTTAGAGCTGTCCGGGATTATAAAGCCGAAATAGAGGATAAAAATTAAAACCAGAGAATTTGTCTAAAGAAATAAAGATCGGTCTGCTGGCAGTTGTGTCCCTGCTCATCCTCTACTTTGGTTTTAATTTTTTGAAAGGACAGGATTTCCTAAGCCCCACAAACAGTTATTATGTTTTCTATAAGGATGTCAATGGTCTGACCTCTTCGAATCTGGTTTTGATCGACGGCTACAATGTTGGAATGGTGGGCGATATGGAGATCCATCAGGGAAGCAAAACAAGTATCCTGGTTGAGTTACAGATCAAAAAGAAGATCACAATTGGAAAAGACGCTGTTGCCATTCTAGTGGACACAGATCTATTGGGTGGCAAGGCAATAAGGGTGTTGCCGGGTGACATCAGAAATCCAGCTGAACCGGACGATACACTTTCCGGGGAGATTCAAAAATCTCTTGCCGAAGAATTCAAGGATAGGGCAATGCCTGTCGTTCAAAGTTTTGATACCACCATTTTGGGGATCAACGAATTCTTTACTGACTACTCTGCCTTATCTGATAATCTTAAGGCAGCGATCAACAATTTTAGGACACTCACTTATAATCTCAATCAGCTGACCATTGATAACAGAAATACCCTCAAGAGCACGATGTCAAACCTGGACTCGGTTTCACGGGAACTTTCAATTGCTGTAGCTGAGTTCAATAGCCTTGGAAGGAAGTTGAACACCATGGCAGACTCGCTTGATCCTGAGGAGGTTGCCGCCTCTGTCAGGGCGATGAGAGCGAATCTCGAAAGCCTTCAGGTAATAACACAAAGGATGGCAAACGGTGAAGGGACGCTCGGGCGTTTGTCAAAAGAAGACTCATTGTACAGACACTTGAATTTGGTTTTGCAGGACCTCGACTCCCTGTTGGTTGACCTTAAGGAAAACCCAAAGAGGTATGTAAGGCTTTCCTTATTCTAGTTGTCCTAAGAATTGTTTTATTTTTCCCTCCGGTATGGATCTTGAAAAAAATAAGAACGAGGATAAGTTCAAGCTGCTCCTCTCTGAACTCGAAAAGCGGTTTTCTTCTATTAAATATGGAGGTGGAAAGGAAAAGCTGAAGAAGCTTGAGGCGAAAGGAAAATTTGGACCAAGGGAAAGGATAAAAAAGCTCCTGGACCCTGAAAGCGACTCCATCGAGATCGGTGCTTTCGCTGGTGATGGGATGTACAAGGAGTATGGCGGCTGTCCCTCCGGTGGGGTTGTCGTTGTCATAGGGAAAATATCAGGTAGGGAAGCCATAGTTGTAGCAAACGACCCTACCGTAAAAGCCGGAGCATGGTTTCCTATTACGGCAAAAAAGAACCTCAGAGCCCAGGAGATCTCAATTGAAAATGACCTCCCAATAGTCTACTTGGTTGACAGTGCTGGCGTGTTCTTACCCATGCAGGAGGAAGTTTTTCCCGACAAGGAACATTTCGGCAGGATCTTTCGAAATAATGCGGTGATGTCCTCAAAGGGAATACCACAGATATCAGCGATTCTTGGAAGCTGTGTGGCAGGGGGAGCTTACCTTCCAGTAATGAGTGATGAAGCAATGATCGTGGAAGGAAACGGATCCATCTTTTTGGCAGGCTCCTATTTGGTAAAAGCCGCCATAGGTGAGGATATCGATAATGAAACACTTGGCGGGGCTACCACGCACTCGGAGATAAGTGGTGTGACTGATTACAAGTTCAAAACCGAGGATGAGTGTTTTGCTGCCATTAGGGATATCTTCGATAAATTCAGCATTCCCGAATCCCAGGGTTTTAGCCGGGAAGCGCCCAAGCCCCCTAAAAAGGATGAAAAAGAGATCCTTTCCTTATTTCCGGTCGATAGGATCAAGCCCTATGATATGACCGAGATAATCCATCGGCTTGTGGATGACTCCAAGATCACAGAATACAAAAAGCATTATGGTCAGACCATTATTTGCGGTGTTGGCAGAATTGATGGTTGGGCGGTAGGGATAGTTGCAAACCAACGCCTGGTTCGGAAGACCAAGAAAGGTGAAATGCAGATGGGCGGCGTGATCTATTCGGATTCTGCTGATAAGGCTGCTCGATTTATCATGAATTGCAACCAGAAAGGGATACCTCTGGTGTTTTTGCAAGACGTTTCGGGATTTATGGTCGGGTCGAGGGCTGAACATGGGGGGATCATCAAGGATGGAGCTAAAATGGTGAACGCTGTTGCCAATTGTCAGGTTCCTAAATTCACATTCGTCCTGGGGAACTCTTATGGTGCAGGAAACTATGCCATGTGTGGCAAAGCCTATGATCCTCGCCTGATCTATTCATGGCCCACGGCAAAAATGGCAGTGATGAGTGGGGACAGTGCAGGCAAGACCCTTTTGCAGATCAAAATGGCCTCCATGAAAGGTTCTGGAAAGGAAATAACAAAAACAGAAGAAAAAGAGTTACTAAAGGAGATAACCGACAAATATGGAAATACCCTTTCACCCTACTATGCCGCGTCCAAGCTATGGGTGGACGGAGTGATCGACCCTTTGGATACCAGAAAGATCGTTTCCACGGGTATTGCCATAGCGAATAAAAAGAAGGAAAAAGATCGGTTTAATGTGGGAGTGATCCAAACCTGAGGGTATGAAGAAAAAAGAGATCCAGGCATTGGTTTCGTTGTTGGAGGATGATGATCCTGAGGTCTATAAGCATGTTGAAAGCAAACTATTTGATCTGGGAGAGGAAGTAGTTCCCTATTTGGAAGAAAAATGGGAGAACACCTTAAACATGAATTTCCAATCCAAGATCGAGGATGTAATCCACCTGATCCTTTTTCGGAAACTCCAGGATGCGCTCGAGAATTGGAGAGACAAAAATTCTGAAGACCTACTTGAATTGGTTTGGCTCGTTGCCACTTATCAATACCCTGACCTTTCTCTCGAAGAGGTTAAAAAAGAAATAGATCAACTTTACTATGGGGTTTGGAGCCAATTCAAGGATGACCTTGCCCCAATGGATCAGGTCAAGATCCTTAATCATGTTCTTTTCACGCAAGAAAAGTTCAGAGCTAATACAAAGAATTTTCATAACCCGGCGAATTCTATGGTCAATCGGGTATTGGAGACCCGGCGTGGAAATCCCCTGACCCTGAGTTGTATTTATCTTCTCATTTCTCAGCGATTGGAGATACCTGTGTTCGGGGTCAACCTCCCTAACCTTTTTGTCTTAACCTACAAGGAAAAGGATTATCAGTTTTATATCAATGCCTTCAATAAGGGTATAATTTTCACAAAAGAGGAGATCGATCAATACCTCGACCAATTGAATATCACCCCATCAGATATCTTCTATGAACCTTGTGATAATCTGGATATTGCTAAGCGAATGTTCAGAAACCTAATGGTGGCTTTCAAGAAGACCGGAGAGAAGGAGAAGGAAATGGAGATCGAATTACTCCTGAATATTTTTTTGTAGGGTAAAGGCCAGAACGTGGCCGTTGAACCATTCAATCTGACATTGAAAAAATTCAGGTTGTTTTCCTGAGGAATGGAAATAAAAGTCAGCCCCATCTTCAGTCCATTTGTCCAATACTATTTGTTCTCTGAAATGTATGCCAGGAACGTCCACTGCTTTGTAGATTGATTCCTTGCAAGCCCATAGGGCCGTCTTAATTTTTAAGTCATTCCTTCCTTCGATCTCATCCTCGTTTGAGAATTTCTGAAAGATCCTTTCAACCTTGGGGTGTATTTTTTCGATGTCTATTCCACAGGATCGTTTGCTGATCATGGCCGCTGCATGAGTCATCGTATGGGAGAGAGAACAGTGGTATGGACTTCCTTCAATAAAGTGTGGTTTGCCATTACTTCCCTTATGAAGTCCCTTGTAGTTGATCCCATTCTGAATGCTGATATCCGAAAGGACCTCCCTTGCCTTCCACCAGGACCTGATCCTTGAGGGGTGATTGATCTTCTTGAGTTCTTCCAACTCATTGCTGGAAAGTATATTCTGATCCTCTTTGATCCCCATAATTGGAGAGATCCCGATCTCAAATTCTTCGGTTTTAAACTGAATAACTCTGGGCCCTGATTCCATAATGGATTTCAAGAATAATGATTGTTGAGAAATGAGACTATCATTAAGAATCAGGCGTTTATTTAAATTGTAAATTAGCCTTTGATTATCAGGGAAGACCACCAAAAAGATGAAAATTACACCATTAGAGATCCGAAAAAAAACATTTGAAAAATCCTTTAGGGGCTATGAAAAAGAGGAGGTTGACGGATTTCTTCAATCGTTGGCAACAGAATGGGAACGCTTGATAGATGAACATAAGCAGGTCCAGGAAAAACTGGGAGTTGCAGAAGAGGAGGTTAAAAAGCTGAGAGAGGTCGAATCTTCCTTATACAAGACTCTAAAAACAGCAGAAGACACCGGAGCAAACCTCGTGGAGCAAAGCAAAAAAGAAGCTGAGATCACATTAAAGGAATCCCAGGTTCAGTCCGAAGCGGTTTTGAATGAAGCAAACAACACAGCAAGGGGTCTAATTGAAGAGGCTGAGACCAAGGCCAGCGAGATCGTTGAGGAAGCCAAGTTGGAGCTAAGAAGTCTTGAGGATCACTTAAAGGCTATGTTACGGGCGAGGGATGAATACATCGAAGAATTGAAACATCTGGGGCAGGGTTTGATGGCCAGGGCTGATAAGGAGGAATCAAAGGAACTCGCTATCAACTCTTTTGTCAAAAGGCTCAAGGAGATTGAAACCAAACATGAACCAGGCAAAACCAAAAAATCTGACCCTCAAAAGGAAAAGAAGAAGTCAGAAGAACCAAAAAGGGAAGAATCCATAAGTGAAGACCTGCCAAAAGAAGAGGTGAAAGAAGTGCAAAAAGAAGGAGAGAAGGCCAATGGAGATGGGGGTTCTTTTTTTGATCAGATTGACGATTAATGGCAATTATAGAGCTCGAAGGCATGGAGTTTTTTGCCTATCATGGGTATCATGATGAAGAGAGGGTCACGGGAAACAAGTATGGTGTAGATCTAATCATTACCACGGACCTTGATAAACCTAGCCATACTGATTCGTTAAAGGATACCATTAATTATGAGGAGGTTTACCGCATTGTAAAAGAGGAAATGTCAAAGCCAGCCAAGCTTTTAGAGCATATTTCCTTCAGGATCAATGAAAGCCTGATAAACGAGTTCCCCGAGATCGCAAATGTTAAGTCGAGAGTTTCAAAGTATAATCCGCCTCTAGGGGGGATTTGTCATCGGGCGATGGTAGAAACCGAAAGGTCCAGGGCTTAATTCTCTTTGTCGAAGAAAAAACCCCGCTCTTCTCCTCTGTCCTCAAAATCTATTTTGAATCCAGCCAGGTACAGGGCTTGTTTCTTATCGTAGATCACTTCCAATCCATCAAATTCAATGATGTCATCGGAATCCTTTGGTTTGTCGAAAGCAAGAAAATGCCTGACCCCGGAGCATCCCTGACCTCTGATTCCAACCCTAAGTTTATAGCCTGTAGGGATATCCTTTTTTTCCATCATGGCTTTGATCTCCAGAACGGCTTTTGGGGTAATTCCAAGGATATTCAATTGCTTATTTTTTTAGTGTTTCAAGTTCGGAACAAAGTTAAAAGACCGAAGGTTTTTGGTAGTTTTACGCACATTTTTTAACCATGGAGTATTTGGGTGACTTCCTGAAAATTGTTCTGCCAGCAGCATTGGTATTATATGCTGTTTACATGGTTTTGAGGTCTATTGGTTCCCGGGAGGGAGAAAAATACCAAAATGATCTGAAACTAAAGGGGCGCGAGATCGCATTTCCGATCCGACTTCAGGCCTATGAAAGGCTTATTCTTTTTTTGGAACGGGTAAATTTGGCAAACATCATTTCACGGATGGATAAATCCAAGCTTAACACGGTCATGATGTACAACCAGATCCTTTCCGAGGTTAGGGACGAATACAACCACAATCTTTCACAGCAGGTATATGTTTCTGATAAGGCCTGGAGCCTTCTAACAAATTCAAAAGAAAGGACCATAGCTTTTGTCAATAAGGTCTACTCCGAATCAAATCCTGAGGCGGAAGCAAGG
The DNA here is from genome assembly GCA_028279065.1 of Cytophagales bacterium. Lineage (GTDB taxonomy): Bacteria > Bacteroidota > Bacteroidia > Cytophagales > CCMP332 > JANQHS01. The sequence continues at coordinate 65,581 of JANQSY010000148.1, forward strand.
ATATTTGCGAAGTCCATTCTGGATAAAATGATTGCAGAAAACCAGGATCTTACAGGAGAGGCCATACAATTTTTAAAAGAGGAGATCAGAGAACTTTATTAGCATGGAATTATTTGAAAAACATAAGGGATTTTTAGACAGAGCTATTCAGGCCAACAAGGAGCGGACCTTTTATGCCGCTTATCCCGAGTTCCCATCAAAAGAGACCTATGGCGAAGATGCGGATAAACTCGGCCAAACGTTTTTCAAGGATTCCCTTGGAAAGAAATTTGAAGAATTAAACAGTGAAGGAGCCAATAGCTGGGTTGGGGGTGAAGAGTCTCCCTATCTCGGCACGGAGTTAGGAATTCAATATCCATTCTATGAATCCGATGAATTGATCAAAAGGGCAATGGATTCCTGGGGGGAATGGAAAAGTTGTAGTCCAGAAAAAAGAGCTGGGATATTGATTGAATCTCTGGAAGGGGTAAAGAAGAGGTTCTTTGATATTGCGTATGCTACTATGCATACCACCGGGCAGGGTTATATGATGGCTTTCCAGGCATCTGGGCCGCATGGAGCTGACCGTGCAATGGAGGCGGTGGCAATTGGTTATGAGGAATTGAAACGTTTTCCTGATTCGGCTTCATGGGTAAAGCCTATGGGGAAATATGAGATAAAGCTAAAGAAATCCTGGATCCCCCAGCCCAAGGGAATTTCCCTGGTGATTGGTTGCTCAACATTTCCTACCTGGAATTCTGTTCCCGGTTTATATGCAAGCCTGATCACTGGAAATCCGGTCATTGTCAAGCCTCATCCAAAAGCGATTTTACCTATTGCAATTGTTGTTGCAGAGATCCAGAAAGTCCTGAAATCCCAAGGTTTACCAATGGGCATCTGTCAATTCGCGCCGGATACAATAGAGGCTCCTATCACCAAGAAAATTGCTGCGAATGATTCTGTAAAGTTGATTGACTATACGGGAGGCCCTCAATTTGGCGATTATGTTGAGTCCCTTCCAGGAAAGACCACTTTCACAGAAAAGACAGGGGTAAATTCAGTTATCCTTCACTCAGCAAATGATATTTCAAAGGTAGCTCAGAATCTGGCCTTTTCGGTGGCACTATATTCCGGTCAAATGTGTACTGCCCCCCAGAATATCTTTGTTCCTAAATCTGGGATCGACTCACCCGAAGGAAAAGTATCTGCTGAAGATTTTGCGAGGATGTTGGGAGAAAGCATTGATGGTCTGGTCAACAATCCCAAGGCTGGGCCTTTTGTTCTTGGTGCGATCCAAAACAGCAATACCCTGGAACGAGTTTCAGGATTTGATGGGGGTAAAAAGGTCCTTGAGGATCATGAAGTTGAAAATCCTATGTTCCAAAGTGCAAGGACCCGCTCACCTAAAGTCCTTTTAATGGATACATCAGAGAAGGATAAGTTTTCAATGGAACAATTTGGACCACTAGCTATGGTAATCCAAACCGAAAACATCGAAGAGTCAATCGAGCTTGCGGGAGATCTGGCGGAGCAGCACGGAGCGATCTCTTGTGGGGCATACACAAATGATGAAAACATCAAAAATCAAATAAAAGATAGGATGGCTTCAAGTTTTACGCCAGTTTCTTTTAATTTGACAGGAAATATTTACTTAAACCAACACGCCGCTTTTTCGGATTTTCATGTAACAGGAGGAAACCCTGCAGGGAATGCATCGTTAACTAATCCTGAGTTTTTGATTAAAAGGTTCGTTTGGGTTGGCTTTAGGGAACCAGAGATCTAGCAAATGATAATGCCTTACCAGGTCGGTTGATATGTTAAAACTGATCTCATCAATAAAAATTCTACCAAGATGGATCGTTATCCTGATCGATTCTTCGATCATCCTGTTTTCGATCCTTCTCGCTTTCTTTCTTCGGTTCAATCTTACCGTTGAGAATATTCCCCAGGAGCAGCTTGTTAAGGGTGGTCTGCTCTATTTCAGCTTCTGCCTTTTTGCAATTGTTCTAAACAAGACCTACTCAGGGATCATCAGGTATACTACCCTGGAGGACGGGGTGAGGATACTTTACACCACCACATTTGGAAGTGCGCTGGCGGGTCTGGCAAACTATTTAAGCTTCTATTTCTATGATAATACGATCCTTCCGGTATCAGTACTGATCATAGCCTATTTTATTACCACTCTGTTCCTTTTCTTTTATCGCCTCGCGGTTAAATACGTATTCAGTTTTGCTTCAAATCTTAAGTATGGCAGATTGAACTCCATAGTCTTTGGGGCAAGTCAGCTTGGGATTCTGACCAAGCATATCATCGACAATGACCCTCACTCCAATATGAAAGTGGTGGCCTATATCGATGATGATATTCGCAAGGTTGGAAAGAATTATGGAGGAGCAAGGATCTATCATGCAGTCAATGATCTTGATTATCTCGTAAGAACTTATCATGTCCACAAGCTTGTAATTACCTCCCAGGACATTCCTCTGAAAAGGAAAAATGAGCTTGTTGATTTTTGCTTAAAGCATGATATTGAAGTCCAGCATGTGCCTCCAGCCTATCGCTGGGTAAATGGTGAGCTTAGCCTTAATCAGATCCGAAACCTTAAGATCGAGGATCTTCTTGGAAGGGAGTCCATAAAGATTGAAAACCACTTGGTAAAAAGCCAACTTCAGGGTAAATGCATAATGATCACCGGGGCAGCCGGTTCGATCGGATCTGAGATAGCAAGGCAACTGATCCAAAATTCTCCAAAAAAGATCCTCCTGGTAGACCAGGCGGAAACTCCTCTGTTTGACCTTGAGGATGAGATAAAAATGATGGTTCCCTCGGTCGAAAAGATCTGCATCCTGGCTGATGTTACCAACAGAGAAAGAATTGAGAATATTATCAGGGAACATAAACCCAATTTTATTTTCCATGCCGCTGCTTATAAGCATGTTCCGCTTATGGAACAGAACCCTATTGAAGCAGTCCACTCTAATGTTTGGGGATCAAAGGTCTTAGCTGATCTTGCCCTAAAGTACCATGTGGAGACCTTTGTGATGGTTTCTACAGACAAAGCTGTGAATCCTACAAACGTAATGGGTGCCTCAAAAAGGATAGCAGAGATGTATGTACAGTCCCTAAATTCTGCATTGAATAATGGGGAAGTGGAGATCGATGAGGGTAGCCATTGCAAATTTATTACAACCAGGTTCGGCAATGTGTTAGGGTCAAACGGGTCCGTGATTCCACTATTCCGAAGGCAAATTGAAATGGGAGGTCCCGTAACGGTCACTCACCCGGATATCACGCGTTTTTTCATGACCATTGGAGAGGCTTGTCAATTGGTACTTGAAGCCGGAGTAATGGGTAAGGGGGGCGAGATATTCATCTTTGATATGGGTGAAGCCATCAAGATTCTCGACCTTGCCCAGAAAATGATCCAGCTCTCAGGTTATAAAGTTGGAAGGGATATCAATATCCATTACTCAGGATTACGGCCGGGTGAAAAACTTCATGAAGAACTTTTGAATATCAAGGAAAAGACCATCCCCACTCATAATCCAAAGATCATGATCGCTAAAGTTAGGGAAGAGGATTATGAAAGGATCAACCTATCCATTATGGACCTGATTCAGGCCTCAACCTCAGAGCACGAAAATGTCATTGTGAGGAAGATGAAGCAAATGGTGCCTGAATTTATCAGCAATCAATCCAGGTTTGAGAAACTAGATCTTTCTGAAAAGACCTTTAAGGATATTGCCAGCTAGACGTTAAATCTGAAGTGCATGACATCTCCGTCATGAACGATATACTCCTTTCCTTCGATTGCCATCTTTCCTGCTTCCTTGCAGGCTTGTTCTGATCCCAAGCTTATATAGTCATCATATTTGATGACTTCCGCCCTGATAAAACCCTTTTCGAAATCGGTATGAATAACTCCGGCAGCCTGTGGCGCTTTAGTTCCATTTTTTATGGTCCAGGCCCTGACCTCTTTTTTTCCAGCAGTAAAGTATGTGATCAGGTTCAAGAGATCATAAGAAGAACGAATCATTCTGTCCAAACCGGATTCTTTGAGTTTATATTCTTCAAGGAAGACCTCTTTTTCCTCAGGATCATCAAATTCGGCGATCTGGGATTCGATTCCTGCACAAACCTCTAGTAGTAAGGAGTTTGGAGGAATGCCCTCTTTTAATTCCTTGACATATGGATTTTCTTTCCCTAATAAGGTGTCTTCGTCAACATTAGCGACGTAGATCACAGGTTTAGAGGATAGAAGGTTCATCTCCTTAATTGTACTATTGTCATCATCGGAAAATCCCTCTGTATCTATCCACCCTTTTTTCTCCAGATCCTCCTTTGCCCTTTTAAGGGTTTCAAACCTTCTTTTTATATCCTTGTCTCCTGACTTTGAGGCTTTTTCCTCTTTAGCGATCCTTTTTTCCAGGGTTTCCAGATCCTTTAATCTAAGTTCAAATTCAATGATCTCCTTGTCGTCAATAGGATCGATCTTGCCTGAAACATGAGAAACATTTTCATCCACGAAACATCGTATTACATGGATAATAGCATCGGTTTCACGGATGTTTCCCAGAAATTGATTTCCAAGGCCTTCTCCTTTATGGGCACCTTTAACCAATCCTGCAATATCGACAAACTCAATTACCGCTGGAAGGATCTGTTCAGGTTCGGTGATATTGGCTAGGCCGTTCAACCTTTCATCAGGTACCTTGATGATTCCTACATTAGGCTCTATAGTACAGAAGGGGTAGTTCTTTGCCTCCGCCTTAGCATTAGACAATGCGTTAAACAAGGTTGACTTCCCTACATTAGGGAGTCCAACAATTCCGCATCTTAAGCCCACTAAATGGTCGTTTAAGTTCTAGAAAAAATGGGTATGGGTAACGGGATGCTTACCACTCAGAACCCTGCTGGTCCTTGTCGCTATCCCCACCTACCTCAGCATTCTCCTCTTTGGGTTTTGGAGGAACATAACCATCAAGTAAATCATCCTTGATGTGCTTGAGGGTCTCGGTCAACGCATCTTCAAACTTGTCGAAGTCTTCCTTGTACAAAAAGATCTTATGCTTTTCAAAAGAAACCCCATCATCATGCATTCTTCTCTTACTTTCGGTAATAGTCAAATAGTAATCGTTTGACCTTGTAGCTTTGACATCAAAGAAATATGTCCTCTTGCCTGCCTTTACCCTTTTTGAATAAACTTCGTTCTTATCTCTATCAAAAGATTCTTCCACGTCCCTAAAATTTTTTGGGTAAAGGTAAATACTTTATTTCCTTGGCAAAGTGGAAAAAAGTTATTTTTCCCTTCTTGAATAACATTTCAAATTTTGGACTGATTTCTACGTTTCGGAAACGATATTAAATACTTGCATTGGAATATTCGATCGAACAAATAAGGGCATTCGATAATCTTGAGCTTCTAGCCCTACAGCTGGTTGAGGGTTATATTACAGGACTCCATAAGTCGCCCTATCATGGGTTTTCGGTCGAGTTTGCGGAACATAGGCAATACAATACCGGCGAAAGTACCAGGTTCATTGATTGGAGGGTTTTTGCCCGTACGGACAAGCTTTACATAAAACAGTTTGAAGAGGAAACCAACCTGAGGTGTCAAATCTTACTTGATATTTCTCCTTCCATGTTTTTTCCAGAACCCAACCGGGCTAAGGTCACATTCGCGACAATGGCAGCTTCCAGCCTGGCTGTACTGCTGGAGAAGCAAAGAGATGCTGTAGGCCTTGTAGCTTTTGATGATCAAATCAGGATAAGCTCAGCTATCAGGTCCAATAGAAGACATATTCATGAAATTCTGCTATCCCTTAAACGGATCCTAGATCAGGATCCAACTTCCAACAAGACCAATATTGAAGAGGTCATGCATACTGTTGCGGAAAAATCCAAACCCAGGTCATTGATCGTTGTGTTCAGTGATTTTTTTCAAATGGATTCGAAGATCGAGGATATAAAAAAGGCTCTGAGCCATTTAAAGTATCGCAAGCACGAAGTGATCATTTTCAACGTTTTTTCCAAAAAGATGGAAAAGGAACTCCAGTTTCAGGATACTAATTCAGAATTTGTGGACGTAGAAACCGGAAAGAAGGTAATGTTAAACCCCTTTGAAGTCAGAGAAGTTTATAAGAAAAAGATGGATTCTTTCTACCAGGATTTGAATCAGATATGTGGGGACCTAAAGATCGACTATCATGATGCCCCAATCGAGGAGGGATATTATCCCATTTTTTCCAAATTCCTGCTTAAAAGATTGAAACTCAAATAGTGCTTTAAATAAAAAAGGATGCGGTTTTATTATTATTTTTTACTTTTAGACATGGGAAATCCGCCCCACAGGTAATGAAGATATTTTTAAAGCTTGCTTTTGTTCTCGTCATGGGTTCCATGGTGAGTGATTCCTTTGGTCAATATGACAGACTTAAGAAATCAAAAATGTACGAAGGTTATAACACCTTCGGTATGATTAAGGTCGCGGCAGGCGCTGGGGTGGCAATGTATTTTGGGGATCTTTGTACCAATGCGGAATGTATGAATTCCCCGAGTTGGTCCTTAGCCCTTGGAATGAAGTTCAGAATGAATGATCGCTTCTCATTCCGGGGAGATTTCAATACTTATAATATTGGAAACTCCAAGGATCAATATGAGCCAAGAAACCTTACTTTCAAGGCTACCAATTTTGAATTGTGGGCTGGGGCAGAGTTCGATATTCTACCTTATGGTCCTTCAAAGTATGGAAGGGCACCGTTCATTCCCTATGTGTTTGCAGGGATAGGCTTAACTTATTTCGACCCGAAGGCAGACTATCAGGGAGTGACTTATAGGTTAAGGCCTTGTCAAACCGAAGGGGTTGCATACGCACCTGTGGCTTTGGTTCTGCCTTTTGGAGGCGGTGTTTCATATTCAGTTGGATCATTTACGGATATTTCACTTGAGCTTGGCTATAGAATCACGACGACCGATTACCTTGATGATGTAAGTACTGTTTATCAGGATCCTAGTTCTTTTTCTGATCCAATATGCCAAGCTCTGGCTGATAGAAGGAATGAGGGAGATATGCCTGGCGCTCCGGCCGAAGAGGGTGATCAAAGGGGAAATCCTGACAAGAATGATGGGTTTTTTATTGCCACTATAAAAGCTGAATTCACCTTACCCCATCAAAGAATGGGCGGCACCTCCAAGAAAAGTAAAAACTCAGGAGCGCATTTGAGCAAAATGAGTAAGAAGTATCGGCGAAAGATGATGAAGAGACGTCGCTAGATCACCTGGCAAAAGGTTTCACTAAATACCCCACAATTCTATCGGCTCTTCCACCGGGATTACGATGGTAAACTATGATCTCGTAAACATTCTCCGTCTGAAAGAATGAACCCTCTATATAGTTCTCATCCATAAACCTATTAGGGTTGTCGGGGTCTGGAATGAAGTGTAAATAATAGTTGTAGTAACCCTGCTTTAGCCTTGCGCTGGTTAAATAGGTATTGCTATCCTTTTCCTTAAGAAGTTCAAATTCGGGTTTTAGTTCCCAATTAGTAAGAGCCCCTAAAACATAGATCCTGCCATCTAGCGGTTTGTCATTCTCGAACCTGAAGATCACTCGAAAATAATCCCCTTCCAGATCAAATGAACCCCCTCTTGAGTTCTCAATGAAAAACTTACCATTGATGTCCACATCATTTACAAATGCGCGGTTCGACCTAAGCTTGGTTGGAAGAATCTTTGCGATTCGGTCATTGGTATTGATCGACTCCAGATTTATATCGGTGAAATTCAAATGCCGGAATGCAAATGAACGGTATTCATTCCCGCCCGGATAGGCAGTTTCATTATTGAAATAGGAAAAATCTAACCTCTTATCATTTATATCTGTAAAAAGGGGGGGGATATCAAGCTTGGCATTATCCCACCTGTAGTTTTGCCTTAATGCGACTTTGATCTCAGTCTGCGGGTCTTGAAGGGAATAATTTCTATAGACCAACTGAAAGTCCAGCTGTTGGTGCGTACGTCTGCCGCTCACGTTGGTTGAAAAAGTGAAGTTTGGCAGGATCTCGATCAGATTTTCATACACCAGGAACCTCTTCACTAACAAAACTCTCCCTGGGTCTTCAGAGTCGTATACAGCCAGGACATAATTGCCCGATAGTTTGACCTTAGGTGCAGAAAAAAGATAATGGGTAAAAGACGTCTTTGTATTAAAAGAAAATTGGTACTCCTCGATCAAGAATTCATTATAGTCAACAAGATATTCCGCGGGGTTCAAATCCGAAATTGACCAATCCGAGTTGCAATGAAAAACTTTCACGTACAAGTATTTTGCTTCTTCGCCCAGGTAATCAAACCTAAGGATCAAAGGGTCCTCCTGATCAAGGTTTGTGGCTGATGTATTGAAAATTTCTTGGGGGGTTGACCCTGCTCGATAGAACTGCACCGTCTTAATATTCTCTGAAAGGATCTTATCCTCGGTTGTGAAATTTGTGAACTTCTGGGCCTTTAAGACGGAAAACAGGCCAAGGTTGACTAAAAGAAGGAAAATGAAGCGCAGGACTTTTAATTTAAAGTTCATTGGCAAGATTTTCCCATTCCCGATAAAGGTCGTCCTGTATTTCCTTTAGTTCTTCGTATTCTTTTTTGTATTGATTCATTTTTTCCTCGTTGTACTCTTGTGAGTATCGAACTAGCTCATCTTCGACCTCCTTGATCTTTTTTGAGACAGCTTCTATTCCGTTTTCTACCTTTTGAATTTTATTTTCTAATTCTTTCCCAAGAGTTTTTCTTTCTGGCTTTTGGGGCCTCTTAACTTTAACCTTTTTATCCTTGCTCTGGTTTTTCTTAGGTGCCTCACTTTTCTGCTTTACGGAATATGAATATTCATCATAGTTTCCAGGATATTCTTTCAGTTCTCTTTCATTGATCCACCAGATCTTGTTGGCTATCCCTGCTATAAAATCCCTGTTGTGGCTTACCACAATCAAAGTGCCAGGATAAGATCTGAGGGCTTCTTTAAGGATCTCAATCGAGACCATGTCCAGGTGGTTTGTGGGCTCATCAAGTAGGATGAAATTAGGTTCTCGGAGGAAGATCTTCGCAAGAGCCAGCCTTGCCTTTTCTCCCCCGGATAGGACTTTAACTTTTTTCTCAGCTTCCTCCCCTGAAAAAAGAAAAACCCCCAAAACATCTCTTACCTCCTTTTCATTCTTATTACTGATCCCGTCCTGTGCTTCCTTCAGAACAGAGTTTGAAAGATTTAGTTCCTCTAATTGGTGTTGAGCATAATATTGAAGGTCAAGATTATGTCCGTAGGATAACTTCCCCTCAAAGGGTTCTTTTTTGGCAAGGATCTTTAGAAGAGTTGACTTTCCTTTTCCATTTGCTCCTATCAAGGCTACCTTATCACCTCTTTTGATCAGGAATTCCGTATTTCTGAAAATCTCGATTTCAGGATAGGATTTTGATAGGGTTATGCCTTCAGCCACCACCTTTCCCGGATTTCTATTTATTGGGAAGTCGATCTTGATCTCTTTTCGGTTTTCTTCAGGTATATCCAGTCGATCGATCTTTTCAAGATGTTTTACCCTTGATTGTACTTGTCTGGCCTTGCTTGCCTTAGCCCTGAATCGATTGATGAATCTTTCAGTATCCTTGATCATTTTTTGCTGGTTCTTAAATGCATTGCCTGCGATCTCATCCTGAACCTCCTTTTCTATTAAGTATGCATCAAAGTTTCCGACATATCCCTTTAAGTTTTGATTTCGGATCTCAACGATCTCATTTACTGATGAATTCAGAAATCTCTTATCATGGGAAATGAGAACAAATCCACCGGGATAAGATTGAAGGTACTCTTCCAACCATTCTATTGACGGAAGATCAAGGTGGTTGGATGGCTCATCCAGCAGCAGGAGGTCTGGCTTTGAAAGTAGGATCTTACCTAAAAGCACTCGCATCCTCCAGCCACCGGAGAATTCAGATAGTGGTCTGTGGAAATCATCCTCCGAGAAACCTAATCCAACAAGAATTTCTTCGGACCTGGATTGAACACTATAACCATCAAGGTTTTCCAACCTGTTCTGCAGGTCTCCGAGTTGCTCGATCTTTTTTTCACTATGGTCATTCTCGATCTCCTCTAATAAGGTGTTGATCTTTTCCTGGATCTCTAATACCTCTTTAAATGCCGTAAGAACAATGCTTAGAATGGACTCATGGGTATTAATGGAAAGCAGGTCCTGGTGGAAGTGTTCAATTTGAAGATTTTTTAATGCGCTGACTTCCCCCTGGTCTGGCTTCTGTTCACCAATCAGCAATCTGAAGAGGGTGGACTTTCCAGCACCATTAGGGCCTATCAATCCTGCTTTACATCCAGGGTTAAAGGTGTGGGTAGCCTTTTCAAAGATCACCTGACCTCCGTATCCGAATGATACGTTATTCAGGGATATCATAGGATATCAGGAATAATTGGTCAGCATGACCGGCATGACAAGCATGATGAGGTCATCCTCATCACCCTGGTCGTGAGGAACCAAGACCCCCGCTTTATTTGGAGCTGAAAGATTTAGGTCCACTTTGCTGCCATGCAGGTTATTTAGCATTTCAATAAGGAACCTGGCATTGAAACCAATTTCAATATCATCCCCTGAATACTCGCAAGCCAGACGCTCATTGGCCTCATTTGAAAAGTCAAGATCTTCTGCTGAAACCTGCAGTTCACTACCAGAAATTTTCAGGACTACCTGGTTGGTGGTTTTGTTGGCATAAAGAGAGATTCTTTTCAAACTGCCGAGGAATTCCTCCCTGTCAACAGTTAGTTTAAAAGGATTATCAGAAGGGATCACTGATTCAAAATCCGGAAACCTTTCATCGATCAACCGGCAAATGAACTTGTTGTTACCAAAGGAAAAAAAGGCGTTTGAAGGATTAAACTCGAGAGTGCAATCGGTATTCTCCGTTGGTAATGCTTTTTGCAAATGGGCGATCGCTTTCTTCGGCATTAAAATAGAGGTTCCCGCATCTGAAACCAGATCAAGTCTGCGGTACCGAACCAATCGATGTCCATCAGTGGCTACAAAGGTGGTATTCGAATCATCAAACTTGACCAATACCCCGGTCATAGCCGGCCTGAGTTCATCATTCGAAGCGGCGAATTGGGTATTTGATATGGCTTCCAGGAGAGTGGCTGTGGATAGGTTTAGTTTGAAGCCATCTGAGACATCAGGGATTTTTGGAAAATCCGTAGCATTTTCTCCGGAAAGCTTATATCTGCCATTGTCTGAGCTTAATTCTATGGTATATGACCCTTCGTCTATCGTGAAGGTAATAGGCTGTTCAGCCAGGTTCTTTAATGTATCAATCAATGTTCTTGCAGGAACGGCGATCTGACCTTCCTCTTTGGCTTCGATGTCCAGTTCCGTGATCACTGATGTTTGCAGATCAGAGGCGGTAATAAGGAGTTTTCCGTCTTTGATCTTGAAAAGAAAGTTTTCAAGTATCGGGACTATTGCGTTGCTTGGAACTACCGCGCTAACCCTGTTAAGGTGATCGAGAAGAAGTGCTGAGGATACAATGAATTTCATAAAGAATGGGCCCTAAATTTCCTGGAGCCAAAATTAAACTTTTTGATCAAATGAGATCTTTGCTTTGGCTGTTTATCCCTCTTCTTTTAAGAAGAAATCCGAAGGAACCAGAACATTTCTGAAGACGTAATCCTGATAGGTAACGAACTTCTCATCCCCGGCAAATGTGGCAATGCCATAGCCCCCATCAGGATCTTCAGGATTAAAGTAGATATTGATCGAATTTGAATAGGCGGGGCGCTGGTCCTCAACCTTGATCCTGGCATCTGGAACTAACTGGGAAAGGGAATCATATAACTTGATCACCCCATCGTTTTCCATATTGAGAATATTAACTATATGGACCTTCTGGAGGACCAGGACATAATTTTCAACTTTTAAAGGATCATAATCTTCAGGACCAAAAAGGGTCATCCCAGAGCCTGAATTTTCAATGATAAAACTTTGGTCGGGTTGTTTAGGGTATTCCACTGACACGCTTTTGAGAGATGAAGCGCTTGACCCAAATAACTGAGTATCTCTAAAATCATCCTCCTTAACCCTGTACCTGGAATTCAAGAATCCTCGTAATCCTGGCATATAGACCACAAAGGGGTTTTCGGAACCTTCCATTATGAAATAGGTGCCCTCAGAATCGTTTGTATTCCCGCCAACAAAAAAAGTTTTGATCAGGTCATCTCCTGCATAGACTTCCACCTTGGTACCCTTTGTCGCGATAGTCTTTATCACCATGTTTCTTTCCCCGGAATAAACAGGTCTTTTGATCCTCTGTAAATGCATGGTTCGCAACAGCATTCTTACCATACCGCTGCTTGCCTTCTGATTGTTGATGTACCAGATCCCGTTGATCTTTTCGAGTGTGGTCGACCAACCGAACTTACTGGCCAAGAAGATCTTTGTTACACTTGCTGTGTCTGGGATCTGAAAAGCACTATCCTTAATGTTAAGGGTAGAACTTTGATTCTTAAGGTATAGAGCATAATACGCTCCTGCACCTAAGACTATCACTGCAACTAATCCTATCCAATATGATCTTTTCATGATGCCTTTTTGCTGTATTTTCTTTTTCTCACTACCTGAATAATTGCTCCTGCCAGAAGCAATATTGCTAAGGGACCACCCAGATTCAGGGCCTTGATAAAAGTAGAATACTCCTTCACCTTATCCGGATCTAATGGTCTAAGGATAACCCTCTTATTCCTTGCTTCAATGATCCCTGTATCGTCCAGCATAAAGTCCAGTGCATTCATTATCAAGGGTTTGTTTCCAAAGGTTAATTTGGAAAACTTATCATAACCCAGTGGATAAGGACTTTGCGTCTTACTGTTAATGTCATTCATTATAAGGTCTCCATCAGAAAAGACAATGACCTGCGATGCCTGGTCAATTGGTTTGAAATCAAAAGTCATTGCGGTGTTGTTACTTATCCTTCCATCAAATGTTGACTTGAACCTGCCCTCCAAAAGAACTCCGACAATTTGATTTCCCTTGTTGAACATTTTATCAGGTGGAGGATTTCTGACCTCATTGAAATCGATCTTCACAGGGGAGGGAATAGACCTTGTTTTGTCAGAACTAAAAACCAATGGGGTCTTCTTGATCCCAGTTGCTGAAACAGTGTCAATGGAGCTTATAAATTTTGAGTAAACAGGCTGGGAATTCCTAGAAATAGGATGGTCAGCAAAGGAATTTAACAAAGGAAAATATGGCCATTTCATCATTTGGTACTGAGGCCTGTTTCCCATATAACCCACAACCAAAGGGATAGCTGCTGAGAACTGATCCTGGATCAGATTTTTATTGACCCTTGCCCCCCAACTAAATAAAAGATCGTCAAGGTTGAGGTTTAAACCCGTTGAAACCATTCCTCCTTCACCTATGCTATCGATGTTAGCGTTCATCCCATCTAGGAACATTATGACTTTTCCACCCTTGACCACGTATTGATCCAGCTTGAATTTATCCTGTTCATTAAATGCTGAGTCGGGCTTGGCAATCACCAGCGCATCGTAATCCAAAAGATTGATCAATCCCTCAAATTCTCCTGTTGCTGCGCTTTGAAGCCTTACTCTTCTGACCTCATAAACTTTTTCAGCTGAAAAGAGAAAGTCTCCAGCTTCCAGAGGATTAAGTTCACCATGCCCCTGAAGAAATCCGATCTTCTTTTTCCTTCGGTTAGCCAATTGCTTTATCCTGCTGATCAATTCAAATTCAAGGTTTTCAATGCTTTGGTTCAATTGCACTTGGGGTGGGGCAGAGGGGTCTCCTGTGATGAATTGGACCGGGGCCTCATTCCCCAGGTATGAAATGACCGCACCAGGGAATAAGACCTTCTCTGTCTTTTGGTCCCCCTCATTTACGAAAAGAGTCGTGGGGTTTATCCCTCTTTCAATAAGGTGTTTGACCACCTCTCTTTTTTGGTTGGGATCATCGGATTCGCTTGGGTCCCTGAATTCATAATCAAAAGAATTCGAGGCATATACCCTGAATTCATCAAGGGTTTCTTTTATCGCCTGTCTTAATCTTTTAAGGTCATTGGGTAGATCACCCTCCAGGAAAACCTCGATATGGATGGGCTCCTCAAGATTTTCAAGTATGGAAATAGTCGATCTGGATAAAGAATATCTCCTCTCTTCGGTCAGGTCAAGCCTGAAAAAGAACTGGGAGGCAATAATGTTGATCAAAAGGATCACAACCATGGCAATCCCCCATTTTAGCAGATCTGCTGATTTTTTTCCTGACTTACTGTTTACCATTTTCTACTTCCAAAAATTAAGTTGGTGATCAGGATCATCACAGCCGAAACGCTGAGGAAATAAAGGACATCTCTTGAATCGATCAATCCACGGCTAATGGACTCATAATGATAGGCGATGCCGATTTTTGCAATCAATGTTGAGAGGGTACCCCAGATATCTACCTGGGAAAGAGATTGAAATCCCGAATAGAAAAGGAAACAAAGGAAAACCGCGATTATGAAAGAAACGATCTGGTTCTCTGTTGTTGCTGAAGAAAGAATTCCGATCGAACAGAACACCCCTGCAAGCATAACTAGCCCAAGGTAAGAACCGACGACCGCTGCGGAATCAATATTCCCTGCAGGATACCCAAGGAATACCACAGAAAAATAATAGACCACCGTTGGCACCAAGGCAAGAATTGCAAGGGTCCAACTCGCAAGGAACTTTGAAATAATGATCTGAAGATCTGTCAATGGGCGGGTGAACAGGAACTCTAGTGTCCCTGTTTTCTTTTCCTCAGCAAAGGACCTCATGGTAATTGCCGGTATAAGGAAAAGGAACACATAGGGCCCAATTATGAAGAGTGGGTCAATATTGGAGTAACCAAATTTTAGGACGCTTGTCTCAGGGAAAACCCAAACAAAGAGGCCGGTCAATACAAGAAAAACCCCTATAACCAGATAAGCAATGCTGGAATTGAGGAAAGACAGGATCTCTTTTACGTAAATATTCCACATATCAATGCCTGGTCAATTGATGAAAAACTGATTCCAAGGATCTTTCCTGCTCTTTCATTTCTTTGATCTTGAATCCTTTCTCTGCCGACAGGTCAAAGATCTTTTCCTGGATGTCGATCCCAGCCTTGAAATCTATTTCAAGTGACCTATCCCCTGTCTTTTTGACCTTGATAACTCCTTCGATCTTCTCAAATTCAGAAGCGTCTACCTCTGAGGAAAAGCTAAGCTCTATTGTCCCCTGATCAACTCCGGACCTCTTCAGGGATTCTACATTATCATCCGCAATTATCTTTCCCTTGTCTATGATAATTACCCTTTGACAAATAGCCTGAACCTCCTGCATGATGTGAGTCGAAAGGATCACAGTTTTTTCTTTGCCTATCGATCGAATAAGATCCCTGATCTCAATGATCTGATTAGGGTCCAATCCGCTTGTAGGCTCATCAAGGAACAGGTAGGCCGGATCATGGATCAGGGCCTGGGCCAAGCCTGTTCTTTGTTTGTAACCTTTTGACAGCTCACCTATCTTCTTATGCTTTTCAGGACTTAGGCCCGTGATCTCAACCATTTCCGCAATTCGGGATCTTAGCTGTTTCCCCGCCAGACCAAAGAATCTTCCCGCATATTCCAGGTACTCCTCTACATACATATCCAAATAAAGGGGATTGGACTCAGGCAGGTAGCCTATTTTCCTTCTCACATCCACGCTGGAATCAAGGATATCATCCCCATCAAATACCACCGTACCCTCGTCGGGCATCAGGTATCCTGTGGCGATTTTCATTGTGGTGCTTTTACCTGCCCCATTTGGTCCA
>JANQSY010000164.1 GCA_028279065.1 Cytophagales bacterium
ATCCTCCACCTACTGTGGTATCGGTATCATAATAACCTACCTGGTATGGGTTTGCAGGATCAGCTATGCTCCATACCTGGAGTCCATCATGGTAATAGGCGATGAAAACCAGCGTATCCACAACAAAAGGATTATGAGCCATTGCACCTGGGAAAGTTTTGAAAGTGGTGATCGTTGAGGGATTGGTCTTATCGGAAATGTCCACAACCTTGACAGCGGAATTATGAAATTCATCGCACATGATCAGAACATCGTTATCCCAATTCCCCCAGGAAGAATGGTTAGCACCTGATTCCGGGTAATTGGTGAGAGACCCAACCACATTCGGATAGGCGGGAGCGCGTACATCATAAATGAACAACCCTGAACTCGCTCCATTGATGTATGACATATAGATGGTATCATGATAAACATATAGGTCATGGCCTTTCCCAATATTGCTATCAAAGATTCCTCCGACGGTTTTGGGATTGTATGGGTCCGACACACTAACTATCCTTAGGGGGTAGGTGTAATTCCCAGGATTCGAACCGCTGTTATCGATCATGTACAGATCGGACTTCCACATTTGGATGTTGTGTGTGGTGCTTCCAAGTGAATCATTGTCAAAGATCTTCACTACGGAGTCTGGCAAGTACTGAAGGTCAAAGATCTGCAGGGAGCCGTCTATTCCATCATTTACACCAAAAGCATAATGCTCCCAAACCTTAAAATCCCTCCAAATGGTGTTGGTGTTTACCCCGGTGAAACTCTGGATATGGACTATGGTATCAGGATTGGTGACATCGAGAAAGTGCGTTGATTTGTTGCTTCCCAAGATAGCATATTCCCTACCTGCTGAATCCACATATCCCCAGCAGTCGTTGTAATATGCCCCATTATGGCCAGCCTGCCAAGAATCGTGGAAGGTCATATTCCAGCTGTTTTGAGCGGTCGAAACAAATGGAATAATTAAAGGCAGAAGAAAAATGATATACTTCTTCACCGTAATATTTTTTAAAAAACTATTTAAGGATCAGTCTGGCCCTCTTTTCAAATCCATCTCCATGTACTCTGATCAGGTACAGGCTTTCGGAGATGCCTGAGAGATCAAAGTCATAGATACCGAATTTGCCTTCTATCCTGCGTGAGTAGACCACTTTGCCATCCATACTCATAACATCCATTCTGAGGACCATGTCGACTTGCTCACCAAGAGAAACAGTGATCCTTCCGTTCGAGGGGTTTGGATAAACATTAAGAAGGGCTTTCTGCTCCGCTGGGTTAAGCCCAACCGGGAGTGGTGGCGGGGGTGGGGGCACCCATCCGTCAAGGGTCAAAGTGAAAAATCCGTTATCTCTGTCAGTTGCGATGAGGGTTCCTGAGGGGAAAAAGGGATACACACCCCAGCATCCTTCATAACCTCCATAGTTCGATCCGCTTCCAATGGTGGTGTCAGTATCAAAATATCCCACATGTACCGGATTTGTGGGATCCTTAATGCTCCAGACCTGAACCCCATCATGGTAATATGAGATGATGGCAAGGGTATCCACAATGAATGGATTATGCGCAATGGCACCGGGAAAGGTTCTGAAAACAGAAAGGGTTTGCATATTCGACAGATCACTTATATCAACCATTTTAACCCCTGATCCATGGGTTTCATCTGCCATTACCAATGTTTGTCTATCCCAGGAACCCCAAGAAGCATGGTTTATCCCTGCCTCCGGATAATTTTGAAGTGATCCCAACAATTGAGGATTGGCAGGGCTCCTGAAATCATAAACATGTAGACCATTCTTCGTTCCGCTGAAATAGACGGAAAGGTAAGCGGTGTCATGCCATATGTAAACATCATGACCGAGATTATAATCGGTATCAAATAATCCGCCAACCGTCTTTGGATTGTAAGGGTCCTTTACACTTACAACCCTGACAGGCCATCTGTAGGAACCCCCTCCAGGATTAGAGCCTTTATTATCGATCATGTAGAGATCGGACCTCCACATCTGAATGTTATGGGTTGAATGCCCCAGGGAATCATGGTCAAAGATCTTAACTACTGAATCAGGCAGGTATTGCAGGTCCCAGATCTGAAGTGATCCGCCTCCACCATCAGAAACCCCGAAAGCATAGTGGCTCCAGGTGCTATAATCTCTCCAAGTGGTGTTCAGGGTCCTACCTTCAAAAGAAGCAATAAAACGAATGCTATCAGGATCGGTTACCTCGACAAAAAAGGTCTCTCTGTTGCTTCCAAAGATCCCATATTCCCGTCCAGCTGAATCCACATAGCCCCAAACGTCATTATACCGGGCTGTATCTATGGGTCCTTTAAAATTATCATGGAACGTCATGTTCCAGCTTTGCTGGGCTGACGCGGATAATCCAATTGCAAGAAAGGTTAAGGAAACCAGTATCGTTTTCTTCATAATTGTAGTTTGATCCATTCCAAATTTAAGGAAACAAATCCTTGCCATGCCAGAATGGGTTTATGAACGGTCCTATTCCAGGATAAGTTTTCCCCTTTTGTCAACTCTCTGACCACTTATTCGGATGATGTAGATCCCTTTTGGAAGGCTGGAAATATCTAATGTTAGATTTTGAACCGCAGGATTTAGTGTGGAGCTGAGCTCTAATTTCCCTGTAGGAGAATAAATCTCAAGATCGAGTTCCTTCCCTTCCAATTCGCCAAGTGAAACCGTTAGATCCCCTTTGCTTGGGTTTGGAAAATAGCTAATCTCGTCCTGGACAGATTCATTAAGGGAATTAGGAGGTGGTGGGGGAGAAACGGTATCCCAATCCATGGTCAGCACATAAAGTCCATTTGCCCTGTCAGAGGCGATGAGATTTCTTGAGGGAAAAAATGGATATACCCCCCAGCAGCCAAGGTAGCCAATATAGGAGCCGCCGTTTCCAATAGTGGTATCCGTGTCATATCCTCCCATATGGACAGGGTTTGAGGGATCCTTGATATTCCAGACCTGAACACCTTCATGATAATAGGACAGGATGGCAAGACTGTCGTCCAGAATAAACGGGTTATGCGCTATGGCGTTTGGATGTGTTTCAAAAGTGCTTTTGACTACGATATTGCCTACATCGCTGATATCCAGAACCTTCACCGCTGCTCCATGGGTCTCGTCAGCCATGACCATGGTCTTTTTGTCCTCAGATCCCCAGCTTGCATGATTCAAGCCCATGTCGGGATAATTAGTAAGGCTTCCGATATTCACGGGATTTTGGGGATCTGTGAAATCCATGACCTGAAGGCCAGCTTTGGATCCGCTGAACATCACTGATAAAAAAGCAGTATCATTCCTGACATAGACATCATGGCCCGCATTATAACTTGGGTCATCCAACACTCCCAACCACCTGGGCAATAGGGGGTTTGATATATCAACAACACCAACTGAATTCCTGTAATTACCACCCCCGGGATGAGTTCCCTTATTGTCGATCAGGTATAAACGGTCACCGAAAATGTGAATATTATGGGTCCGTTCAGAAAGACTATCGTTATCATAAACCTTTACAACCGAATCGGGAAGGTATTGGAGATCAAAGATCTGTAAGGTACTTCCCCCGTCATCAGAAACCCCAAATGCAAAGTGGCTGTAGGTCTTGAAGTCCCTCCAAGTGGCAGATGTGTTGCCTCCGATGAAGCTATTGACTTCATAAATAGAATCCCTATTGGTAACGTTAACAAAGTGAGTGCCCCATGAACTCCCAATAATTGCATATTCACCTTGTACGGAGTCATGGTATCCCCAGATGTCATTCATTACAACTCCTGGAATAGATGGGAGCCAACTTGAGTGGAAGGTCATATTGTCTCCTTTTTGAGCCAACAGGGGCGAAACCAAAAGGCTCAACAGAAGTGCAAAAAGCGATGATCTCATAAATTTCATTTGAATATTAATTCCAAAAATAGGCTAAATGGCAACGACATTATTTATTTCCGGAACATGTTGTTTGATGGCCTCCTCGATTCCAGCTTTTAAGGTCATATTGGACATGTCGCAGGAAGAACAGTTTCCCTCAAACTTCAAGGTTAGCTTCTTTCCACTCACCGAAACTATTCTAACGTCCCCTCCGTCCTTGTGCAGATAGGGGCGCACAAGGTCTAAAGCTTTTTCAATTTTACGTTCCAGGTTTTCGCTTTTCATTTTACCGCCTGGTTATTTCAACGGTTTCCGTGGCTTCATGGTTTGCATTCCTCATTGCGACCTGCTGCGCAAGATTTCTTGCAAGTGCCCGGAATTCGTCAGAGATCTCACCGCCTGAAAGAGCAGAAGGGGTTCCCTCGTCTCCTTTGATGCGAACCTCTTCCCTTATCGGTATCTGTCCCAGCAAAGGAATATCTTTTTCATTCGCTAATGAAATTCCTCCATCCTGACCAAAAATAAAGTATTTGTTCTCCGGAAGTTCTGGAGGGCTGAAGTAGGCCATGTTTTCTACCAAGCCCAAGACAGGAACATTGATCTTGTCCTGTTGGAACATATGGATGGCTTTTGTTGCATCTGCAAGGGCAACCTTTTGGGGTGTGGTCACAATGACAGCACCTGTTACGGGTACGGTCTGAACCATGGTAAGATGGATATCGGATGTTCCGGGAGGAAGATCAACCAGCAAGTAGTCCAAGGGGCCCCATTTACAGTCATTAAAGAACTGCCTTAGCGCAGAGCTTGCCATCGGGCCTCTCCAAACAACCGCGGAATCCGGAGGAGTGAGATTTCCTATGGAGATCAATCGCACACCATGACTGGAAAGAGGAATTAGCATGTTCTTATTGTCTTCTTTGACTATTCCTGGCCTCTTGTCCTCGATCCCGAACATTGTTGGCATTGAGGGACCGAAAATATCTGCATCGATCAGACCAACTGCCGCCCCTTCTTTTGCAAGAGCAACCGCAAGGTTGGAACTGACGGTAGATTTTCCTACGCCACCTTTTCCGGAGGCTATGGCAATGATGTTCTTAATTCCGGGAATACCTCCTTTGTTCACATGAAATGAACTTGTAACCTCGGAAGTCACATTGATATCCAGTTCATAATCCTTTCCTATCTCAGATTCGATCTCTTTGATACAGTTATTCTTGATCAACTCTTTCAAGGGACAGGCAGGGGTGGTAAGGACCAGGTCGAAGGAAACCTTCTTCCCGTCGACCTCCAGCTTCCGGATCATATTCAAAGTGACAAGATCCTTTTTCAGGTCCGGATCTTCGACCCTCCTAAGGGCTTCATATATACTTTTATCGATCTGCATTCTTTGCTCTTATCTAGTAATCAAGAA
Organism: Cytophagales bacterium; assembly: GCA_028279065.1. Classification (GTDB taxonomy): domain Bacteria; phylum Bacteroidota; class Bacteroidia; order Cytophagales; family CCMP332; genus JANQHS01. The sequence continues at coordinate 5,278 of JANQSY010000164.1, forward strand.
TAATGGAATAATGTTCTTGATTTTGAAATGAACGGCATGCAAAATTGGTAATTTTGGAGCAATGCCATTAAGTACTGAAACAATCATCAAAATTAAGGAGGCGATCGACATTGTTGATGTGATCGGTGACTATGTTCAGCTTAAAAAAAAGGGCCAAAATTGGTGGGCCCTTTCCCCGTTCACCAATGAAAAGACACCGTCCTTTTCGGTTTCTCCTACAAAAGGGATTTTCAAAGATTTTAGTTCAGGTAAGGGCGGTGACGCCATTTCCTTTGTAATGGAAATGGATGGCCTGAATTACCCTGAGGCCTTAAAGGTACTTGCTAAAAAGTATGGGATAGAAATAGAGGAGATTGATTCGGATGAGGAAAGGCAACAAGCTTCGGAGAGGGAGAGCCTTCATATTGTCACCGGATTTGCAAATAAGTATTTCAAAGAGCACCTTGAAAATTCCGATGAAGGGAAGTCGGTAGGTCAGAGTTACCTTAAGGAAAGGGGATTCCTGAAAAAGACCATTGAAGAATTTGAGTTGGGTATGGCGGCCTCAGAATGGGATGGATTGTTCAAGGCTTTGGATTCAGGTCAATACAATTTGGAGTTTGCTGAAAAGGCAGGCCTGATAATTAAGAAAGAGGAAAGAACCTATGACAGGTTCAGGAACAGGCTGATCTTTCCAATCCATAATCTATCCGGGAAGGTAGTAGGGTTTGGAGGAAGGATCTTCAAGGAGGAAAAGAATCAACCTAAATACCTGAATAGCCCTGAATCGCCTATCTATCATAAGGGGAGCATACTTTACGGGCTTTATCAATCAAAACAGCCTATACGGGAAAAGGATGAGTGCATCCTGGTTGAAGGCTATACCGATGTACTGAGTTTTCATCAGGCAGGGATCAGGAATGCTGTTGCTTCGAGTGGAACCGCATTAACATCGGATCAGATAAGGTTAATTGGTCGCTTTTCAAAAAATATTACTCTGCTGTATGATGGAGATGAAGCGGGTCTAAACGCAGCGGCTAGAGGGCTTAATCTGATTCTGGAAGAGGGACTCAACCCTTCAATCGTTGTATTCCCAGAGAAAATGGACCCTGACGGGTTTCTCAGAGAAAAAGGATTTGAAGAGACGCAAAAGATCCTGGATCTAAAAAAGGATTTTATCGATTTCCTTTCTGAAAGACTTCTTGGGGGAGCTGGAGACGATCCAGTAAAAAGGACAGCTGCTGTAAGGGAGGTGGTCAAAAGCATTTCAAAGGTTCCGGACCAGATAAAGAAGAACTTTTACTTCAAGCGTTGCTCAGAAAAATTTGGGATAGAGGAATCCTTGCTTATCTCCGAACATAACAAGATCAAGTTTGCAGAAAGGAAGTACAGGGATGTCCGACCACAAAAACCCCAAGACCTGGGTAAGCAAAGCCCTGAGAAAGGGGTGGATATTGAGAAGCTTCTTGCACCCAGAGAGGCGGAGTTGTTGAAGATCATGATCCTGTTTGGAAACGATGAGGTTCAGGATCATGGGAGGTTAGCGAGGTATATATTGAAAAATATTGAAGAGGTTGAATTTTCCCATCCATCCTATTCCAGACTCCTGGAGTTTTATCAGGGTATTGATGAACAGAGTCAATATCCGGAACTGGAAGACTTTTTCAATGATGAGGCCTTGTCAGAGTTCAAGGCAACGGTGATTGATATCACCAGTGAAAAATATGAGGTAAGTCCACATTGGAAAGCTCATCAAATCCATATCCCAACCCTTGAAGAGATCTTAGGAGACAAGCTGCCAACAGATATTTTCAGATTGAAGTGGATGAAACTGAAGGCTCTTATCAAGGATAATCAACTACAGATCAAAAAGCTGTGGGAAGAGCATAATGAAAATACCTATGATGAGGTCATGAAGCTGATGAGGCAGCAAAAAGACCTAAAAAAGAAGGAAAAACAAATTGCTAAATTGCTCGGAAATGTGATCTCAGCATGAGGCCGTTTTATAAGCAAAATATACCAAGGATCCTCATTGCGGTTGCTCTGTCTTTTATCTCACTGATCAGCGGGGTCACCGGTTATATGCTTCTTGAAGATTACCACTTTGTAGATGCACTCTACATGGCGGTGATCACTATTTCCACCGTGGGCTACATGGAGGTGCACTCTTTAAGCAACCAGGGGAAGATTTTCACGACTTTTTATATCCTGTTCAATTTATCGGTATTCGCTTACATTCTTTCGGCGATCTCGACCTACATTTTCGAAGGGGAGTTGAACAAGGTTTTTTATCGAATGCGAAAACAAAGAAAAATGAAAGGCTTAAAAGACCATGTGATCGTTTGCGGTTTTGGTAGGAACGGAACCAAGGCGGTTGAAGAGTTGCAGAATTCAGATCATGTCGTTGTTGTCATTGACGACGACATCGAAATGGAAAAGGAAACGGAAGGGATGAGTTTCAGGAATCTTCATTTTATCAAAGGCCAGGCTACCGAAGATGAAGTCCTCGCTCTTGCAGGTCTCGCTCGGGCATCAGCAATCATAACCACTCTTCCAAAGGATACCGACAATGTCTTTGTTACTCTTACCGCCAAGCAGATCAATCCAACTATCAAAGTCATTTCCAGGGCATCGGAGCCTACTTCTGTTGTCAAATTGCAAAGGGCAGGAGCTGACAATATTGTCATGCCAGAGGCCATAGGGGGCACC
>JANQSY010000167.1 GCA_028279065.1 Cytophagales bacterium
TGATTGAAGGTGAAGTTCAACCTAGGATCAAAAGCCTCATCATCTGTAAAATGATTGATGGTAGGGGGCACAATATTGTTTTTTATAGCCAGGATACATGCGATCGCTTCAATGGCACCTGCAGCGCCAAGAAGGTGACCGGTCATGGACTTTGTTGAGGAAATATTCAAGTTGTAGGCATGATCACCAAAGACGGTTTGAATTGCCTTAACCTCTGAAATATCCCCCAATGGTGTACTGGTACCGTGAACATTGATGTAGTCGATGTCCTGCGGATTTAGACCTGCGTCCTTAAGAGCATTTTTCATCACATTTAGAGCTCCAAGGCCCTCAGGATGTGGGGCTGTGATATGATGAGCATCTGCTGTCATTCCTCCACCAACGACTTCCGCGTAGATCTTTGCTCCCCTTGCTTTTGCTCTTTCGTATTCTTCCAGGATCAGAGCACCGGCTCCTTCACCCAGGACGAAGCCATCCCTATCCTTATCGAAAGGTCTGGAAGCAGTTTCAGGAGAGTCATTTCTTTCTGAAAGGGCCTTCATTGCATTAAAACCACCGATTCCTGATTCAATAACGGCTGCTTCGGATCCGCCAGCTACCATGGCATCCGCATATCCCATACGGATATGATTGAACGCATTGACAATGGAATTTGTAGAGGAGGCACAGGCAGAAACTGTAGCATAATTGGGTCCTCTGAAACCATACCTGATCGAGATATGGCCTGCCCCAATATCTGCTATCATTTTTGGTATGAAGAAAGGATTGAATCGGGGTACGCCATTCCCTTCAATAAATCCGCGAACCTCTTTTTGAAAGGTATCCAGTCCACCGATACCGGAAGCCCAGATAACCCCAATACGGTCCGGGTCGAAATTACCATCGATAATTCCGGAGTCATTTACGGCCTGGTCTGCACATACCATGGCGTATTGGGCATAAGGATCCAGTTTTCTGGCTTCCTTGCGGTCCAATAAAACCAAAGGGTCAAAACCCTTTAATTCACAAGCAAACTTTGTTTTAAAGTTTGTCGCGTCAAACTTGGTAATAGGAGCAGCCCCGCTTTTCCCATCGCACATCCCCTGCCAGTAGGCCTGAGGATCATTCCCGAGAGGGGTCAGGGCGCCAAGACCAGTAACTACAACCCTCTTGAGGTCCATTTAGCTACTTTTATTTACTGTTCTCTTCCAGGTATGCAATAGCTTGCCCAACTGTTGAGATGTTCTCCGCCTGGTCATCAGGGATGGAGATGTTGAATTCCTTTTCGAATTCCATAATGAGCTCAACAGTGTCGAGTGAATCTGCCCCCAAGTCGTTTGTGAAACTTGCTTCCGGAGTAACCTCAGAATCTTCAACACCTAATTTCTCAACAATTATACTTTTAACTTTTTGAGCTATCTCAGACATAGTTTTGGAGTTAAATATTAACAGCTGCAAAGAAATGCATAAATGTATATTTGGCAAACAAATAGTCTTACAAGGAATTGCTATTTTTTCTTTTGAGAGCTTCCAAAACAGGATAACTACTTGAAAAAGACCATAAAGCTCGATTTTGATCTGGTTGTGGAAGGAAAACTTTTCGCGATCTCTTGTGCTGCAAAACCCTTCAAACTGGCCTTTCAGTTATCCAGGGAATTCGGAATCAAGCTGGCGAAAGAAAAGGACCTCAAGTTTTCTCCTGTGGGAAAAAAATCTCAACTCCATTTAAATTATTTTTGTGCCAAGGATCAAAGGATCTTCAGATTGATCGAAAACAGGGGTTTTGATGAGGAGAGGAAAGCTTTCGCTGGGCCAATTTTTTCTGAACTAAAGGATTTTGATTTTACTTTTTATTGTGAGTCACATCTGGAACTTGAGTCCTCAGAATTCCTTAAAAGGCTCCGAATGATCCCAGAGATCAATTTGGTGACTGAGTTTGATCCAAACAGGCTAAAGAACAAGGACTATTTAATATCTGATCAATGAAAACCACATTTAACCGCACCAAGATCATCGCCACCGTCGGACCGGCATCGAATTCCATGAAGGTCATGGAAAAACTGGTGGATGTTGGAGTGGACGTTTTCAGGCTGAACTTTTCCCACGGCACCCATACCGATCATCTGGAGGTCATAAAACAGATCAAGGACATTAACCGTGATCGTGGGTTGTATATCAGCACCCTTGTTGATCTTGGAGGTCCAAAGATCCGTGTCGGAATGATGGAGGAGGGAAAAATTTACCTCAAAGCAGGGAACGATATAATTCTATCTGCCAAAAAAGAGATAGGGACACCGGAGAAGATCTATACGAAATATGAGAGCCTTTACAAGGACGTAAAAAAGGGAGAGACCATTTTGCTGGATGATGGGAAGATCGAACTTAAGGTCAAAGAGGTCCATCCAAAGAAAAAGGAGGTGCTTTGCAGGATCAGGGTAGGTGGGTATTTGACAGATAAGAAGGGGATGAACCTTCCTGATACCAAGATTTCAGCCCCCTCATTGACCCAAAAGGACATTGAAGATCTGGAATTCGCTGTAGAACACAATGCGGACTGGGTTGCATTGTCATTTGTCAGGTCAGCCAAGGATGTGGTCAATCTCAGAAAGAAGATCAAGGACCTGAAGGGTGATGCAAAGATCATTTCCAAGATCGAAAAGCCAGAAGCAGTTGAAAACATCGATGCTATCATCGAAGAAAGCGATGCTATCATGGTTGCCAGGGGAGACCTTGGGGTAGAGATCCCCATGGAGAACGTACCTATGATCCAAAAAAGGATCGTGAAGAAATGTAATCTTACTGCCACCCCGGTAATCATTGCGACTCAGATGATGGAGAGTATGATAGAAAACTCCAGACCGACCCGTGCTGAAACCAATGATGTAGCCAATGCGGTCCTGGATGGAGCAGATACCCTTATGCTCAGTGGTGAAACCGCCATAGGAAAAT
>JANQSY010000173.1 GCA_028279065.1 Cytophagales bacterium
GAAGAGGAATACCAGGAATCTTTGTGGAAGGCGGAGCATTTTAAGGAGCTGTTCTCAAATTAATTACTGACAAATTGTCAGTTTTCTCTCATTAGTCTACTTTTGCAACTCGAATTTTTGAAATGGATCTGATCAAGGATATAGAAGTTGGCGCTTCTGGAGCAAAAGAACCCACAGATGAAGTGAGGATAAGCCGGGAAACCAATACCGGGAAGGCTAAAAAACTCTACATCGAAAGCTATGGATGTCAGATGAATTTCTCTGACAGTGAGATAGTTACATCTATCCTTGAACGGGAAGGCTTTGATTCTACTTCAGATCTGGAACAGGCGGATCTGATACTGCTGAATACCTGTTCAATTCGGGAAAAAGCAGAACTAACCGTCAGAAAGAGACTGGAAAAATTCAAAGGTCTAAAGGATAATGATCCAAAAAAGCAGATCGGGATCCTAGGTTGCATGGCCGAAAGATTGAAAAAGAAGCTCCTGGAAGAGGAAAAGATCGTAGATCTGGTGGCTGGACCGGATTCCTATCGTGATCTCCCTAACCTCGTCAAAGAGCTTGATGAAGGCCGTAAAGCTGTCAATGTTTTCCTATCAAGGGAAGAAACCTATGCGGATATCAGCCCTGTTAGACTTCAAAGCAATGGGGTCACAGCTTTTATCTCAATTATGAGGGGCTGCGATAATATGTGCTCCTTTTGTGTGGTACCCTTTACAAGGGGAAGAGAAAGAAGCCGGGATCCAAAAACCATCGTGAAAGAAGCGAGGGATCTGTTCGGCAAAGGGTATCGGGAGGTGACTCTATTGGGGCAAAATGTGGACTCCTACAAATGGGATTCAGAGGGAGAAGAAAGGGTGAATTTCGCCCAATTATTAAAGATGGTTGCTGAGGTCGACCCTGAACTCAGGATCAGGTTTTCGACCTCCCACCCAAAAGACATCACAGATGAGGTCCTTTTTACGATGGCCGAGCATGAAAACATCTGTAAATACATCCATTTACCTGTTCAAAGCGGAAATGACAGGATCCTGAAGCTGATGAACCGCACCTACTCAAGGGAATGGTACCTTGAAAGAGTAGATTCCATTAAGCGGATCCTGGGAGAAGAATGCGGGATTTCCTCTGATATGATCACCGGTTTCTGTTCTGAAACCGAAGAGGAACATCAGGACACCTTATCCCTGATGGAAAAGGTTGAGTTCGATTTTTCTTACATGTTCTTCTATTCGGAAAGACCGGGTACTCTGGCCGAGAAAAAGTACGAGGACGACATCCCTCTGGAAACAAAAAAGAAAAGGCTTCAGGAAATAATTGAGCTCCAGAACCGACATAGTCTAAGAAGCAATGAGAAGGATGTAGGCAAAACATTCAAGGTTTTGGTAGAGGGAACCTCAAAGAAATCGGAATCAGACCTGTTTGGAAGGAATTCTCAAAACAAAGTGATCGTATTTCCAAAGGGAGATCAAAAACCAGGGGATTACGTGATGGTAAAAGTCCATGCCTGCACTTCCGCCACATTGCTTGGCAAAGTTGTTGATAAGGAAAGAGCGAATGGATAATAACGATATAGTAAGTCTCAAGCAGCGATTCGGGATCATTGGCAATTCACCATTGCTGAACAACGCCCTGAGGATCGCTGCTCAGGTCGCCCCTACTGAGATGACCGTACTGATCACGGGTGAATCAGGGGTAGGAAAGGAATCCTTTTCTAAGATAATCCACCACCTGAGCCATAGAAAGCATGGCCAGTTCATCGCGATCAACACAGGAGCAATTCCAGAGGGCACCATTGATTCAGAGCTTTTTGGTCATGAAAAGGGGTCCTTTACCGGGGCTCATGAGGCCAGAAAGGGATATTTCGAAGTCACCAATGGAGGTACGATATTCCTTGATGAGATCGGTGAAATGCCATTGGGAACACAGGCCAGACTCCTTAGAGTCCTTGAGAATGGAGAGTTCATTCGGGTAGGATCCTCAAAGGTTCAGAAAACTGATGTCAGAGTCGTCACCGCAACCAATGTCGACCTTTTCGATTCAGTGAAAAGAGGAGAGTTCAGGGAGGACCTATACTACAGGCTTAATACTGTGCCGATCTTCGTCCCCCCTCTCCGTGACCGGGACAACGACATACTGCTTTTATTCAGGAAGTTTGCATCAGATTTTGCTGATAAGTACAAGGTCAAACCCGTTGCCCTTGACCCAACCGCCCAACAGCTTTTATTGAAGTACCGCTTTCCAGGAAATATCCGACAGTTAAAGAATATCGTGGAGCAGATCTCGGTATTGGAAGTTGACAGAGAGATCGGTCCGGAAAAGCTTCAGAAGTACATCCCTCAGGCGGAAGGAAGCAGCCTACCAGAGCTATATCAGCCAAAAAGGGAGGATAAAAGTTATTACGAGAGGGAGATCCTTTACAATGTTCTCTTTGACATGAAAAAGGATATGAATGATCTCAAGGGCTTGGTTCACAAGATCCTTTCGGGTGGGGACAAGGAGTCCGCAAGGGTTCTTTCGGAACATGAGGGTCTTTTCAAGGAAATGGAATTGACCCGGCCAGAACAGGAACCTCAGAGGCCAGTTATTGTAGAGGAAGAACCCGAGCAGACCACAACCTATGATATCAGCGGGATAGAGGATATTCCCCATGAGCAGGAGAATGAATCCCTCTCTCTGGAGGAGAAGGAAAAGGAAATGATCATCAAGGCCCTGCAGAAGAACAATAACAAAAGGAAATACGCTGCCAAGGATCTCGGGATCTCCGAAAGGACCCTTTATCGCAAGATCAAACACTACGATCTTGATGCGTAAGGGCTTTTTAAGCATTTTCCTGGCGCCTTTAATGATGGGCTGTGGGGTTTACTCCTTTACGGGGACCAATATTTCTCCGGATATCGAGACCATCACTGTTCAAAATTTTCCCAACCTGTCCGGTAGTGGCCCAGCTGACCTTTCTCAAATATTTACGGAAGGACTAAGGGAGACGTATCAGCAAAACACCAATCTGGAGGTTATTATGCAATCGGCAGACCTTACCGTCAATGGGGAAATAGTCTCATATACAATACTTCCGGTAGCACCTTCCGCTGATGAAGTAGCGGAGTTGAACAGATTGAAGATCAGAGTGAAAGTCAATTTCTTCAATAAGATGGATCCTGAACAGGATTTTGAGAACAAGGAGTTCTCATTCTTTTCGGATTATTCCAGAAGTGTGAATCTTCAGGATATTGAGACCGAATTGATAGAAGAGATCTTCGAACAGATTTATTTGGAAATATTCACCGAAACAGTGGCGAACTGGTAGTCAAAAAAATCTAACTGATTATTTTTAGAAAAAATTTCCATTCTTGAAGAAGGATCGCTTTTACAAATTGCTGGAGAATCCAGGCCAGGCTTCATCGGTTGATATCAAGGCTCTGGAGAAGCTGATCGAAAGTTCTCCATACTTCGCAACCGCGAGGACCCTTCATGCAAAGATCCAGATCGAAAGGAAGAATATAACAGCTGAGGAAGAACTTGAAAAAAGAGGAAGCTTCTTTCCAAATTCTTTGATCTTGTCAGACTGGGAGGAAGAAACCATCCCAAAAAAGGAAGAGAAGGTCGAAGCAAATGAAACTGAAAAGGTAGATGTGACCAAGGAGATCATTGAAGCCTTGCCAAAAGCTGAAAAATCTGAGCCCCTTGGTCATACGGAAGAAGCGGAAAAGGAAAAACCTGTTGAATCCGTCAAACTTGAGAGTGAACCACCTGAGGTAGAGGAGCCTTCCAAGCCAGAAGAGAAAAAGCGGGAAGAGGAAACGCCAGAAATCGGGGATTTAAAAATCGAAAAAGTTGAAAAGGGGATCGATGACAGGGCAGACACCAAAGCTCCAACCGAAGAGGAGGAGAAAAAATCTGAGCCTGAGACCAAGGTCGAGGAAAAGGAAGACGAAAGTGAGCCCTCCGGTGATATAGTTGATCAGGTAATGGAAAATATGCTTGCCCTTCGAAAGACTCTATCAGAAATGGAGAGAAAAGGGCAGAAACCCGCAAAAAAAACCACCTCAACCAAATCCTCAAGCGGCAAGGCAAGTACCAAAAAGACCACAGCAAAGACTAAGAAGCCCCCAAGTTCCGGGCAGGCTAAGCCAACGGGTGAAAAACCAGCTCAAAGATCGACCGGCACCAAAGCCGGCACCTCCGACTCAAAAAAAAAAACCGAAAAGCCTGAAAAGCCCGAAATAGCAAAAAAGGACAAGGAAAGGGAGAAAAAGCTGGAAAAACAAAGGACGCTCATCAAGGATTTTATCAAGAATCCCCCTGAATTGAAACAGGAATATAAGGGAGATGGTGGCCCCAATGAAGACCTGTCAAATGTCTCTACCAGTGAAAACAGACTTTTGGTGTCCGAAAGCCTCGCCAAGATCCTTACCAGGCAGGGCAAACACCAGAAAGCCAAGGAAGTTTATGAGCAGTTGATGTTGAAATATCCTAAAAAAAAGAGTTATTTTGCGGCCCAAATTAAATCCCTCAAGGTATGACGATCATAGTTGGTCTGGCGATCTTTGTTTCAATTCTTCTAGTGCTGGTGGTTCTTTCACAAAGCTCCAAGGGTGGTATATCCGCTAACTTTATCGGAGCCGGTGCAAGTCAAATGATGGGCGTTAAGCGCACCTCCGACCTTCTTGAAAAATTAACCTGGGGTTTTGCAATTTCATTGGTCATTCTAACCCTTGTATCGAACTTCTTCATCCCTCACCCTGAAGAGACCAATCAGGTTGAAAGCGTGAATGTTGAAAGGGCAAATGAAAGTCTCCTTCCTCCCGCGGGCGGTAACACAGGAGGTTCAGATGATGGCGGCCTGCTTCCCGAAGATGGTAGTGGTGGAGATCTGTCTCCGGAGCCTGCCAACCCGGATAACGAATAATCAAAGTTTTACCGAAGCAAGGATCTTCCTTTTTGCTATTGGCATAAGGGTGGAATCCCTTGGTATATAATATCCTGTACTCACGAAATAGGTCATGGGATTAACCATACCCTGGTACTGGGTCATCAGCTTGGTTTTAATGGATTCAAGCGTCGAAAATCCCTTTTTGATCGTCCTTAGGAAATCGGTATAGATCCCTTTGATGGGATTGCCATTCAATTCCATTTTCTGGATCCTGAATTGAAAAACATCGATGAATCCCGGGTCTTTGGCCTTGGTAAAAATGAACCCCTTACCCTGTTCTATGGGAATGATTCCGATCGGTTCGATCTTGACCTGCCTTTCGATCTCCTCATAGATAGACTTTCCGGTCTCAATGCTGTTTTGGATCTTGGGAATAGAGAAATCAAGGATCTTCTGGATCTCCCCCATCACCTTGTCAAATTCCGGATTCTCCTTGTAAATGATCTTCAGTTTCTCCAGGTCAATCATTATGGGATCTTTTTGGGATTTCTCCAGGATTACCTCCTGCCCTTCCCTGATCCTAACAAGATTATCATATTGGCTGATCACATCCTTCAGGGGTGGGTACAACTCGATCTTTGAAAATTTTTTCTCCACCTTTTTCAGGTAAGCCAACAGCAGATAGCTTTTGTATTCAAGGTCTATGGTTCCCTCCGTCAGCCAGTCCTTGGAAAGTGGTACATAATCTTCCATATCACAAATAGTAAAAAATGTAAAACAGGATTTCAAGAATCCGCTCTATTAGATTTGAACGGGTGACATTTTTTCTTGTTTCTGACAAATCGGACAGATTTTCTGACAGTATGCGTTAAAAATTGGCAGAATCAACGATTGGCACAAGAAATGACAAGTGCTAGAAAACTTAAAACTAAAATTACTATGTCCAAAAAGATCAACTTCAAACCAGCTGCAGGCAGGGTTCTCGTTGAGCCTTCTCCAGCGGAAGAGATCTCTTCTGGGGGTATCATTATCCCTGACACTGCGAAGGAAAAACCACAGCAAGGTAGCATTATGGCTATCGGTGCTGAAAAAAAGGATGAACCGATCGATTTTAAGGTTGGGGAAAAAGTCCTTTATGGCAAGTACTCTGGAACAGAGATAACTATAGACGGCAATGATTATTTGATCATGAGTGCCTCTGATATCTATGGAAGTTTCGCAAAATAATCATTCAAAAAATCACAAGAAATGGCTAACAAATCAATTCACTTCGAAAGTGACGCGAGAGAACAACTAAGGAAAGGTGTTGACGCTCTTGCAAATGCTGTCAAGGTCACCCTTGGACCAAAAGGAAGGAACGTGATCATTGACAAAAAGTTCGGTGCGCCTTCAGTAACCAAAGATGGTGTAACCGTTGCAAAAGAGATAGAACTGGCAGAGCCTGTTGAGAACATGGGAGCTCAGCTTGTCAAAGAGGTAGCATCCAAAACAGCTGATGACGCTGGTGATGGTACCACCACTGCCACTGTATTGGCTCAAGCTATATTCACCAATGGTATCAAGAACGTTGCTGCCGGAGCAAATCCAATGGATCTTAAAAGAGGTATCGACAAAGCTGTTTCCTCTGTTGTGGAAAACCTGAAAAAGCAAAGCAAATCCATTAAGGATAACAGCGAGATCGCTCAGGTTGCAACCATCTCAGCAAACAACGATGCAGAGATCGGTAATATGATCGCCGACGCTATGGACAAGGTTGGAAAAGACGGTGTGATCACTGTTGAGGAAGCAAAGGGGACAGAAACTGAGGTTAAAACGGTTGAAGGTATGCAGTTCGATCGCGGTTACCTTTCTCCATACTTTGTTACAGATGCGGATAAAATGGAAGCCAACATGGAGAATCCATATATCCTGATCTACGACAAGAAGGTCTCAAACATGAAAGAACTTCTTCCTATCCTTGAAAACGTCGCTCAAACAGGAAAGGGATTGTTGATCATCGCTGAGGATGTTGAAGGTGAGGCTCTCGCTACACTTGTTGTGAACAAGATCCGTGGCTCGCTGAAAATAGCTGCCGTTAAGGCTCCTGGGTTCGGTGACAGAAGAAAAGCGATGCTTGAGGATATCGCCATCCTGACAGGTGGTACTGTTATCTCAGAAGAAAGGGGTTATAAGCTGGAAAGTGCGACCATCGAGTATCTGGGCACTGCGGAAAGAGTGATCATCGACAAGGATAACACCACCGTTGTAAACGGTGCTGGTAAGAAAGATGACATCAAGGCAAGGATCAACCAGATCAAAGCTCAGATCGAGACCACGACTTCAGACTACGACAAGGAAAAACTTCAGGAAAGGCTTGCCAAGCTTTCTGGTGGAGTGGCTATCCTGTACGTCGGAGCAGCCACCGAGGTTGAAATGAAGGAGAAAAAGGACAGGGTTGATGACGCATTGCACGCAACCAGAGCCGCTGTAGAAGAAGGGATCGTTCCAGGTGGAGGAGTTGCATTGGTGCGGGCCACTTCCGGTCTTAAAAATGTTGAAGCAGCCAACAATGATCAACAAACCGGAGTGGAGATCGTAAGATCAGCATTAACCTCTCCTTTGAGGACCATCGTTGACAATGCAGGTCTTGAAGGTTCTGTAGTTGTTCAAAAGGTAGAAGAAGGTAAAGGTGATTTTGGATACAATGCCAATGACAACAAGTACGAGAATCTGATCAAGGCTGGGATCATCGATCCTACCAAGGTGACCAGGTTGGCTTTGGAAAATGCAGCTTCAATCTCTTCTTTGATCCTCACCACCGAATGTGTGGTTGCCGAGGAGCCAGAAGACGAGCCTATGCCTGCAATGCCTCCGGGCGGCGGAATGGGCGGAATGATGTAATTCCAACAATTCAGAATAATTTTAGCCCCGCGTTTGCGGGGCTTTTTTTATGGAAAAAAGAACATCCTTCATAGTAAATCCAATAGCCGGAGGCAAAACCTTAAAGGGATTTGAAATCCAGGTTAGACAAAATTTTGATGGAGCCAGGATCCTTCATTCTGAGTTTCCCGGACATTCGGAATTGCTTTCCAGACAGGCCGTTGAGGATGGGGCAGAACTGGTGGTTGCCGTTGGAGGCGATGGTACGGTGAATGAAGTGGGAAGAGGGTTATTGGGAAGTGATGTTGTTATGGCGATTGTTCCAACAGGTTCAGGAAATGGGCTAGCCAGGGAATTGAATATCCCCATTAACAAAAACAAAGCCCTGGATCAATTGAAGCGGATGAAGGAAAAGACGATTGATTCCGGAAAAGTAAACGGACATCCTTTTTTCTGCGCTTCAGGAGTGGGATTCGATGCCCAGGTAAGCCGACTTTTCCAGGAAAACCATAGTACAAGAGGGTTCTCCAAGTACATCAAGCTATCTGTCCAGGAGTATTTCAATTCAAAAGAAGATCCTTACGAGATAGCATTGGACGAAAAGCAATCACTCAGTTCAAAGGCCTGGTTTATCACGGTCGCAAATACTCGACAGTTCGGAAACAACGCCTATATCTGCCCTCTTGCCAAAATGGATGATGGGATCCTTGACTTTGCGATGGTTCCAAAATTCAATTTATTGAACATCGCTTTGCCAGCGGTTCAGCTTTTCTCAAAGCAGATACATAAAAACAAGAATGTGAGATCAGGCAAAGCGAGAAAGATCAGGATCAGGCAGGAAGGGGAATGGGTTCATTTGGATGGTGAGCCAAAAAAGTTGGGTAAGGATCTGGTTTTTGAAGTCGAAAAGAAGTCTTTAACGGTCCTTTACAATCCAAACTAAGGCGCATCCTTCTTAAAAAAGACAAATCCGTTTTTTTCATAAAGGAATTTCACTTCAGGATTTGCCTTTAATTTCTTTTCCCCATCCGAGCTCACCTTGGAAACGAAATAGCAATCTTTCTCCATTTGTGTGGTCAATAGGTGGTCCTCCCAGGCCCAAAGCTTTTGGTTGGTACCCTCTATTTCCGGGAATAATTCTATCCTGGGCCTTTGACTTGGTTTGATCTCAGAATAGAAATAATGGGCATAGGTTTTATACCCAACAGGTTGGATGAAAACATCCTTGCCTTTCAATGTCTGGAAGAACTCTATTGCCGCAGCCTGTGAATGTCCTTCAATCTTTTTTACACTAAGGGCCACTATCAATTTGATGGAAATGGCCATCCCAATGAACAGGATCCCTGTAGCTAGCATCCTTCTTCCCCTTTTCCAGGTCCTTAAGAAGAAAATGACCGAAAGGATGATCCCCAATCCTCCCAAAGTCTCAAGGCCTGTCCATCCAGGGTCCGCTTCCATATTTCCCTGAGCAAAAGCATCATCTACCATAGGAATTATCAAATCCAGGTTCATCGCCAGGATCGGGATTGAGATGAGAACGACTCCAAGAAAAACAGCGATACTGATCAGTAAGCCCCTCGACAGACCAGTTATTGGCTTTGAGTTTTTAATCCAACGATCAAGGGTGAGAGCGGCCAAAAAAGTGAGAGGAATATAAGTCATGGATGAATAGTGGACGATCTTGGATTGGACGACGGAAAACAATCCAAGAACAGACAACATCAGAATTACCATCCAAAGCCTGAGATCTTTAACCTGCCCCTCCTCTCCATTGGATCTAAGAGAAAACAGCATAAAAATTGAAGCTGGAAAGCAACCGAAGAAAACAACAACGAAATGGTAACCTGGGAATCCCCCATGTCCGGAATCCTCAGTACTAAATAGACGGATATTATATTCTACAAACTCAGAAATAAACCAGGGACCGTTCTTAATAGTCTCAGGTCCATACCAAATGGAAGTTGCCAAAAGTGCGGCAAAAAGAAAAAGCAGAAACTCAATTGGATTTATGAACCACTTAAATCTTTTCAGAACCCAATAGACAAACATGGTGAGGAATAGAATGGCCAGTGCTGCAGGTCCTTTGGTTAAAACAGCCAAGCCAGCAAATACCCCTGAAATGACTATTAATCCAACCCAATGTACTCTGGAATCAAATTGAACGATTGCTCCTTTTTTCCATGAGAAACGAATAAGGAAGTATAAGGAGAGAAAGATCAAGAGATTGAAAACAGGGTCAATGATCCCTGACTGGAAATAGAAATTCGGAAGAATAGAACCTAAATAAGCCAGGGCCCATAGAACCCCAAACGTCTTCCCTACCAGTCTTTTCCCAATATCAAATAGCAGAAATAAGGTGATGATGCCAGTAATAGCATTCGGCAATCTTGCTGCAAATTCCCCTACTCCGAAAACTTTCATCCCCACTACCTGGAGCCAAAAGAAAAGAGGAGGCTTTTCCCAAAAAGGGAGAAAATTGATAAAGGCCCTGGTATAATCCTGAAGGACGATCATCTCCCTGGAAACCTCAGCAAAATTGATCTCATCCCAATCAAAAAGGTGTACGGAGCCCAAAAAAGGAATGAATAAAACAGCGCCAAGAATAGCCAGAGAAAGACCAGGACGAACTTTAAGGAACTCCATCATTTCAAGCTATTCAGACTTTAGGAGCCCCCACTTAATGATCCCCAGTCTGTTAAGGAAATAAAGAAATGAAACCCTTAGGACCCCAAGGCCATAGGTAATGCTTCGCTGCAAATTAATCGAGGAGGCCTCATCGAAATACTTTGTTGGGCATGTGACCTCCCCTACTTCAAATCCCCGTGAAAAGATCTGCGCAATAATCTCATTGTCAAATACAAAGTCATCAGAACATTTATCAAAGGGAATAGACTTCAATACCTCAGCTGAAAAAGCTCGATAACCGGTATGGTATTCTCCGAGTTTCTGGTTCATCAACAGGTTCTGAGTAAAGGTCAGAACCCGGTTTGCAAAGTATTTATATAAGGGCATTCCACCCTTTAAAGCACCCTTCCCAAGAATTCTTGAGCCAAATACCACAGGGTAAAGGTCATTCCCAATAATACTCACCATAGCAGGGATCAATAAGGGGGTGTATTGATAATCCGGATGAAGCATAACGACTATATCAGCCTCAAGCTCCAGGGCCTTATGATAGCAGGTTTTTTGATTCCCACCGTAGCCTTTGTTCTTATCATGTCTGATCACATGATTGATTCCCAAATCTTTTGCTGTCTGTGCGGTATTATCTGTACTGTGGTCATCAACCAAAACCACCTCATCTACCAGGTTCGGGTCGATCTCCTTCAGGGTAATACCAACCGTTTTTTCCGCATTGTATGCAGGCATGACCACCACTACTTTTTTCCCCCTGTACATATAGGCAGTTTTTCGGCAAAACTAACTTAATTTGACCAGCCATGAACCGTACAATAATCTTAAGGAATGCCTGAGCAAGAATTCAACTTCAGGAAATGGGCTTATCAAAATCGGTTCGGCATTTTGCTCATCTCCCTCCTTTATGCCCTCATTGGCGGAGAAGTCATGGAGGCTATTACCGGAGGAAATATTCCACATTATGTCAGCTTCCTTTTATTGGTTCTTTCCGGGATAAACCTAATGGGGAAAAAAAAGCTGACCTATTACCTAACCCTGGTGGCTGGAATTCTGGTTTTGATCCCCGAGGGCTATATAATGTTCATCCAATATAGTCCTAACCTTCAATTGGTTTCCCTTTTTTCCCTATTCAGCTTTTTCGTCTTTATGACCTATGAGTTGTTGCTCCAGATCTTAGGTCAGGAACATGTGGATTTCAAGGTAATTGTTGGAGCCTTTACAGGGTATTTCCTCATTGGAGTACTTGCGATGTTCACTTATTCCTTTATAGAGATCTGGGTCCCAGGTTCATTTAAAATTGCAGATGGCACATTTCAAAATGGCTTTAACGATATCTTCTACTTCGCCTTTGTTTCTCTAACCACAATAGGTTTTGGGGACATAGTCCCATTATTGCCCTTAGCCAAGAGATTTGTCGTTTTTTTTGGCTTGATCGGTCAGTTTTACAATGTGGTTATCGTAGCCATTTTGGTTGGAAAGTTTTTGACCAATAAAAAGATAGACTAAGGATTTATTCTATTTTTAAATCTTCATTGAACAAACAGGAATAGCATGAAAAGAGAAAATGTCTACAGAATTCTCATCTTGATAATGGCCATTCTTCTGGTCGTTTCATTTTGGAAGGAAGAAAAAGCCGAAGGCGAAGTGAAGGAGCAAAAACAAGTGGTTGAAGAAAGCAAAAGCTACGCACAGGAAAGAGATGAAGCTCAGGCCAGCCTAGAAGAGCTAATAGCCAAAGATGAATTATTGGAACAGGAGAAAGACAGTATGGCTGATTTGATCGCCTATATAGCACAGGGAAAGGATCAGGTATCCTCAGGTGGAGAAAAGCAGATCTACCTAAGGACTATGGACCTCATCAGGGACCTCGAAGACATCAACGAAACAAAGGATATTGACAACATTCTCAGCTACTTCCATCCCGGTTATATGCAAACACGTATCAATGTCTTCAACGACAACGGGATCAAGGTTGACAAGTCAAATTATTCAGATTTGAAAGCTTTTCTTGAAACCAATGTTCCCACCGGACAATTTAGCTGGCATATCCAGGGTGCCAGAATAGCCTTTGCAACCACAAGGGAAAATGTTGGAACTATTGCATTGGAAGGAAATGTGGAATCGGAGAACCCCGAAGAGGGAAAGATCAATTCGAAAAACATAATCCTAATGACCTACAAAGAATATGACGGGAAATGGCTGATCGGAAACATGCATGTCAGCCGATACGAAGTTTGGTAAGATCTTTGCCCCGCTGTTGCGGGGTTTTTTTTTGATATGAAACGAATACTAACGGTTCTATTTTTCTTGCCTCTGTTTTCCAATGGTCAATTGGTTTATGAACATGAAGAGAGCTATCCCCTTGATCCCAATGGCAAGATCATACTTGCCTCAAGAAATGCCAAGGTGCGTATCATCGGGGAAGACAGAAATGATGTTCAGGTCCAGATAACCAGAAAGGCTCTTTTAAGGAGCAAAAAGTTGGACTCCGATGGGTACATAATGGATATAAAATCCAAACCTGAAGAATTGATAATCTTTGAAAAGAAGGATGCTTCGGTTGGAGTTGTTAAATATTTGAACCTGAACTATGACATTTTAATTCGAATGCCTCAGACTGTAAGCCTGGATATTAAAGGCAGGGATGATAAGTATGTAATTGACACCGTGGCAGGAAATCTAAAGATCGACGCCGATGATGGAAAACTTGAGATCAACAAGTTTGATGGGAAGATGCTGGATATCAAGATAGAAAATGCTCCGGTAGAGATCCGAAACGGAGGAAATGGAGATCTAAAATTGGTGATGGGGGAAAAGGATTGTAAGATCATCAATTCCATATTCACCAATATTAACCTGATCGGCGGGTCAGGAAACTATGATATCCATACCCGGTTTTCAGATGTCCATAATCTGAGATTTTCAGTGGAAGATGGCGAATTGAATTTGACCCTTTTCGGCAATGGCGGCATAGTCGACGCCTATACCGGGGGCGGTACAATAGAGTCGAGCAGCCATTTCAAAGTGCAGAAAAAATCAAAGGGCTATTTCCAATTCAAAGCCGGTGATGGTTTTGGAAAACTGTACGCCAGGACCCGCGATGGCAAGATGGTCATCTCCAAAAAAGAAAAGGGAGAATAAAGCCGGACAATATTTGTCCACTTCCGTACAAAAAATTTTCATTTTCCCATGTATTCTCTTGTAAATCAACAAGATATACAAATTGGCACGTAGATTTCTTATGTTTTCATGAGGTCAAATTTTAACTTTTTCAATCATGAAACGGATAGCCAAATCTTTGTTAATTGTTCCATTCCTGCTTGCAACATTATCAGGTTTTTCTGGAACCAAAGACAGTAGGGGCGAATTCATTTTGAGTAAGGAAACCGCTCAGTTTCAAGCAGGTTTTATCGAAACACCCATTGATGACAGAATGGTAATAGCCCTAAAGAATCCAACCCAGGAAGATCTGGAGCTTGAGATCCTTGATTATAGAGGAAATGCCATTTATTCAGAAAAGATCAAATCTGCAGAATCGTTTATCAGGAGGTACGATTTCTCGGAATTGAACGATGGGAATTACGAAGTAAAAGTTTCAGGTGATTCGGGAGAGTTCTCTGAATCTATACTTCTTCGATAACCGAAGCTTTAGCAAAGGTTGTCTGCGATGAGCGAAGCTTTCAAAGATGACACTTTGTGTCTTTGATTAAACAAGGGGTCCATTTTTTGGACCCTGCTCAAGAAGAGGAGTATTCCCGGTGATTGGCTTTTGGGCCGGGATTAGCAAAAACTGACAAGGGTTTAACCAGACCTTTTTGTCAGATCGGATCAGACCTTTCATAAAAATATTTGGAATACGGGGTAAGCCCATAAAGGATTCATTTTCGTTATGGTTATGACCTCCCAATTCTGTCCGGGATGAAAAATACCTGAACGGCAGATGCGGGAGGTTTTTTTTTATTTATTTCGGGCAAAAATTGTTGTATGAATCCAAAGAAATTACTCTTAGCCATCGGTTTAATTTTTCCACTCATCGCTTTCTCTGCAAAGGACAAATCCAAAGATGAAGGCGAGGAAAAACCAGCCATTTACAAATCTTCAACCTATTCTGGATTTTCGTTCCGGAGCATTGGTCCTGCATTAAAGTCTGGAAGGATAGCGGATATAGCTGTCCAGAAGGACGATCCCTCTGAATACTATCTTGCCGTTGCAAGCGGTGGGGTCTGGAAAACAACCAATTCAGGGAACACCTTCTCCCCCATTTTTGATTCCCAAGGTTCATATTCAATAGGTTGCGTAACCATAGACCCTGGAAACTCGCATTGCGTATGGGTAGGTACAGGAGAGAACAACAACCAGAGAAGCGTCGCCTATGGGGATGGCGTTTACAAATCCTGCAATGACGGATCTTCCTGGGAAAATGTTGGACTGAAAAAGTCAGAGCATATCAGCAAGATCATAGTCCATCCCAATAATTCGGACCTAGTTTATGTAGCAGCATACGGGCCTCTTTGGTCTGCAGGTGGAGACAGAGGTATATATAAAACGGCAGATGGGGGTAAAACATGGGAAAGGATACTCCATGTGGATGAACATACCGGATTTGCGGATCTGATCATGGATCCTAAAAACCCAGACATCCTTTATGCTTCGGCACATCAGAGAAGAAGGCATGTCTTCACCTATGTTGGTGGTGGACCAGGATCAGGATTGCATAAGTCCACAGATGGTGGGAAGACTTGGAACAAGATCAATTCAGGCCTTCCTGGGGTGGATAAAGGAAGAATTGGACTGGCCATTTCCCCATTGAATTCTGACCTGTTGTATGCCATCGTAGAGGCATCCGATGGCAAGGGAGGATTCTATCGCTCTACAAACAGAGGAGCCAGTTGGCAAAAAAGAGGAGACTACGTGAGTAGTGGAAACTATTATCAGGAGATCTATTGTGACATAGAGAATGAAGATATCGTCTATTCTATGAACACGTTCCTCCAGCATACCGAGGATGGAGGAAAAACCTGGAAACGAACAGGAGAATCAAAAAAACACGTTGACAACCACTGCATGTGGCAAGATCCAAGTGATCCAGACCATTGGAGAGTGGGTTGCGATGGTGGTCTTTATGAAACCTGGGACAGGGCTTCAAACTGGCAATTCAAGGGCAACCTTCCATTGACGCAGTTCTATAAGGTTGCCATAGACAACTCCAAGCCTTTCTACTATGTCTATGGGGGAACCCAGGACAACAACACACAAGGAGGGCCATCAGGAACACTTAAATCAGATGGAATAGCGAATTCTGATTGGTTCATCACCCTTGGTGGCGATGGCTTTGAGCC
This sequence comes from Cytophagales bacterium, assembly GCA_028279065.1. Classification (GTDB taxonomy): domain Bacteria; phylum Bacteroidota; class Bacteroidia; order Cytophagales; family CCMP332; genus JANQHS01. The sequence goes on from JANQSY010000173.1 coordinate 15,706, forward strand.
TCAGGTAGATCCAGAGGACCCAAATATTGTGTACTCACAATGGCAGTATGGAAACCTTGCAAGGTATGACAGGAAAAGTGGGGAGGTCATGTACATCCAGCCTACACCAGGCCCTGACGAGGATCCGATCAAATGGAACTGGGATGCAGCTTTCATTATCAGTCCTCACAACAACTCCAGATTATACTTTGCCGCCAACAAGCTTTATAAGAGTAATGACAAGGGCAACTCATGGGAAGCGATAAGCCCTGACCTGACAAGGCAGATAGACCGGAATAAGCTGAAGGTGATGGGTAAGGTCCAATCTCCGGAAATCGTAATGAAAAACAAGTCCACTTCTATGTACGGGACGATTGTTGCGCTACACGAATCCCCCAAAGAGGAAGGTTTGCTCTATGTGGGTACTGATGATGGACTGATCCAGGTTTCTGAGGATGATGGAAAGAACTGGAGAAAGATTTCCTCTTTCCCCGGAGTGCCTGACAGAACTTATGTAAATATGGTATTGGCATCTCAGCACGATGCAAATACTGTTTTTGCAGCTTTCAATAACCACAAGAACGGCGACTTTAAGCCATACCTGTTAAAAAGTTCCGACAGAGGAAAATCCTGGACTTCAATCAGTTCAGACCTGCCGGAAAGGGGATCGGTTTATTGTATTGCCCAAGATCATGTGAATAAGGACCTGCTTTTTGTAGGAACAGAATTCGGTGCGTTTTTCAGTCCAGATGGCGGAAAGCATTGGATAAAACTCTCTTCCGGACTTCCGACTATTGCGGTGAGGGATATGGAGATCCAAAGGGAGAAAAATGACCTTGTTCTGGCCACATTTGGTCGGGGGTTTTATGTCATGGATGACTACTCTCAACTAAGGGAGGTAAGCACGGAGGTCCTTGATAAGGATGCACACCTGTTCTCCGTTAGGAAAACTATGGGATTCATTGAGCAAAACGCTGCAGGTGATGACCAGGGTGCTGACTTCTATACAGCAAAGAATCCAGCAAATGCAGCCGTGATAACTTATTACATGAAAGAAGGGGTGAAAACCAAAAAGGATGTTCGTAAGGAAAAGGAGAAAAAGGCTATCAAGGATGGAACTCCAATCCCCTATCCTACCCTGGAAGAATTCAGGGAAGAGGATAAAGAGGAAAAAGCTTATGTGCTTTTCTTGATCAAGAACAGTGCCGGTGAAGAGATCCGCAAATACAAGGTCAATCCAGGCGCCGGAATAAAAAGGATCAATTGGAACTATAGGGGAACTTTCACAAACGAGTTTACGACTAAAAGCGACAAGACAGGTACAGATAAGAACGATGATGGCCACCTTGTCCCTCCAGGAAAATACACCGTGGAAATGCATATGTACAAGGACGGGGCCTTTGCAAGTCTTGCAGGTCCTCAGGAATTGGAGATCGATTACATGAACCTTCACTCCATGCCGGTTTCTGACAAGGCCAAGTGGATGGCATTCCTGGATCAGCTACAAGATGTAAACAGAAAACTGGAAAGTGCGCTCTTGGTCCGTGATGACCTTGAAGAAAGAGTTCAGCTTATAAAAACGGCAGTTGCTCATTATCCCGGAGCTGATATGGCCATGATGCCAAAGGCCAGGGAATTGGAGTTGAAACTCGATGATATCCAGGAGCAGGTTTACGGGGACAGAAGTGCAGCGAAGAGAGATATTGAAACATTACCTTCTCTCGCCACCCGATTGACCTATGCTTATTGGTTCACCTATGAAGCCACCAGTGAGCCCACGGAAACATTCAAGGAAAATATCAACCTTGTAGAAAAGGAAACTTCAAGGATCTCTGATGACCTTGAAGGAATAGAAAAAGAGGTGGTTGGAATGGAGCAAAAGCTGGATGAAGCAAAGGTTCCATATTCGAAAGGAAGAGGAATACAAAGGATCGAAGACAAGTAGATCTGGCGCAGCCAAAAAAGTAAGGGGGTGGCAAAACCA
>JANQSY010000182.1 GCA_028279065.1 Cytophagales bacterium
CTCGCTCCGGCATTAAAAGAACAACTTCCGGAAGTTGATCATATTACCAGGATCTTTCCTTCCTGGGGGGCCAGATATCTCGTGGAGCTGCCCTCAGGAAAGCGATTCTACGAAGAATCACTGATCAGGGTAGACTCTGGATTTTTCGATGTCTTCCAGTTTCCTGTAGCCAGATCAGGGGGAACAGAGCGTATTACCCGTCCTGATCAGGCCATGATTTCAGAGTCCATAGCAAGGAAATACTTTGGTGACGACAATCCTATAGGAAAAACCTTCAAGGTCCATATCAGCAATGACACTCTCTCCTACAAGGTGCTAGCCGTATTGGAAGACGTGCCCCGATATTCCCATTTTGATTTCGACATTGTACTCCCGATCAATTTTACGAACGGAATAGACTCCTGGGGATGGTATAATTTTTACACCTATGTGCGGCTAAATCCACATTCATCTTATGAGGAGTTTCAGGAAAAACTTCAACCTCTATTCGATAGCTCTCAGACCGTTGGGGATAATATCAATCACATCATCTACTCCCAAAACATTGAAGACATTCATCTCCAATCGCATCTGAAATGGGAATTAGGGAGCAATGGCGATCTGGGTACGGTCATCATGTTCGGCTTTTTGGGACTTTTCATCCTGCTAATCTCCTTGGTCAACTACTTGAATCTTGCACTTTCCAATGGATATAAAAGACATCGGGAGATCGGCATGAAGAAAATATTAGGGGTGGGAAGGACAGACCTTTTCGGTCAGTTCATGGTCGAAGCCTTAACAGTTATATTGATCTCTTTTCTCCTGGCTGTCATATTTTCTGAACTTCTCTCGATTCAGTTTTCGGATGTCCTTGGCTGGAAGATAAGTGTTTTGGACCCTGCGTTGCTTCCTTACTTGTTCGGGTTATTGGTCCTGGTTTCCATACTCTGTCTGCTGGGCGCAACTTTTCCTTCATTTCAGCTTTCAGCACTAAACGTACTGAGTGTCTTTTCTGGCAATCTGGGAAAGGGAGGCAAAAATGTGAAGGCAATACGAGGTGGTTTAGTGGTGTTGCAATTTACTCTTTCGATCTTCATGATCATTACGGCATTCGTGGTTAAGGACCAGCTGGAACTTTTTAGAGATGCGGAACTGGGTTTCAACAAAGAACAGACCTTGATCATTCCCAATGCCGGATCTGTTGCCAATCAACAGAGCTTTCTCGATGAGCTGAGGAAGGTTCCTGGTGTTGAGCAGGTGGCAAGGTCAAATGGGGAGCTTGGAAAATTGAACTGGACCACCAACATTGGTATAGAAGACAGGGTGTTGGTGAACTACATGGTAATTGATCCTGAATTTTTTCAAACTCTGGACATCGATCTGGTTCAAGGTGAGTTTTTTTCCAGAGAGCAAATCACTCAGGCCAGCGGCTGGACCCTGGTTCTGAATGAGGAGGCATTTCGCTCATTGAACTTAGCAGTAGAAGATATCGGAAAGCGGATCCCAATTACAACGAATGCGGACACTCTGGTGTATGGCCGGGTTGTAGGTGTGGTCAGGGATTTCCAATTCACAGATTTCAGAAATGGGATAAAGCCATTTGCATTTTTCTGGAGGGAAGGTGATATGAACCATATCAATATCCAGGTAGCAAGTGCAGATATCAGGGCCACACTTGAGGGAATCGAAGAAAAATGGAAGAAAGCATCTGCCGGAGTCCCTCTTGAGTCCTATTTTCTTGATCAAACCTTTGCTCAACTATATGCCTCGGAGCAAAAGCTCAGCAAGGTACTCGATGGGCTTACGATGATCGCACTGTTCATCGCCTTTTCCGGAATGTTTGCCATGGCACATCTCTGGCTCAAAGGCCGATTAAAGGAAATAGCCGTTAGGAAAGTTTTGGGTGCCCGTATAATGGCAATAGTCTTGCTCCTGAGCAAACCCTTCCTTGTGTTATTCGTTATCGCCAACCTGTTGGCGTTCTTAGGGGCCTATTTCGCCCTGAGGGACTGGCTCTCATCCTTTATTATCAGGGTGGAATTAGATTGGATTCCTTTTGCTCTTGCGGCTTTTATCTCTCTGGTGGTCGCCATAGGTACCGTAGGATTTCAATCCCTCCGCCTTGCCACCCAAAACCCTACTCGCTTTCTGGGGCATGAATAGACATTTATCCTGTCACTCCTGAAATCTACCCATGAGGGCTCTTTCCAGGGCCTGGAGAAAGACGCAAATATGTGTTCAGAGATTTTTCTTCTCCTCTGTCCCCCTTCACACGCTTAGCCTCGTCATAGAACAAATGATGTTTCACAAAAACACAAAAAACAATGAAAAATGCATTGAACTGGTTTGAGATCCCAGCCAAAGATCTTGAAAGAGCGAAGTCCTTCTATGAAGAGGTACTGGACGCCAAAATGGAAACCATGACCATGGAAGACATGGGACAAACCATGGCCTTCTTCCCATCCGACTGGGAGAACGGCGTGGGTGGAGGCCTCGTGGCCGGACCCGGATTCGAACCTTCCGACAAGGGATCAACCATCTACCTTAACGGAGGCGACGACCTGGCCACTCCCCTGTCCCGAGTGGAAAAAGCGGGTGGAAAGGTTATACTGCCCAAAACAAGCATCGGTGAGCATGGCTTTATGGCGCAATTTCTAGACACCGAGGGGAACAGGGTTGCTTTCCACTCAAATAATTAATTCCTCATTTCTTGGAATTGATTATCAGGAAAGTAAGCTTTGATAAGGAAGGAATAAGATGGATATGGTGAGATCACCCCTTTCCGTCATTCTCGGGGCAGCTTTTTGGGATTTTTTGGATCCAAAAAGTGAGCCCGGGAATCTTGTTTGGATTATAGAATTAATATCCAAAATTGGAAAATCAATAATTAGGATCATGAATGTGCTCCTAGATGGCTTAGTCCAAACCTTCCATTTTTAGGTTTTTTAAAAAAAGATTCTCCGAATCGCTGGTCCTTCGCCAAAGGCTTCGGCCGACGGAGAAAGCGCTCGGAGAATGACGAACACTTTAATATTTAGACTATGAAAGAATTTATGATGATTTTTATGGGACCAGACTACGGAGAACTGGGTCTGTCGCCCGAACAAATACAGGAAAGAATGACCAAGTGGTTTACCTGGAGCGAGAAAATGGAAAAACAGGGCATCATCAAAAGCGGTGAAGCCCTCCATGCCCCTGCCAAGAGGGTCACCGGACCCGACAGAGTGGTCTCCGACGGACCCTTTGTCGAGAGCAAGGAGTTGATCGGAGGTTATTATGTCATCACAGCTGAAAGTGCAGATGCGGTTGTGGAGATCGCCCAGGACTTCCCCGACTATGAATTGGGGGGATCTGTTGAGATCCGCGAGGTCATGAAATTTGACCAATAAACCCAAACAACCATTAGTCGACCATCTTTTCCGGCATCAGTACGGGAAGATGGTCGCTATTTTGACCCGTCTGTTCGGCCTGACCCACCTGGAGCTGATCGAAGATGCTGTCCAGGACACCTTTTTGAAGGCTAGTCTGAAGTGGAAGACCCACACCCCGGATAACCCCGAAGCCTGGCTCACTCTGGCTGCCAAAAACCGAGCCATAGACCTGTTCAGGAAGATCAATGCCGAAAAGGAAAGGCATGAAAACTTGTCCGCCAAAGCCTCAGCAGCAGCGGGAGTGCCTCATGGCTCGATCAGCCAGGAATTGAACGAATACTTTTTGGATCATGAGGTAGAAGACAGCCAGCTGCGCATGATCTTCGTGGCCTGCCACCCGGCCCTGGCCAGGGAGGAGCAGATCGCCTTTGCATTAAAGTCCATTTCCGGTTTTTCTATGAAGGAGATAGGGGTTGCATTGCTGCAGAAAGAGGAAAGCATTAAAAAAAGATTACAGCGGGCAAGGAAGAAGATCCGGGAGGAAGATGTTGAATTTGCCTATCCCGATCCCGGGGAGATTGATAGACGTATTGGAGGAGTGATGCAGGTGATCTACCTGATCTTCAATGAGGGTTTCCATAGCACCAACGAAAACCAGTTGATCAGCAAGGACCTCTGCGGTGAGGCCATTCGGTTATGCCGATTGTTGCTTAAAAAGGAGAATTTTCGTTCCGGAAGCCTATATGCCCTTTTTGCCCTCCTGTGCTTTCATTCCTCGCGCTTGGAATCCAAGGTTGGTGATGATGTGGCGATCGATCTCAAGCACCAGGACAGAAGCAAATGGTACATGCCCTTGATAGTATTAGGCAATGATGCCCTTAACAAGACTTTGGAATACCCGGACAGGTCCATTTACCACCTTGAAGCCGAAATAGCCGCTGAACATATCCGAGCCATCAAATTCGAAAACACCAACTGGGACCGCATACTTGAGCTTTACGAGGAGATGTCCGAACTGCAAACTTCAAACTCCATACTGCTGGCCAAAGCCAGCATCTATTTGGAGATCGACAAACTCGACCTTGCCAAAAAAACTTTAGACAGCATTGACCCAAAAAAATTAGGCCAACGACTTTATCTCTATCATGCCACATGGGCGAAATACTATGAACAGACACGAGATGCGCGAAAGGCGAGAAGCGAGTTGGAGAACGCGATTGAACTGTGTAGCAATCAGTTTGAGAGGAATTATTTGATTGAGAAGAAAAAAATACTTCGCCTTCCTATAGAGTGATAGAAGAAAAGGAATAATTCGTCTGTTATTGTCACCATTTACCATTCCGGCCACCAACCTTCTCATCAAAAATCTATGGTGGTCCGAAGTTCATCTTTCCAGTAAAACCCTAGCAAAATAGCGGAGAGTTCATCCCCATTTTTGAGGATATTGCGGTGTATAGCCCAATAAAATGTTGACTTTTTCAAAGACTTTCCACTCCTTCAACAGGAAATAGGCCCAATGTTCAGGAAGGCCTGAATAAAGTGCTTTTTGTATTCAAACCCACTGCTATGAGCTTCCAAGAGGATATAAAAGGATTTGTAAAAAGTGTATTAATAGGGGCCGGACCATTAATCATATTTACAGAATTTTTTATTGATCAATTAAGGCAATTATTCTTAATCGAAACTAGAACTGCATTTATCCTATTCTCGATAATATATTTCCTAGGATCAATAATCACAACCCTAATCTGGCTTTTCTTTTATGCTTCAGCTAGAAGAGAAGAAAACTCAAAAAGAGACAGGATTGAGTTGTGGATTATCTTTTGGCTTTTTTTACCAACCTCATTTTATACAATTTTTGTTGAGGGAATTCATTTTACAATCATCATACTCATACTATCAATAGGTATAGGAGCATACTTAATAATAAAAACTATTAGGCTTTCGAGCGGAATTAGAAAAAACTTTAGACCTCTATACCTAGAAATATTGACCTCACTATTACTTCCGGTACTATGCTCTGTTTTCTACATTACAAATATTGTAAATAGAACAGAGGCAATATATGACAACGAGAAAACCATTGTTTTTTCTGAAGACTCAACTGTAACCGACATACTAACAGCATACGATACTTTATCGACTGAAAAATACATCTCCAAAAAGGATCCAGTGATAATTGGATATCAAAAAATCCTTAACTACTCACATTTTCAGGGAATATTGGTCCTGTCTTGCTTATTCCTTATTTATCTCTCGTTTTACTTTCATTATAGGGTTAAAGAGAGCCTTGAGCGCGTTAGCGAGGCGGATTACATTATTGAAACAAAAATTGAACCCTATAGGGTCGTGGAAACGAAAAAGAAAAGTTCAATTCATGCAAACTTTTTTAAATATCAAATACTAATAGTAGCTCTCTTAGTGATTCCCATATTCTCTCCTCCAGATGAAAAAGGCACAGATCCAAAAACACCATTTATAGGGGTACTGAATAGGGTTCCACAACTTAATCGACAGGAAAGACTAAGAGAAACATTCATCAGCGATTCAATTCTTAAATCGGTAATATTATTAATTCCAACAGAAACTCAATATACAATTGATGGGGATCTAGATAATGACAATAAACCTGAAGAAAGGACTCTAGAAGAAAACAATTTGAGTTATAACATAATTTCAGAAACAGAATTTAACAGGTATTTATCAAAAAACAAGGACTTTGAAACAATAAAGGAAAATACCGAAGGCTTAAAGAAAGCTTTGAAGATGTTCTATTTGTCTTTTGCACCTCCTGACACTGATATAGATAAACATTTAGAATTCGACACTTCAAAAAAGGATAGTATTAAAATTATCTTAAAAAATGAGCATTAAACAGGCACTACTAGTAATATTTTTTTTGAATCCAAGTCTTTCCTTGGGTCAAAATAAGTGTATAGATCGCATAGACTCCTTGGTAGTCTTATCACCAAGCGTTCATCAATTAATGGTTCATTATAAATTATACAAAGACTATGTTTTAGTAAATACTAAGGAGGGGAAAAAATCTTTTGAAGAAATCCTAATTAAATTTTATAATTTTTCGATAGACTCTTGTATGCAATTAAATGAGCTTTTGCCAATAAAAAGGCAAATTAATTCTACGCTCAGATGCAATTCTAAAAAAGGCTGCAAAGATTATTTAAATAAAATGAAAATGGGTGAAGCGGATAGTATTCTAATTTCCTTCAATACTATACTAGAGCAATTATATTATATTAAATTAAGATTGAGAACTGCAAGCTTACTCGATCAGGTAACAGATTCTTTGTTAGGAATAATCGACACAATTCCTTCGAGATTAGATAATATTGAAAGGATAATTGCCCAACACTCAGCACAAGATTTATATCTACAGCTTAGGTTAAGTCATTCAGTTAACCAAATAAACTCTAAACTTAATACCTTCCTTCAACCTGAAAGGCAATCCATCTATTTTGGTGGAGGAATATCTAACCACCAAACCATCCTTCTTTCAGCCTCATACCTTCCTATGATTCTAAGAGAAACAGTTTTTGTAACTATATCAGCATTTGGGAAAACCCAGCCAGAAAACAAAATTGATTACGGAGGTGGTATATATTTAGGTTTTAGACCACCACCCATTCCAAGACTAGGGCTTCAAGTAGGGTTGACCGCCTATCAGCAAAACAACGAAACCCTAAACGGTATATCTTTTCAAGTTTCCTTTATCAATAAGGGCTGGATGGTATCCGGGATGTACTCGGAATTTACTGGGTTAGGAATACAATTCCTATTAGGCATTTAGGGATTCAATCGTACCAATAACTCCACTGGGAGTTTGACTTGCTTCCAAAATAGGAATACCGATATCCATACTTCTTGGCATCGGTTCGATGGATCTGGTCATGCTGGTATTGGTTTTTGCAAACCCAAAGGTTTGAACTGCGGTTATCGAGTTTATCTCTATTGATGTGATGGACAACTTCTCCCCCTTTGAGTTTTCGACCGAGTTTCTTTTCTGCCACATATCTGTGAACCAGGATATCCGAATCAGAAAAACGGCGATATCCTTTGTAATCGATGTAGGTTTTGACGTTCATAGCTAGTCTGTTTTGCGGAGATTTTGCAATCTCTATGCCAAATCCTCAAAATGAATGGAAAATCCAAGCCTTGCTCCGCCGAAGTAGCTTGGGCACGAAGGCTGAAAGCGGCTACCATCGGCCGCCAATGGCTTGCCGACGGCGCAGCGCGAAGGCAAAGAAGAGTCCCACACGTTCATAGGATCCTTCGATGGATGATAGATGAAGTCAAAGATTAGGGTTTGAGGATCTCTTAACCTTTCGACGCATACCAAAATTAACCAGGGCGCAAGTTGAACCCAATGGTTTTTATGAATACTCAAATTGGCTAACAAGGCATGTGCAGCTGAGTACCAAAATCCTCATAAAAGGGGATTGACTATTTCGATCAAATCTTCCTCCTTGTGATCCGAATAAAATTGTCCATTGGCTGGTCCGGACGACTATGTCAGACCGGATCGAGGACGATATATTCCATGATGATATGCCGATGCAATATGCAAAGCACCCGAGTATCAATACATCGCATAAAGCATCAGACCAACAGGTATATGAGAATTTTTACTGCACTACATACCCAATTAAAATGATTAAAACTATGAAAACACTATCGAGCTTTATCCTTACGGCGTTGCTTGTAACATACGGGATAACAAATAGCAATGCACAATGCACTAGCTGTAGTCCCTGGAACGGTGCAACCGTTCAAATCGAATACACCGATACATACGGGAGTCTGGTCATTCAAAATGTTCCCTATTACACCGGCATGAATGTTACTGTGGCCATGCTCAATTCCAAGTGCGTTCAGTCCTATTCATACGGCGTACTCACTTTTTGTCCTTATGGAAACTACCTGAATACCGTGAACGGTTATGGAGGAAGTGCTATTGGCTACTGGCAACTCAGTGTGAATGGAGCAGTAAGCCCTACGGGAATGGATTATACCGTTCTTAATGCCGGTGACCAGATCTCATGGAATTTCATCATCACATCCCCTGATGACATGGAAAAGGCTAACAAAGCCAAAAGTGAAGAACAAAGCCACCAGGCAATGATGCAAAACATGCATTTAGAGATGCGCAAGAAATAAATGTTGAGAATTAAAAGTGTAGAGTGACCCAAGATGTTTGAAGTCCGCAGTTTGAAGTTTGGTCAAGGTCCAGTTTATTAAGTCGGAGCTCGGATTCCCAACCGCCCAGCATTGAGGTTGTGAGCTGAAATAAGAGAAGAGTCCCTGCCCCCTGTCGGGGAGGCGAGAAAAGAGAAGCGGATAGTGGAGTGCACATCCCCATTTTTAGGGATATTAAGGTGTATAGGATAACAAAATATTGACTTTATAAAAAACAATCACAACCTTGAATACCGAATAGGCTCGCTGCTCCCCAATTGGAGTAACGAGCTTTTATTGTTAAAAACGGAAGCACCTAGCTACAATGAAAGGACTATTCCATAATCCCCGACGGTCGGCTGGTGGGCATAATCCATCGTCCATAATTCTTTGTAATGCCAATCCCTGACGAGAGATTAAAGATCTGGATCGATCTTCTAAAGTGGGCTGTAGCCTCAGTGGGCATAGTCATCGCCACCCTGATCATAGACAGCGGTTTCAAGGACAGGGAGATCGGTATAAAAGAACTTACCCTCTACAATGACCATGTAGATCTGGTGACCAATACCGAAAATCTAGCCCAACGAAGATTGCTGGCCCAGTACTTTGCCTACGTCACACCAAGTGAAAAACTGCGCGCAAGATGGAAGGATTATTACACTCTGGTTGACAGCGAATACCAGGATGTAAAGCACCTTCTCGAAGTCCGCAAGAAAGAACTTGATAGTATCTTCCACGTGGACACAGTCTTCGTAGAGGTCGAGAAGGTTCAGGATCTCCAAAACGAGATCTTCAAATATCAACAGGAGCTTGAACCCAAATTCAAAAACGAAGATAAGAAGCCAGGAAAGAAGGAAAACCCTGAGACTGAAAAAAGGGGCAGTAATGATTGAAAAAAGAAATTCAACTAGCTCAATAAACCAAAATATCCCGATAAATAGGGATTGACTCAGACCAGCATAATCAGGAACTTTCATGGCTACATTATTCGAATCGAAGACTTGGCTAGGCGAGGCTCAAAGCACTCAAGACATTTTTCTGCCATTCTTTGTTGGGCGCTCTTGAATCTCGCCACCTAGAAAAGCAGAAACAAAACAACCATGGAAAATCACTACATAGCCTGGTGGAACGTCGAAAACCTTTTCGACATCAAAACAGCCCCTCCTGAAAGAAGGCCTGAAGCTGTCAAGAGGAAGATCAGGGCAGATCTGAGCAATTGGACCACCCCCATCCTAAAACAAAAGCTGACTAACCTGGCCAGCGTTATCGACCAAATGAATGATAACCAGGGTCCGGATATCCTGGGTGTATGCGAGGTGGAGAATAAACACGTCCTCAAAGAGCTCATTACCATGCTGAGCCATCCTCAACGCAATTATGACATCATCCACGACGATTCATCTGACAACCGGGGAATCGATGTAGCCTTCATTTATGACAAGAAAAAATACAGCTTCATAAAAACCGAATTCTTCCAGCATGCTGTGGTGAAGCGATACGCGACCAGAGAGCTCGTACAGGCTACTTTAAAAACAAATGGGGGAAACGAGCTGGTTCTTGTGGGCAACCACTGGCCCTCCAGATCCGGCGGGCAATATGAGTCTGAGCCTTTTAGGATCATCACGGCAGAGACCCTGAGTTATTTTGTGGAACGGATCCAACAAATAAAGGGAGATGATGCGGCCATCATAGTGATGGGTGACTTCAACGACGAACCTTTTAACCGATCACTGACCGACTACGCTCAAAGTGTAAGAAGCAAGAGCAAAACCACCTCTGGAAGGAAACCCTATTTATTCAACCTGATGTGGCCTCTGATGGGAAGACGCACCTCCAGCTATGTTTATGATGGCAGACCCATGATGATCGACCAGTTTCTGGTCTCCAAGGGATTGATAAAAGGTGGAGGTAAATTCAAACTAGATGAAAGCAAGGTAAAAGTCGAGATCTTCCCCGGCATGGTGAAGGGGAAATATAATACTCCTGTGCGTTTTGGTCAGAAGAGTCCTGACATATCAGGCTTTAGCGATCATTTGCCGATTTCGTTTGAGCTTGGGGAATAATAAAAAATACAAAGGCAAATTTAGAAATAAGTATCGGATGAATTAGAAAAAAGAAATAGCTCAAGTGATGTTTTTAGACCTATTAAATAAACTCCGAAAACAACATTTCTTCCCTACTCCCAAAAATTGAAGGGAAATAATATAAGTAGATAAAGTCAATACGTTTATACAAACGTTGGCATTAATTAACTGATTTCGTAATTGTAAAAATTGAAAACAAAGCACAATGAAACCTACAAACAAGTAACCATTAGATATGCCGAAGGCGATTCTATAACGGTAGACATTGAAATAAACGGATAAACTCAAAAAACTAATAACATGGTAGAAGCAAACAGATTTTTTAGTAAGCTACTCAACAATAATCTAAAAGAAAGTGTGTGGCAAAATAAACTCAATGGAGTTTGGCAGGACCAATGGGGATGGGACTTTATTAGTCAGCCCAATCGTGATACCCCTGGGGCTTCCGATTTCCACATGCGATCAGACATAATGCGAGAAACCATTCGCTTTAAGAATATTGGTTTCCCTCAGAATATTGGAGTTGAAGGTGAAGTTGGAACATGGCATGCAATCTCTTACGAAATAGATATTCGCAATCCCAGTCAGCCCGATCCTAACAACCCAGATGGTCAGGGAATTCATCACGAAATGGGACATTTTCTATTACACGTAGATGAAGATCAAAACAACGATGCAATTCCTCATGAAGACGGCCGAACAGATTTTGGGTCAAACCTCTCTGGTGTTGTTATTCGTCAGGCCACCATTCCAAGAGCTAATTCATTCATGACCCATGGTATACTGGACATTGGTTCTGTAGCCGAAGTTTTGGGTGACGATCCAACTGAATTTGACAATTTCTACTCTCCAAAAGCATCACCTACAACAAGCAATCCAGAATTAGAGGCGAAAATCGATTCTGAAGTTACCAGAAATCAGGCAGATGTTAGCGCCAAAAATGGACCTGATATTCTTAAGCTCATCTCCTTTATTAAAGAAGTAGATGACAACCAACTAGGGCAACTAAAACCCGGCACATTAGATTGGGTTTTTGCATTTAGAAAGGACTCAGAACCTTCGCAAATGGCCAGCGGTCAACGGGTTGGCAGACCAGTTACAATTGGCAATTTATTAAGCGAATTCTGGATTGGTGATAGAGTCCTCGATGGAAACGAAATCGAAATTCTACAATACGTACAAAAGGTAGACATCACCTTCAATGACGTGGATTGGCCACACGTTGCTGTGAATACATTAGTAAAACAACCTTAAAATTCTTATAAAATGACATCAAAAGTATTACGAGTACTGGACATTGAACTATCTATTGAAAAATCAAACCCACCCAGTTTGGTAATAAAAGCCAAAGGTGAGGTTCAGACTGGAGGTTGGACAAAAGGCCATTTGAGTCCTTACGTTTATATCGTACCACCAGCAGATGGTATTTACGAATTTGATTTTCTTGCTGACGCACCGGAGGGTATTGTCACCCAAGGTTTAAGCAAAATTGAATCTAAACCATTCATTTGGAAAGATTTTTCAGCAGATTTGGTTGGCGTGAAAGTCTATGCCTCTCAAAACAGTCGTACCAAACAACTTTCAAGAGAATCAAAGGTTACAGACCCTAAATCCGTTCAAAAGCTAGAGAAAGTGACCGCTGAAGAGCTACAAAATGAACGAAAGAGCAGCGATCAATTTAGTATTGAGCATGTGTTTGTTTGGGAGCATTCTTTAGAAGTAAGAGTAAGGTATTCAGGCGGTTGCAAGAAACATGATTTCAAGCTGCTTTGGGACGGAACTAAACGTGAATCTCATCCAGTTCAAATTCCGTTAGTGTTGGTGCACGACAACAATGGTGATAGTTGCAAAGCAATTGTAACAGAAACACTTCAGTTTGATTTGTCAGAAGTACTCAACCATGGTGTAAATCTGGACCTTGAAGGATGGGACAATCTAATTAAATTCTAAAAAGAATAATTATGGCACTTATAGATGACGTAAAAACCATTTTGGATGAATTTTCTCCACATGGATGGGAAGATCTTTTCAACAATTTTGGTATCGATATCAGCACATCAAACCTGTTAGAAGAGTTAACAGTTAAGGACATTAAAAGGCCAGAGGAAGAAGACCCCAATAAGGCGATTCCAGGCTTCAAAGATTTTTCTGCTTTTGGAACCAAGGCTGTAACCCCTGGCAATCCAGAATTAAGCTTGTTATTCCACGCATTTGCCTCGCCAAATGTGCTGTGGGCTGATAGTAACTCTGACATCCGTATTTCAAAATTTCCGACACTGGAGCAATTGGATACCATTGAAAATTTCATCTACGCTTCAGCTAACAAGACCATCGACGGTTTCATTGACGACCATCGGAAAGAAGACTTGGCAATTGTTGTTTTTGCCAATCAATATAGAACAGCAGTAGATACTCCCCATAAAATGCATGCTGATATGGTTTACTCTAGAACAGGAGTCGCTCGAATTGGAAATGCTGATGCGCTATACAATACAGAAAAAAGAGGATTTGAGCCATTAACCGAAAACCCACACGAAATACGAACTCTACCTGCGAAGTATGATTTATACATTGCGGTGAAACGAAAGGGTTCAGCGGATATCCTGGGAAAACGTTTCAATTTAGCTTTGCCACAAGAGTTTGAAGGTGTTCCTATAGATGAAAATCTCAATTTCTGGGTTCCAATCCATAAACTTTTTAATGGAGACGAATGCTTGATAGGCTTGACCCTTGATTTTAGCCTAGAAGCGAGCCATAGCAATGAAAAAATTGCAAAGATTCATGACTACGTTTCAACCGCATTTTCAACAGATACTGGAAGTAATCCGTCTGATAGACTTTCTTATCCCTACAAATTCGGAGACAATATTGCTGTATTCAATAAAGAAAAAAACCTTGTTGAGCCAGTTGTCCATGACGCTGTTGTTGAAAAGGCTCAAAAAGACGGGACTAATTTCACTCTGAAAAAGGAATTTAAATTCCCAGTTAACTCCAGTGGAAGACCGCTACCTTTAGAAAGTAACAATAACTTTTTGGCTCTCTTCAGTTCAAGCCTTGAGATGCGAGATCAAACCAGAACAATACTATTTGAAAATTCTAACAATAGGTCATTTCATAGATCTGTCCCTGAATACGCTCATATTCGAACAGAAGTTAAAAATGGAAATGCAGATGATCTAAATGATTTGCCAGAAGTTGAAAAGGAAATTGCGAACAAACAATACGAGGCACTCCATTACGTAGATTATTCAGGTGATGGTTTTGTTGAAACGAAATTTTCAGATGGTTCATTCGACTTTGCCGATTGGAGGAAAATCAATGCTTATTCTATTGTTGCACCTCCTGATTACTTTCCCTATTGCGATCAAGTAGAAATTTTTGATTCTTTATGGCATGGAGGAGTCTGGTTTGGACGCTCGCAAGCACTATGTGACTTAAGAATTCTACCCAACATTCG
Organism: Cytophagales bacterium; assembly: GCA_028279065.1. Taxonomy (GTDB): domain Bacteria; phylum Bacteroidota; class Bacteroidia; order Cytophagales; family CCMP332; genus JANQHS01. Next base: position 14,085 of record JANQSY010000182.1, read on the forward strand.
TTCACACAGAGAATTACTTTTTAAAGGTATCGATCGATTTGATACGTGTACCGCATTAATTTGTAAAGCCTCGTCAAATGGAAGGGTACCGTCCAAAACTGAGCAGAAAGTAGAACAAAGAGTTTCTTATCTAACTGATGCGGCTTCTGGAGTTTTTGCTCCAGGGTGGGATACAAGTTTTGATTTAATACCTAATGGCCGTGATAATGTTCCTCATTTGGCTGCTTATGGTCTTGGGAGTCCGTTTCCCGAAGACGCAAAGCTGTGCGCTGCGCTCAGTTCTTTTTGGCCTGCAGTAGCACCAGATATTGCAAGGTCATTCCTATGGCGAGGAAGAATCGGAGAAACTATAATTCCATTGACTGATGATGAGATTGGATCAACTGGTGGATTAGGTTGGGACGGGGAGCAAGGTCCAATTATAATCAATGATGGTGGCATTGAACTAATAAAGTATAAGAGGTTCGAATACGTTGATTATACATTAAATGCCTTAGAAAATAAGTTTGACTATCACAAACTAGCCAATATCGACACACAAGAATATATTGACCGCGTAAACAGATTAGTTCTTGCTAAATCTAGAGTTCAAAATAGTGAAGGACTAATAAGTTTCATCATAAATGAAGGTAATTACATATTTAGATTCTTAACTGATTCATCGGTGGACTCGGAGGATACAGATACTGTAACGTTGAGAATCAATAGTAGCATCACGGTTTCGGTAAATGAGAATAATCAAATTCACTTTATTTGAGAAAAGTAACAATCCTCGGAGCCGGTCCTGCCGGCTCCTCTGCTGCTATTCAATTGCTCAAGGCAGGTCATCAAGTTACCATCATAGACCGAGTAAAGTTTCCAAGGCATGCACCTGGCGAAACATTACACCCTGGAGTTGAACCTCTATTGAAACAATTGGGAGTTTGGGAAGAGATCCGTAATGCTAATTTTCTGAGGCATACGGGCATAGAAAATACAAGCAACGGCATAGGTACATTTGAGGCTTACAATGAGGAAGAGAGCTGGAAGGGGTTTCAATTATTTAGAGAAGAATTCGATAATATTCTACTGAAAAAAGCGATTGAACTTGGAGCTGCTTTCAAACCAAATATTACTCCATCAGGCCTAATCATGAATGGAGAACACATCAAAGCAGTTAAGACTGCGGAGAATGTATATGAGGCCGATTACTTTGTGGATGCTACAGGAAAGAGAGCTTGGCTAGCCACAGAAATGGGAGTAGAATACAAGCGTATTGGATCACAAAAGATCGCCTACTTCGGATATGTTAAGGATGCATCGCTAAATCCTATCAATCCAATTATCGAATGGGATGAAAATGGGTGGACATGGATTGCACAGGTTAAGGATAATCAAACGGCATGGGTAAGGTTGGATTTGGATGAGCATCGTAAAATGGACAACAACTGGATTCCTCCAAAACTCAGAGATGGGAGGTCAACTGGCACAAGAAAAGCTGTGGACGTAACTTGGAGAATTGCAGGGCAATGCAGCATCGGAAATTGCTTTTTGGTTGGGGATGCATCATTTGTGTTAGACCCAGGCTCTTCTCACGGTGTACTAAAAGCCATAATGAGTGGTATGATGGCAGCGCATTTGATGGAGCAAACGGGTACTCATTCTATGGCAAAGGTTCATCAACATTATAATTCTTGGGTAAGAAATCAATTCAATCATGATATTGAGAAATTAATGGAGATGTACGAAAAATATGAAATTAAAACTAATGCTAACAATGTATAAAAAGCATTAAAACGACTTTTTATACTAACCGTTAGCAAAAACTGCATCATATGGAAAACATCAAACACATCGTCTATCTCATGCTGGAAAACCGATCCCTAGACAATGTGCTTGGTTGGTTATACGAAAAAGGTGAAAGGGCCAACACAATTGGAGCCGCACCCAGAGGCTATAGGGATGAGGTTTTTGAAGGATTGCAATCGGGAAACTATGTCAATCCAACAGGTGACAGTGGAACCATAGCTGCTTCAATGATAAGCCCCTCACAAGGGCAACAAATACCAGCGGTTGACCCCCATGAAAAATTCGATCACGTAAAAACTCAAATGGCTACAACCAAAAACATTACAATGGGTGGTTTCTACAACGACTTTTCAACCGTTGCTGGTGCAAAACCAGAGCAGATCATGCAATGTTATTCTCCTGAAAGCCTTCCGATTTTGAATTTCCTGGCCAAAAACTTTGCTGTTTCCGATGCGTACTTCTCATCCATCCCTTCTCAAACAAATTCTAATAGGGCTTTCTCGCTCACAGGAAATTCAATAGGCTACTGGGATCGTGAGAACTATGAACAGGGGGCCAGGGTTAATAACGAATGGGGAATAAATCCGTTCAAAGATTTTTTAGACCCCTTTGTGTTTACCAAAAAAACGATTTGGAATGTTATCTCCGAACACTTTGGCAATGATGATGACTGGAAGATATTTTACTCTCAATTGTGGCCGGATTTAACCACCAAGACAGATCATATACACTATGAAGGGAAATATTGTTTTACACGAGATCTGCTATGGCCCAACATAGGCGATAAGGCAGCAAACTTTCAATCCATTGATCAGTTCTGGAAAATGGCAGCTGATGGAACACTTCCTAAGTTCAGCTATTTAGAGCCTCTGTGGTTGGGAAATGGGGATAAAGATGGAATTGTAACAGTAGGTCACAACGGGAATAGTTATCATCCGCCAGCCGATTTGGCTCCGGGGGAGCAATTTCTTTACGCACTGTATAACAATCTTAAAAATTCTCCTGAATGGGACAACACTCTCCTGATCATCAATTTTGACGAACATGGAGGCACATATGATCATGTAGTTCCATTTGCCAACGCAACGACTCCATGGGCCTCTCCCACTCATGGAACCAAGGATGTGAAAAACAAGGAAGAGGGTTTCCAATTTGATAAATTTGGTGTGAGGGTCCCGCTTATTTTGGTATCGCCTAGGGTTGATTCAAAAACGGTCTTTAGATCTGAAGATCCCAATAGGCCGTTTGACCACACTTCCGTCATTGCAACCATTCTCAATTGGTTGAAGATTCCAAAAGAAGAATGGAAGCTAGGCTCAAGAACTTATAGCGCATGTGAATTTGGGAATGTGGTTAATCTTGCTAGTCCCCGAACAAATATCCCTCCCATGCCTAAGCCTTTGCATTTACCTGAGCAGGCCATTGAACACCCTCCCGCTGATCTACATCACATGATCGTGAAAAGGATTTTTGCACGAGCCGTGCGGCAGCTTAACTATCCTAAGGAAAAATTTCAATCACTTTACAAGGAGCACTTCAAGAGCTTTAAAACCCTGAGACAGATGAATGAGGCTGCTCAAACCATAATCGCCCAGATGCAACTTGAAATCGGGCAAGAGCAACAGAATGCGCATAGCTATAAAACACCTGAAACATCTTTTTGGCAAAAATTCATAAACTTTTTGAAAACCCTTTTTCATAAAAAGGATGGTACACAATAACATAGGGACAGTTTCCAACAAAAAATAAGGCGCATTGAAAACCCAATGTATTCAGAGTGCCTGGTCCATATATTATTTCAGGGCTATTTACTGAAACCTCTCTAGTAACCTCAATGCGCTAAAATATCCCTAAAAATGGGGATACTAATCCTGCCAGAACTGCTATAGATTTAGTGTTTGGACTGTGTTGTTGAGAATCTGACCAGAAACGTCGGTAATCGTTTGCCCTAGCTATGTCACTGAGATATACCGTAGAAGAAAATCCACCATTCAAGTTCCTTCTCTTTTACTCATCCCAGCATATCGTAACCATGTTGGGAGCCACCATCGCGGTTCCAATATTGGTAGCAAGTCAGTTCGATTTGGACGCCGCGGCCACGGGCCTGCTGATCTCTAACGTGCTGCTCTGTATGGGCACCGCGACCTTCATCCAATCCACCCTTGGAACCCGTCTGCCCATAGTCCAGGGCAGTTCCTTTGCCTTCCTGCCTCCCATGCTCCTGGTTGGGACACAATTCCAAAGCAACGGAGATCCTGAAATTGCCCTCAGAGTTATATCCGGTGCGATCATCCTGGGTTCCATTTTCCAGATTGGTCTGGGCTTTCTAGGCGTCGCCGGAAAAATTCAAAAAATACTCACGCCAGTAGTTGTAGGCCCGGTCATAATTGCAATAGGCCTTTCTCTGTTCGGATCTGCCGCGGATCTGGCTGGCAAACATTGGGGTTTTGCTTCCCTGACCATCATATTGGTCTTCGTCTTTTCATACCTGAAACTCAAAGGAGCCTCCGGATCAATCACTTCGATCCTAAACTCGATCCCTGTGCTTTCCTCTGTGACCATTGTATATGCCATTTGTCTTGTCCTCACCCTTATTGGAGAAATAGAGGAGGATCACGCCGCTTACGTGGATTTAAGTAATTCATCGCTCACATGGTTCAGAGCATCAAACCCCTTCTTCTCCTGGGGCTTCCCTATCTATAGTCTGCAATCATTCATTACAATTTTATTTGCCTACATAGTGATCACCTTCGAATCAATAGGTGATTACAATGCGATTGCTGAGACCTCGGAATTCGTAGATCCGGATCTGACCGCGGATGACAAAATGTCCCAGCATAACAAAGTCTCCGAAAAAAGGGTAAACAAGGGAATCATTGCAGAGGGAGTTGCAAACCTCTTTTCAGGCATAATCGGGGCTGTGCCAACCACTTCCTATGCTGAGAATATCGGCCTGGTGGGCCTTACCCGCATAGCATCCAGGAGAGTCGTTGCTTTCGCCGGGGTTTTATTGATCATCTCAGGCTTGATCCCCCCGATCGCAGGGGTGCTAAGATCATTGCCCGATCCCCTTATTGGAGGGTTGTATTGTGTCCTATTGGGAACCATCACCGGTATAGGTATTCAAATTACAGCAAAAGCGGATACAAGCAACTTTCGTGATATGTCCATCATAGGAATTACAGTGTTCCTGTCTTTCGTCATACCGGATTTTTCACAAAATGTAGAAGTACAAGGGGATAGTGGATTACGAGATGTGTTCATTGGAATTGCAAAATCCCATATGGCGGTAGCAGCGATCGTGGGCTTCATGCTGGATAATTTGATACCGAGGAAGGTAGAACCGGATAGATCAGGGATACATGGCTAGCGATAAACAAGCAAGAAATAGTACAATCAGTTTGATCATTGGATTGGCCAGTGTATGCATCTCGTTGATCCCGGACGAAAAAAGATTGGAAATGTTCAATGGATCCAGTTGGATCGAGATCATATTGGCAATTGTAACTGTTGCCATAGCCATTTGGCTCATTGTGGGAAAACAATGGAAAGCCCTGGCCGTAGTTCTGGTCCTTGCGGCTGTGTCTGCTTTTTTCTTTGTACAAATAACGGTTAAGATCCGACCCTTTAGGGCGGAATCAGAAACCACGGCCTTTTCCGAAGATCGAATCATAAAAGACCTGGCTATAACAAAGGTGGTGGATGTGAATAACCGTCGTGGGACATTGGACACTTTGAGAGACAGGGATGACGGGATTTGGGCTTTCAAGGTAGCTTCAACCGGACCTGGCACCATTCATTTTGAAAATGGGCTCGAAGTGCCAACAGAGTTCCATCATTTTTCCGGAATTCTTAACATCCCAATCGTTGAATCTGATACCATAGGATCTAATTAAGCTTATGCAAACCAATTATCTAAAAAGCTGACTTGGCACTGGAATTCGAGACCATACCGTTCACCTCCCATGATGGATTTCAATGCAATCTCTTGCGCGTGAAATCAAATCAACCCTGCAATAAAGGACCTCTTCTCCTGGTACACGGTGCGGGTGTACGTGCGAATATTTTTAATCCGCCTAACGAGAAAACCCTGATTCAAATGGCACATGATGCCGGCTATGATGTATGGTTGGAAAACTGGCGCGGTAGTATTGACCTGGAACCCAATCCTTGGGACCTTGATATAGTAGCAAATAACGATCACCCAGCTGCAGTTCAAAAAATAGTCCAGATCACGGGCGAACAAGAACTAAAGGCCATCATCCATTGCCAGGGAAGTACAAGTTTCATGATTTCCGCAGCAAAGGGCCTCGTACCCCAAGTAAAAACCATAATCAGCAATGCGGTTTCTCTGCACCCTGTAGTGCCAAAGTATTCCAGGTTCAAGCTCAAGGTATACGTACCCCTGGTGACCCCCCTATTCAAATACATAAATCCACAGTGGGGGAAACATGCGCCAGACCTGAAATCCAAATTCCTGAGGCTCATTGTCAAGGTCTTCCATCAAGAGGATGACACCCTGGTCGGCAAATTTGTAAGCTTCACATACGGAGCTGGCTGGCCGGCACTATGGCGATTGGAAAATCTAAACCCGGAAACAAAAAACTGGATACAAGATGAATTTGCCGAAGTACCCCTGAGTTTCTTCCACCACATAAGCAAGTGCGTCCGTGCAGGTCAGTTGGTGACCAATGATCAAAATCAAAGCTCCTACCCCGATCAATGGAAGTCCGATGCCAGGGTCGTGCTGTTTGCAGGGGCCAAAAACCTTTGCTTTCTGGATGAGAGCCAAAAGAAAACCTACGATTTCCTAAATCAATTGACTCCGGGTAAGCATAAGCTACATGTGCTGGATAAGTACAGCCATCTGGATGTGTTTTTCGGGAAGGACTCCCATAAGGATGTGTTTCCAATCATGTTACAAGAACTAAATGAAAACTAATGCCACCAAAACGAATAAAACGATATAAAGGCAGATATGCGCTGGTAGATGGAATACCCTATACCATGCCGATCTATGCAGAGGACTCTCCGGCCTTGATGGCTGGATTTTCCTGCGATTGGGAAAAGGCCAATGCTCTGCTTCCTGGAAATGAAGTTCACGCGTTGAAGCTCCCAAACGGAAGGGCCGCCCTGCTCATTACGGTGATCAATTACCTGAAGACCAGCATTGGGAAATACATTGAATATAGCATAGCCATAGCCTGTACACATGGCAGAAAGCCAGCCCCTCGGCTGCTGAATTCAATGTTCATTAAATCCTATGGCACAGGTCAATATATTCTGGACCTGCCCGTCAGCTCCGAAATATCGGTAAAAGGGGGTAAGGGGATCTGGGGCATGCCCAAGCACAAAGCGAACCTGGATTTCATTGCAGAAGATAACCGAGTGAGCAGCCAGTACGAAAAGGATGGACAATTTGTGTTTCGAATTGAAATTGAGCGACCTAGATCCTCCACCCTAAAGCTTAAGGTTGGTACCACCAACTATTGCCAATACCGCAATATGCTGATGGCATCCTACATCTATTTCAATACCAGGGCCGGTGTGAATCTTTTTGGCAAAGCCAAGGCCAACCTGTACATCGGCGATCATCCGAACGTGGCAATGCTAAAGGATATAGACATAAATCCTGATCCGTTTTTCACCATGTACATGCCCAAGGCGAATGGCATGTTGGATGATCATTTTGACTGCTGGTTCATGACCTATGATCAGCCCCCTAAAGAAATGCCCGAAGGATTTGAGTCTGTGATCAACCTTGGATTGAGTGAAGAATGGCTTGATCCCCCTTCGATTTCCGATTACCAAAAATTTAAAATATGAGACAATTATATGCTTTTAACAAGTTCCTGCTGTCTGCGTGGATTTCCATGTTTTCTGTTCGAAGTGACCTTAAGCTAAACTCAGAATCATGAAGAAATTATTGCATCCTGTGGTCCTGATGATCTCCATCGCCACCATCGTTTCCGGCGCTGTTCAACTTGTCAACCCTGCTTTTGTACTGGGATTTATCGAGGGAGACATCAACCCTGCGTCCAAGCACTTTTTCGCGATCGTAGGCATGTTCATGGTTCTGTTTGGTGGGCTTATGATCCATGCGATCTACAGCGCCAAGCCTCAGCCTTCGGCAATCCTATGGAGTGCTTTTCAAAAGCTGGGTGCCTTTGCAGCTGTGAGCTTGGGTATCATCAAAGGCATCTTTTCAATTCTTGCAATCGGGGTTGCCGGATTTGATCTTTTCTCCGGTTTGCTCTTTCTATACTATCTCAGGTCAATGCCCAAATGAATTGGACTGCTCAACTCCTGCTCTGCACCTATATCGGTCCGGTAATTCTGACCGCTCCGGGGCGTGGAATATTAGGTCAACTTGAATCCAGTTTGGTTGATAGAAAACCCAATACAGCCTTCATATTTTTTGTTGCGTATGAATGCCGTGCCTCTGCGGTCTTACCGATCCAAACCCGAAAAATCTTTTACCGGTATGATTAGTAAATCCAATGCTCCGGATGGCAAGAAGAGATCCCTTATCCTCGCAGGGGGTGGCATGAGATTGGCTTATCAGGCCGGTACTCTCATGGCCCTGGAAGAAGCAGGCATGAATTTTCAGCATGTGGATGCGACATCCGGGGGAATTTTTAATGCGGCTATGTTGGCCTCCGGTCTCAAGCCCAGGGAAATCGCGTATAGATGGAGGAGTCTGAACATGAAGGATTTTGTTTCTACCCGGCCATGGAAGAAATATTTAAGGCCCCTGCATATGGAAGGGTATATGGATGCCGACAATATCAGAGATAAAGTGTTCAAGCATCTTGGGATATCCATTGCAAGGATCCGGTCCAATGACGAGGGAACCTATACATTCAACGTCTGCAACTTTGCCGAAAAATCTGTGGAATCCATCCGGCAAGACTCCATCGAAATGGAACATCTCCTGGCTGGAGTTTCTCTACCCATGGTCATGCCGGCCCAAAAGCTGGGGGAAACTTATTATACGGATGCGGTTTGGATAAAGGATGCAAACCTCCTTTCTGCCACTGATCAAGGCTCGGATGAGATCTGGCTCGTTTGGGCCATTGGCAATAATAAAGATTACCTCCCCGGAGCTCTGAATCAATATGTACATATGATCGAAATGAGTGCCAATGGTGGGCTACTTGAAGAATACAGGCATATAAACCATTTGGTGAAAACGGGATCCATTCAGGAACCCAAGTTTCAGGTCATAAAACCTACATTTCCCCTGCCCCTTGATCCGGATCTTTTTTTCGGAAAAATAGATGCAAGATCGTTGATCAACATGGGTTATGCGGATGCCAAAGAAATGCTCCTAAAAATGGACCCTAATGGGGTAACCATGGATGCGAATGCCAGTAAAATGCAATTCCCGGGTGATCGCTTCAATACGACCATGGAGTTTGAAGGGACCATTCCCTGGAGTCAAAGTTCTGCCTTGGTCACCTTGCATTTATTCCTTCGAGTACTCGCATTCAGAGAGGGGTCAATGAAGCTGGAGTTTTTCGGAAGTATATTTTTTGGAGAATCAGGAGAAGAGCTATGCCTTTATAATTCTTCACTGACCCAAGGTTCTGATAGCCTGCTAGGGCAGGCATCCGTTTTGGATAATGGTCAGGAATATCGATTGGAATGGGAGGCAAAAATCCCACCGTCTTATGATATTCTGCTAGGTCTTGGATTCAAAGAAATCATGCTAAAGGTTTATCCAGAAGGAGGTTCTCTTGAAAACATGGAAGCAAGCACACTATACCAGAAAATAGGTCCCAGAATAAAGGGCATTTTCACAACTAACCTAAGAACAGCAAAGGGGACCCCAGGTTCAATTATTGCAAAACACAGATTATGGTCTAAAGTACTGTCGCATGAGATTTAAACCCCAACCCATGGTTAACTGGTATGATATCGGGCTACTGGTATCAACCGGCTTGAAAACTGTTCTTTCGGGCATATTTGGAAACTTCGCAGACAAGCGGGAGATCCAGGCGGCCATAAAACCGGATGAAAGTTTTTTTGATCGCTCTGAAGTTGATGGCATGCCCAGGGAAGATATTTGGATCGATTACATCTCTGATCTAGGGGATGGATTCAATGCGACTTATACCATGGCGAACCTGCTGGCTCAGAATGGGCTCCAATTGGATTCCCATCAGACCAAGAGAGGAGATATTCTGATCATGGGTGGCGATGAAGTTTACCCCACACCTGAGCAAAAGGAGTATGATAATAGGCTCAAGGGCCCTTATGCAGCGGCATTTCCCTGGAAGGACAACGATCCCAGCAGGCCCGAACTATTTGCAATTCCAGGCAATCATGACTGGTATGACGGGCTGACCAATTTTATTCGGAATTTCTGCCAGGGCAGGGCAATCGGAAATTGGAAAACCAGTCAAGGAAGAAGCTACTTTGCTATTAAGCTCCCGCATAATTATTGGTTATTGGGCATTGATATTCAGTTCAATGCTGACATCGATTCCCCGCAAAAAGATTTTTTTAGAAAAATCGCAAAAGAAGATCTGCAAAAAGGGGACAAGGTGATCCTATGCACTGCAGAACCCACATGGGTTTATAAATCCTGGTCCCGAAAGAACACTTCGGACAACAGGGTCCGTTACTTTATTGATCATATCATTCATGGAGTAGACGAAAATTATTATGGTGGAGGAAGTGAAAAGACAGATATTGTTGCGGTACTAACCGGGGACCTGCATCATTATTCTAGGTATGTTGAAAAATTCAATGGTTCCGGAAAGGAATGTCAGTTAATAACCGCTGGCGGCGGCGGAGCGTTTACACATCCAACCCACCTATTAAAGGATACTATTGAATCAACTACTTCAAAAATAAACAGAGCAAACGCCACATTTCCCTCTAAATCTGAATCAGCAAAGTTGAGCTGGAGGAATCTTGCGTTCCCATTTCTCGCTATTAGCATGACCATATTTCTGGGATTTTTCCATTTGTTGACAACATGGTTTATTCAATCATCTGCATCCGGCAATATGACGTTCATGGAATGTATAGTCAAAATTCAAGATTGGCGGGAGTTGGCTGATCTTATCTACAAAACAATAATCCATAGTCCTTCGGTGATCTTACTCAATCTGATCCTCTTTGTCGGAATCATATTCTTTACAGACACCAAAACCGGTAAAGGGAAATTAAATTATATATGGGGTTTTATTCATGCTTCAATTCAATTGGTCAATCTATATGTTATGATTTGGCTTTTTTCCGAATTGAACCACGGATGGTTTGCACAGTCAGAAATGGTAATTGACCATCCCCTTAGAGTTCTTGTGTTTTCCATCATAATGATTTTTGTCGGAGGATTCATCAGCTCATTCATTTTCGGAATATACCTTCTCTTCAGCGCATTGGTGGTTAAAAATCACCCGACCGAATCCTTCTCTTCTTTTCGCTGGAGCGGATACAAAAATTTCATCAGGATACACATCCAAAAGGATTCAATCCACTTCTATCCTGTAGGGGTCAAGAAAGTTGTTTCAAACTGGAAACCAAGACACCCTAACGGAAATAAACCGGCATTCTCAGGAGACGAGATCCAATACACATTAATAGAAAATCCATTCCCCAATCCAAATCAATAGTTATGAATCGACTAGCTAAACACATTACTGATCTCAAGTCCCATTACGATGTAGTAGTCGTGGGATCCGGCTATGGAGGAAGCATCGCCGCCTCTCGCTTTTCAAGAGCGGGGAAAAAAGTATGTCTGCTCGAAAAAGGAAAAGAATTTCTTCCCGGAGAGTTTCCTGATGATCTAAACTCTGCAAGAAAGGAAATGCAATTTCGAAAAGGGAATTTTGACGTGGGCTCCGACAATGGGCTCTACGAATTTGTGGTTGGCGAGGACATTTCGGTCTTCAAGGGTTGCGGTCTGGGTGGCACTTCCCTTGTAAATGCAAATGTTTCGATCGAAGCCGATCCAAGGATCTTCCAGGATCAGGAATGGCCGGAGGAAATCCGAAATGATCCCGATTCATTAAAAAGAGGGATAGAACGAGCAAGAGGTATGTTGAAGCCCAGCTACGTTCAAATATGCCGACGAAGATGTTAATTCCCTGCGCAAAAACTGCGAGTGGACACCATCGGAGAGAAGCACGGATTCAGAAACTTGTACAGGGTACTTCAACGAGAGATCGAGGATATTATATGAAACATATTGTAAGGATTGGTAAGGAAAGTTTATCCC
>JANQSY010000014.1 GCA_028279065.1 Cytophagales bacterium
GAGGGCGGGGACCTTTAGGTTTACGAGTGTGGATCCGCTGAAGCACGACTACCCGTACTATACTCCATACAACTATGCAGGAAATAAACCTATTTCCTACGTGGATAAAAATGGAAATCAAGAAGATTTTCCTCCATTAATCAAACAAAAACAAGATGCTGTTTTGAATCCAGATTTGAATAATCTCAAGACTCCGGATAGAAATCTTAATCAGACTGGAACTTTTCGCTATCAACCAGGAAAACTTAAACCATCGGACAAGCCAAATGTCATTCCACAACTCAAAGCATTTTCTAAGTTTAGTCTTTTACCTGGGATGGCTCCAATCATAGACATTGAAGATTCCTATTTTAAGAACGATATGCCACAGAGGGATATAGGATTAAAACACCAAAACTTTGTTAACTCTGCTGTTCATGCTAAAAACTTGGAGAATATTAACAAAATTCAAATCCCTGGCTCGGGACTCCTTTTTGAATTAGGAAAAGGGATTCAGTCAATTCGTGTGGGAATTGCAACTGGAGATGCACGAAATCAAGCAGTTGATATTGGATCTGATATTAGTTTTAATAAGCAGCTAGCAGGTCAAAAAAATGAAAGATTCAATTTTATGAGGCAAACGCTTACTGAAATTGTAAAATTCAGTGATCAAGGGCTTCTAACAGAAAACGGAGAAGGATTATCTGATGATCAAATTATTGGTTTAACCAATTTCTCAATGTTAATGAAGTATGAATCTTCAACGAATATTACCGGAATAAATGATTCAGTAATGAAAGATTTATTCGATAAGGTAGTAGAAATAAAATCAAAATCTTTAAAGCCAGGGCTAAATAATACGATGGAATTAGATAGACCACCAAATAATATAGATGTTCAATAATATGGCAAGAACATTTATTTTTATTTTCATCTTTTGCTTTCTTTATGCTTGTAAATCGAATAGAAGGGACGACAATGACATTGTAAAGATTAAGTTCGAAAGTGTTGACGAAAAGATATTCTTTATTAAATATGTGGCCTTTATTCGATGGGAAGAAATCCTTTCTGACTCAGGATATAGTAAAAATGAAATAGTTTTTATTATTCAACAAAAAATTAATTCTGATTCAACTTATGTTCCAATAATCATGAAGAACTCTAAAATTGAAAAGGTTTTTTCCTACAAAACATATTTATCAGTTATAGATACTTTAAATCTTGATCTTGAGAAAGTAAAGAGGGCTGAAAATCTTCTGGATAGCCTTGAGCCATATGAGGTTATTACCAATTAAAACAACCAAAAATTGGATTGTTTTTAAACGTCGGGCGCCACTCTCTAAAACCGAACCTCTCTAACTAAACAACAAAGGCAGAGACATACCTCCCTCACAAGTATCCCCCATTTGAGAAACCTGCCTGCCAGCAGGTGAGTTTTGTAATCCCCTAGATACGAGCTGAATGTCTCTAAAGAAGAGTAAAGCACTCTTTAGGGTTGTGGTAATATGGAAGTGGGAAATGTAGGAATGTAAAACTGATGAACGCTAGGGTTCCTTTACCAGAATTGCTAAAATGAAATCCTGATCTTCAAGTCTTGAAGTTGATAAGGAATTGATCGTGAACCCTTGATTGATCCATTTGGATAATTCCTCCTTGAATTTCAAATCTCCCTCCTGATAACTATCATTTTTTAATCCGTACGAGAATTTCTTTTCAAATTCAACTATAGAAACCTTGTTATCCGGATGGTAAACAATCATTCCGGGTATCGCTGTAGTGGTTCCCTTTTTTAGGTGGTTTACACGAATCATGACTACTTGCTTTTCCTGGGCATAAATGGAATTTAATCCAAATGTTGCAAGGATGAGTGAGATTAACACTAATGATTTCATGGAATTTGTTTTTCTAATAAGTTACATAAAATTTTTTTAGGTCCCTAGTTAATTTTTCAATTTCTCGTAAAGTTGTTTATGACCGTTCTCAAAATGGTCCTCGTATCAGCGCTGACTGTGGGTATGGTTACAAGGACTTGAAGAACATTAGACGGAATATTGTTAGTTTAAGGTAGGAACGGCCATCGTACAGCCACCGCCAGTGCCTGCTCGGACGATGGTTATGGGGTGCATTATTTAGTGTTTAAGGTGAAAAATCTCAAAAAAAGCTGGGATGATCGAACTTGCTACTTGATCCACCACAGGCCAACTTGAAATAAATTATTGATTTTTTTGGTTTTTCTATTTGGAATCCAGAGCAAATCGGTTGATTCCAGCAAGATTCGTTTCGTTGATTTGTCTAGTTCATGACTTTCTAATTAAGATACTTCACGATTTGCTTTTTATTTTTTTGACTTTCTGATCTTGTCTTGCGTGTATTCTTAAAGATCCAATTGATGTTCGCCGTCAGCAAAAATTCCTTTATCTGGCATTTAAGCAATAAAAAACCGATGCAAATGAGAACCTAATTGCAATTATCAATGCCCTGGAGTTGCTAATTATAGAAAATCGATTCGATCTTCAAGATTGACCTATTCTTCAGAATCTGTGTATCCATGCCTCCTTGCGTTTGCGACACAATCAGATCTGTTTTTATAGCCTTCTGTAGAAGCACCTACTAGCTCTCCATTCCTTGCTGTTCTTCTCCAGCGCCATTCGCCGGCCTCATCCTTGTAGAATTCCCACTTGTCATCTTTTCCAATATTATCCATGGTTATGGTTATTAGTTTTATTCAAAACTGAAAGACAATTTTCATGCTGTCAATCCTCATTTATGAGGATTTTTCTTTTGACATTTAAATATCAAATAGATGGGTTTTAGAGACGAGAAAGAAAAGATTCTCAATAAATAGGGATTATATTTCCTGTCTTCCATGTAGGAAAACTTGGATTCTATTACGAATATTTTTTTTTAAGCGAAAATGGATTAGATATGCGTAAAGTTGAATCCTTCAGTTTAGTTGCCTATCGTTTTTCATGATGCGATAATAGCGTTCCTAGACGAACGAGTTTAGTATTCTTCTTTTCCTATGTTCTTTCAGTATTTATCGGAAATCTGAGGTTAAATAATATCCGTGGATAAAATACTAAGTTTTTGAAATCTTGAAGCCTGAGAAAAAAGATGGACATAAATCTTTGAACGCCTCAATTGTTTACCTGGTATGGCACTCTGGAACACAATGGGCACAACCATCCACATTCTTGTAAGATCCTTTTGCTCTGTAAATAGCAACTCTGCAATTGGGAAGGAAGCCAAGGTCCAATCTATTGGCGGGATCCGGTAGGTGATCGCAGCCCCTTGTAACATTGTGAACTTCATGCTAACCCGTGGATTGGGCATTTTTGTTAACAATGAATCTATCCATGGCTTTTAAGATCAATTTAGAACCAATTGACCTACTTTAAATCCCTATTTATAGGGAAATTTGAGAGGATTCATTACGCTTAGGAACCGTTTTCAAACTTGTTCTGATAATCCTGCTAAGAAATTTATCCCTCCTGGAACCGGGAACTCCGGCCTGCCTGAAGAAATGTGGGTTTCTTGAGAATCCAGGCCGCTCGCCTTCGGGATCTTTGGTGAGCGGAGCAAAGTGATTACCTGAAATATAATTTTCAGGCTTTTTCTTCGTCTTTTCATAACTTAACAAAAAACATATGACATGAAATGGCAAGCATTAGCCTTACTGATCCTTTCTCCCTTTTCGTTAATAAGCCAAACCCCCCTGATCACAACCAACATCCACCAAGGATTTTATGACTCCAATCCAAGAGTACTCTTTTCCGATGGGCAGCAACTCTTTTTTTCCGCCCAACCGGATAATACAAATAAATGGGACAACTATATCCTTAACTCCCCAACTGCCAGCCTTACTTCTTATGTTGACCCTGCTTCGCATCCTAACACTTCCAAACGCCATATAAAAACCGGTTCCGGAGTTTATTTCGTCGCAATGAGAGGTACCAATTTTTCAAGGGATCTTTTCTTTTATGACTACTCCTCTCAAACGACGATAACCATTGATGGATCAGGCTTTTATAATGAAAGTGACTTTCAGGGTATAGAGTTGAATGGAGGCCTGATCTGTAATGCGAATAATAGCCTTCATTATTGTACCGTGAATTCCGTATCCGATTTGGGGTCTATCACCCCTTATTCCATTTACGCCAGGCTCAATGGAAAAGTGTTTTTTGCAGGAAATACCTCCTCACAAGGCAAAGAACTTTGGGTTACGGATGGAACTCAATCAGGCACACAGGTTTTTATGGATATCAATCCTGGCTCCTATGATGGACTGAGCGGGGAATACCCAGGAAACGATTTCTATAGAGAGATTATCGCTGCAACCTCTAGCTATTTGTTTTTTAATGCTGAGGATGGACTCGAATTTGGCGAGGAGGTATGGATTTCTGATGGGACCGTTCAGGGAACCAAACCTCTTTTGGATTCAAATGGAAACAGGGTGAATGCTGCTCAGCGTTTTCGAACTCTTAATGATAAGGCATACTTCATTTCATCTGATTCTGCCCATGGCAGGGAATTATGGGTAAGCGATGGAACTCAGACCGGTACCTATGTGCTCTACGATTTTTATCAGGGCCCTACAGATGGTGCTTGGCGCTTGATCAAATCCGGAGATCGCCTCTGGATTAGTAGTAAAACGGCTGCAAGTAGTGCTACAAGGTATTTTATCTCTGACGGGACGAGTTCGGGCACCTACGAAATAAAAGGAAGTGGAGCCTATCCAAATGATGACTTGACCTTGAGCTCCTCTGAAGGAATTCATTACTCAAATGGCAGGTTTTATTTTCTGGCTCACGAGCACAGCAATGGAATTGAGTTATATTCAGTTGGATTGAATGAAACGCAGGGAACATTGATCGCTGATCTTACTCCAGGCCCGGCTGATAGCGATATCGAGGAATTAGCGGTTGTGGACAATGCTCTTTACTTTCCCTGGTTTACCTCTCAATTCGGCAAAGAGCTATTTTATATCGATGTATCCTATTTGACCTCTTTGAATGATCGGAAACCAAGCTCAGGCGAATTAAGTCTTTTCCCAAACCCAACCGCTGATTTGCTAAATCTGGTGTTGGCCAATTCAAGATCAAACATTGAAGGTGCAGAAGTTTGGATCTATGATAATCTTGGAAAAATGGTTTTAAGAACTGATTTTCCAGGAAACCCCTCTCAAATTAGTCTAGAGAAACTAACCCCTGGAACCTACCAATTGAACCTTAGGTTAGGGAATGAATTGATTTCTAAACGAATAATCAAAAACTGACTGGCTAAATACTCGTAGTTCTTTGCAACAGAATTTAATACAACAACCTCTCGTATCAATAATAACCAGAGGTACAGAATTTGAATCAACCTTAGGGAGATTTTCAAGGGATTTAAGGGTATTCAGAAAACCCATGTGAAATTCTGAGGCTGGCTGGCGTCATAAAAGATGTTGAATCTATCCGGGCTAAGAAAAATCTGTTATTAAAGCCACTTCTCTTTGCATACCTTCGCAACCTGATCTTGAATAAAACCAAAAAATGACAGTAGAAATCATTACCGAAAAGGGAACCATGAGTGTTGAGTTCTATGAGAACGATGCTCCAAATACGGTTGCCAATTTTGTAAAACTATCCAAGGATGGGTTTTACAATGGACTCACGTTTCACAGGGTAATTCCAAATTTTGTGATCCAGGGTGGTTGCCCTGATGGCACCGGTGCAGGTGGTCCGGGATATACCATCGATTGTGAGCTTGATGGCGAAAATCAATACCACGACAGGGGAGTTCTTTCAATGGCCCATGCCGGAAGAAATACCGGTGGTAGCCAGTTCTTCATCTGCCATAGCAGGGACAACACATCCCACCTCGATAGGAATCACACCTGCTTCGGGAAGGTTACCGAAGGATTGGATGTAATAGATGAGATCCGCCAGGGGGATAAGATCCAGGAGATCAAAATATCTGAGTAAGCAGGCTGCTAAAAGATCACTAAAACAAAGAGGCCCCGATTAAATGACCGGGGCTTTTTTTGGTTGCCTATTGTTCAGCTGTCTCCGAAGATCCACCCATTCCCAGTACCGCACCGATAATGCCCCCGGCAATTCCTCCCATCACAATTCCTGCTACGCCATCGACAATAATGGCAGTGGTAGAACTCATGAGGGTAGTGTAGGAATACAGGCTGAGGTCAACCGTCATCGCCACAAGAACGGAGATCAGGGCTCCGGCACCAAAGCATGAGATGTTTGCCGATTTCAGGAAAATATAGCTTAGCAACAAGGCGTAGCGGACATTTGAAAGCATAATCGACTACCAGACCATGTCTTCCTAGGCTCTCATCACATCAGGGTTATTCAACTCTCCCATCATACCCATAAGGATCGCTCCATAGTTCAGCCATCCAAGTAAAGAGTAGGAGACAAACCCGACTAGGGTTCCGAACAAGAGTTTTTTGATATCCATGGCTAATAGGTTTGGTTACCATATAAGGTAGGAAACCCGTCGTCAGAAGTATGAGTTTAAGAATTTTTTGAACGGTCAATTACGTGTTTTCTCGGCAATCTTGATCTAGCAATATTCGCATTTAGTATTGGCTAGTTTATAATTAAAATAGGCTTGTTCATAAACTGAGAGCCCCGTTTCATTGCTAATAATGCCTTGTTCACAAAATGGGCTCCGATTCTATCTCTGATTTGTCGTATTTAAAATTCTTAAAATCATACTTTCAGTTACCAAGAATAGTGGCTGTTGGGTATGATATTATTACTAACCCAAAACCATCTGAAATGAAACAATTCATCATGATAATTTTCCTTTTGGCTGGCGTAATCTTCCGTGGCATGACTCAGGGTAACTTTTCAGATCCGAAGTTTGGCATTGGAGAATTCGTTTTCAATCCTACCGTCCAGTTTGAGGTGAGGGCGAAGGATTCAGTTGATAAAAGGACCCGAATTGCAAGATTTACCCTGAGTAATCAATTTCGACAGTTACACACGAGTGAAATGGTCGAGATCAGAAATAGTTCTGACGAGAATGGGACCATGGCCCCGACCATTCACGGTCATAAAGATTCCACCGGCGGCACAGGTTTTTTGATCATTGGGAGCACGAGTGACGATCAGGACACCATGACCAGCCCAATAACGCACTTTAAGGGCATGACTTATTCCAATATTGACTATCTGAGTACTGAAGGTCCCAGTGGTCCGGGAGCGATTGAGACCAGACCTTTATTCCAGTGGAGCAATAATTATTCTACGCAAATGACCCTGAGCCCTGACGGGGACCTGGGAATAGGAACGGTGAACATCAAGAACAAGGTCGATGTAGAAGGAGATTGTGCAATAGGCACTTACGCAGGGGTAGATGAGGCCGAACCCGATGGAATGTTGGTTGAAGGGGATTTTGGGATTGGCGTATCCAGCCCCCTGGCAAGGGTGCATGCGGCATCCGATGCTAACAATACCAACCCAGTAGGGGACAAGGACGAAGATGTGCATTTTGATTTTGAGACAACCAAAGGGTCCGGAAGTAACGATGGCGAGGTATTCAGGATCTATTCCGAGCGAGATTCAAGTGAGATCGATATTTTTCGAGTGGGGAATAATGGAGGTGGAGGAACGGAAAATGTAGTCTTCACCATACGCGGGGATGGAAAAATGGGTGTGGGAAAGGTGAACAATAGTTACAAATTCACCATTACTGGAAATGGACTCGCATCAGGCGGAACCTGGACTCCTTCGGATACAAGGCTTAAAGAGAATGTCAGAGAGATCGAGGGTCCAATGGAAAAGGTGATGGACCTGTCCGGGGTGACTTATAATTACAACGAAAATCCTCTCCTTCCTGAATCCCTCGTCGGTCAACAAAGCGCCGGTGTTCTTGCCCAGGAAGTGGAGGAGGTACTTCCGGAGTTGATAAGGGAATCCGATGGATTAAAGGCGGTCAATTATGATGGGCTCATCGGTCTGCTGATAGCATCTTCGAACCAACTATCAGACAGAATCCAAGATGCCAGGGGGCACCATTTTGCCAACACACTCCTTCTTAAGAGCAGGGGACCTGGTTCTCAGGAAGCCTCTCTTGATCCATCCGTTGAGCTGAATGATGGAAGCATCAGAGTTCAATACTCCATAAAGAAAGACTTTCTCGAAGGAGAAATAGGATTCTATGATCTACACGGGAAAGAAATGCTAAAAAGGAGCTTATCCAATATGTCAGGTGAGGTTCAGCTAGATCCTGGTTCGGTTAACTCCGGTCAGTATTACTGTGTACTGATCCTAGATGGAGACCTGCACACTTCTAAGAAAATTGTTATCAGCTATTAAACAGAAAATCATGAAAAAATTAATCTATAATTCATTAATCATGCGATTTATATTCAATCTAACGATCTGCTTATTATGCAGCATTGGCGCGATCAGCCAGGGAAATTTTGGTGACGCCGTGTGGGGAATTGGCGAGACAAACTTTGTCCCGACTCAGCAATTTGAGGTCAGGGCCGATGACGGGGGTGCGGTCAGGGAAAGGATAGCAAGATTCACCCTGGACTCAGGCGATACAAGCTCTGGCTATGATGTTTACAAGCATGATATGTTCGAAATCAGAAATTCCACCGGGGCCTTAAATACTATGGCACCTACCATCCATGGGCACAGGGAAACAACCAACGGAACTTCCTTTACCATAATTGGTAGTACTCATGCCGATCAGGATACCGGGGACAAGGCCATAACCAATTTTATTTCGAGAACATATACAGACTTTCTGTATCAGATCACCACTGGTCCGGCAGGGGAGGATGAAGTTGAGAACAGGCCATTGTTCAGGTGGAGTAATAACTACACGACCTTGATGCAAATGGAGGCCAGTGGAAATCTCGGAATAGGTACCACAGGTGCGGTAAACGTTTTGGATGTAGAAGGAGGGGTGGCCATAGGATCGGGTTATGCAGGAACCAATACGGCCCCGACCAATGGCTTAATAGTTGAAGGAAATGTTGGCATTGGAACCAATTCGCCGGGTACCAATACCAGATTCCATGCGGTTTCCGATGAAATAATTGACCAGGGCGATGATCATTTCTTTTTCGAAACAACCAGCGGTAGTGGAAACAATGATGGGACGGTATTCAGGATCTACTCCAGAAGAGGCAGCGGCTTTACCAACGGCGATATTTTCAGGGTGGAAAACCAAAGCCTGACGGGGTCATCTGCAGCATTTAGAATCCGGGGTGATGGAAAAACCGGGGTTGGGTTGATTAATTCCGGCTATATATTCACCGTTAATGGGAGCGCTTTGGCCTTTGGTGGGTCATGGACTCCATCGGATAAAAGGTTAAAAGAGAATATCCGTGTGATAACAGATCCTGTGGAGAAGCTTAAAGAACTGAGAGGTGTTCGATATGAATATCGGGAAACTGAAAAACTCCCAGTTGAAATGCATGGACAACCAAGTGTAGGCATCATCGCTCAAGAGGTAGAGCAGGTCTTTCCCGAATTGGTCAGGGAGTCCGATGGAATTATGGCCGTGAACTATGATGGTTTAATCGGGCTTTTAATTGAGTCTCAGAAAGAACAGCAAGAGTCGTTAGAGGAACTTCTGTCTGAAATCTCCGAAATGGAGAATGAGCTGGCAAATGACATGGAAGCGGATTCCAAAGCCGGGAAGTTATATCAAAACAACCCTAACCCCTTTAGTTTCGAGTCCGAGATCCAGTACGAGATCGTAAGAGACTATTCCAATGCATTTATCGGATTCTATGACCTTAACGGTATGGAAATAATGACCGTGCCTTTGCATTCGGCCAGGGGAGAAATAAAAATAAATTCCTCTGACCTCGGAAGGGGACAATTTTTATACTCATTGGTTCTTGATGGAAGAATTATTGAAACAAAACGCTTGATGATAGGATACTAGATATCCGAGTCACAAGACTTAAAAAATTCCGGCAATACTGCCGGAATTTTTTTTGTCCCGACATTCTTATCGCATTCCGCCAAACGGCCAAGAGTATTAGTCCTGCTGTTCAGGATTCTCGTCACGTCATCCTGCCTGTCCACATTCGGCACCTCTGCAACTTCTGTTTAGTCCAGCAATAACTGGCCCGGACTGTTGGCTGATGGCTTTTCGGTCGATTGCCACCGATCCAATGGTCAAACAGTACCGTGATTTTAATTCAATTACCTGTTTTTCATCAATACCAAACCCTGATGAACATCCTGTTTTTGGATCAAGGAAATACTCTTCTTGGCGATATGAAAAAAATATCGCTATGAGTAACAAAGCTTCAGACCTCGCCGGACCGGGTATCAGCACTTATGAAGAGGTATCCAAGGTCCTTCCAACAGATTACACCGCTCTTCTGTCTCCCATGAAACGAATGGAAGCCCTATATGCTGTCAAAGAATTTATCGAAAAAGGACTAGCAGAGGAGTTGAATCTTCAAATGGTCCAGGTTCCTTTGATCGTAAGTAAGGACTCAGGAGTAAATGACTACCTGGACAGAGATGGTTCCAGAACACCTGTAGAATTTCCTGCCGGATTAGGACTTGAGAAAAGGATCGAAGCGCAAGTGGTCCAGGCGGCTACAAAATGGAAACGCATGGCACTGGCTCAATTCGATTGTGAACCAGGAAAGGGGATAAACACAGACATGCGTGCGGTTCGAAAGGATTATTTCCTTGACCATGATCATTCCAGCTATGTTGATCAATGGGATTGGGAAAAAAGAATAACAGATGCGGATCGAAATTTGGATTATCTAAAAAGCACGGTGAAAAAGATCTGGAAGGTTCTTAGAGGAGCGGGAATGATGGCAAGGGAGAGATTCCCCGAGCTCCGGGATCCAAGGTTCCCCGAATTTCCGGAAGAGCTTGAATTCTTCCATGCGGAAGAGATCCTTGAAATGTACCCGGATCTTCCAAGGAAACAGAGGGAAACGAAACTTATTCAAGAACATCCAGCCGTTTTTATAATTGGAATTGGATGGGTACTAAACGATGGTTATCCCCATGAAATGAGGGCGGCGGATTACGATGATTGGGTGACCCCAACCATAGAAAGGAATGGGGAGCTAATGCATGGATTGAATGGAGATATTCTGGTCTGGAACCCCGTTACTAAAAGGCGGCATGAGCTGTCATCCATGGGGGTAAGGGTCACAAAAGAGACATTGAAGCAGCAACTCGAGATCTCAGGCCAGAACGATTTTCTTGAGCTACCTTATCACCAGGCCATCCTGAATGATGAGATCCCCTTGAGCATAGGAGGAGGGATTGGTCAGGCAAGGACCTATATGTACTTATTGCGGACTGCCCATCTTGGTGAGGTCACCGTTTCAATCTGGCCGGACCAGCTCAAAAAGATCTGTAGCGAGAAGAACATCCACGTATTGGAATAGGGTTTGCTGATCCTCGTGATCGGTTTATCTGTCGATTCCGGGACATAGGTTCAGGGGAAGAAATATCATAATTGTAAAATGAAGAAGATACTTTTTCCCTTGACCTTTCTTTTTCTTGCCATCCTGAGTTTTAATTTTATTTCCCTTCAGTATCATGTCAGGTCTTCCGGATCTCCGGGAGGCAATACCGGGGCTCCGGGTGAGTTTAATGGAAGGACCTGCGCAAATGTGGCTTGCCACTCAGGGGGTGATACCTTCAGGGCGGGAATGATCAGTTCCAATATCCCTGCAGGCGGCTATGTTCCCGGAGAGACCTATACCATCACGGGCACGGTTTCGGAACCCGGACGGATCAAGTTTGGATTCGAGATCTCGCCTCAGGATTCACTGGGAAATTTCATTGGAACCCTGATCCGGACAAATACGATGGAGACAAAATTTACGAACGGAAACAGATCCCTCACTCATACCTCTAATGGAAATGCTGGTCCCGGGGAAATGAGATCCTGGTCTTTCGACTGGACCGCTCCTCCAAAAGGCACTGGAGGATTTTCCTTTTGGGGCGCTTTCAATGCCGCAAACAATAACGGGAATAATGACGGGGACATCATCCTGAGATCCAATCTTAGGATAGAAGAGGATCTGACGGTTTCAGGCATTGGGGGCCTTGATCCCCGAAAAGTATTTATCGGTCCTAACCCTGCCAGGGATTTATTGAGGATATCACTTAGTGAAAGCTTTAACGAGAGGCTTCTCTATCAGTTTGTGGATCAAGATGGTAGGGTGGTTTTAAGCGGAAAGATCAAAAAAGGATGGACCACTGGATCTCTAAACCTGGAAGGAATAAAACCGGGGAATTACATCTTAAGGATCAATTCAAGATCAGAAAGCTTCAGTCTGAGAAAGAGAATAATCAAAATGTAAAGTTTTCGGACCTCTCCTTGGAGATAATTCCATCCATGCACCAAGAGGCCGAATTTTTTGACTCAAATCATAATTATTTGTGAAAGGTAAGCGTTGAATATGTTCCCTAAGACCTTTCAACCGGCCTTACCGGAATAAGGAGAAAATGCTATAAATCGGGGATGTATAAGCCAGATTTTCATATTTTCAGTACTTGTGGATGGGTTAGTTTTGAACTTGATCCGAATATTTGGGAATGGCATGTAGGTTTAGATTTATAGGGGCTTTTTTTCTCCCGATATGTTGTTCACTCCTTTCCCTCGGAGTCAAAGGACAGCATTTCTCTCATAAGGTTTTTACGAAAGTTGATGGTTTGCCTACTGATGTCATTTATGACATCATCGAGGACGATCAGGGGTTTTTATGGATTGCTACCGGTTATGGCATTTCAAAATTCGATGGCTATTCTTTTTCAAACTATGGTGTCGATAATGGCTTAGCTGATATTGATGCTTTTGTGCTTCGTAAAGACCGATTTGGAAGAATATGGGTAATCGGTAATTCAAGCAGACTATCGGTTATAGAGAATGGCAAGGTTCGGCCTTATGAGTACAACCATATTCTGGAAAAGCATCCGGCACTTTGTATTGATCTTTTTGTAGAATCTGACCGAACCCTCCATTACTCTACTACAGATGGCCAACTAATTATCAAGCCCGACGGAAATTACCAACTGATCGATTCAACAGTTAACTATATAGGAATGAGGGTGGTTGAAACAGATGAGAAAAAGCCGTATATGAGCCAATACAGAATGGAGAAACCCCCCAGACCTAGGGGGCCTAAGGTTGTTCGGTTCTGTTTTGAGGGAAAATGTCATAGAACCAATAGTACAATTGGACATTATGGGAGAAAGATCTTGATGCTCAATGATACCAACTGGGTCTTCAATGTAACGGAGGATTCTCTGGCCCTTGTCACTAAGGAAGGAATTTTTCCATACGCGAAGCTGGAAGCTGAGATTCAGTGCCTTTTGCTAATCGATGGAGAAATATGGGTTGGAACGGCAGACGGAATTGAAGTTCTTTCCATAGGCCAGGGCTTCAAAATCACTGGGTCGAGGACAATTTACAGGAACCAATCTTTTTCCAGCATATACTGGGATGTCCGCAAGGGTGTATGGTGTTCCACACTAAATCATGGGTTGATCTATATTCCTCAGCTAAAGTTCAGGTCCTTTTCGAAAACCGACGGACTTCCATTTGATTTGATTACGGCAATAGAACTCGACAAAAATGGAAGGATTTTTCTTGGGGGTGAAAACGGGGACCTGGCCGTATTAGAAAAAGATGGAACAAGTTTTCTGCTTCCTGATGTTTTGGTTTACAAAAAGCGAATACGAGATCTTTTTTTGTCGTCCAATGGAGACATATATTTTGATGCATATCAATCCCTGGTTTACAGAATTGATCCCTCTCTAAATATTTTCAAGATTCCTCTCTCAAAAACAGAACCCAAACGGACACTTAAATATATTTCGGAAAATAGGGGAAATATTTATACAAGCACAGGAAAAGGAATCGCAAAAATTATTAATGATAAAATAGAAAAACAATCTGGAAAGAATTATATAAGGGTAACCGCTTTTTGCAATCGGGATGATTCGGTATTTTATATGGCAACCCTTGATGGGATTATTTGTTTTAATCAAAATTCCAAGCGTAGCTGGAATCCTTTTCCATATTTCAATCAAAGATCTACCCATATTCAAAGATTTGATGACAAGTCATTCCTGTTCACCTCAGATGGAGCCGGACTCTTTTTTATTTACAATGATACTATTATCAATATTGGAAGAGCGCAGGGACTGAAAAAGCTTTTTTTCCAAAAAGCAAGGGTTAGCGGGAATACAGTTTGGGGAATCACCAAGCAGGGTTTGACCAAGCTTAAAATCAATAGCATTGATCCGCTGAACTTTAACTTCGAGGAATTCGACTTCAGGGATGGTTTGGGGTATGGTAGATTCTTTGATCTAAAATTGGTGGATTCTACTGTTTTTTTGGCAAGTACAAAGGGATTAATTGTGTTTAATGAAAGGGATGCCCAATTTAATCTTGACCCTCCGAAAATAGTTCTCACAAAGGTATTGTTGGATGGACGTGAAATTCCATCAATTGATTCAGTCATTTCTTTTCAAGGCACATCCACTATTGAGTTCAACTTCACAGGGTTGAATTTTATCAGCGGAGGGGATTTTTTATACAAGTATAGACTGAGCGGATTGGATGAAAATTGGTCCTACACTAAAGGAAGACAAATTCAATTCTATTCACTCCCTGCGGGCAAATATGATTTCCGGGTTGCTGCCAGGGATCATAAGGATGTATGGTCAAAGGACCTGGCTAGCTTCAGCTTTCAGGTTTTTCCTCCTTTTTGGAAAACCTGGTGGTTTTATGTACTGGAAGCCTTGCTTGGTTCCCTGATCATCTTTTCCCTTGTTAATTGGAGGATCCGTTATTTACATGGTGTAGAGGTAAAAAAGGAAAAAGAAGAAAGGGAAAAGGCTCAATTAGAGTTGGATGCCCTTAAGCATCAAATGAACCCCCATTTTCTTTTCAACACCCTGAATTCGATCCAGGCCTTTGTGAGTTCAAGTGACAGGGGTGAGGCGGTCAGGTACTTGTCACGTTTTTCCAGATTGATCAGAAGAAACCTTGAGCATTCAAAGGATACCAATGTGTCTCTAAAGGAGGAAATAGATTTTTTGCAGATCTACCTTGACCTTGAGCGAATGAGGTTTGATGATGCTTTTGATTATGAAATTAAGTTGGACGGGATCCGCGGTATAGATCGTATCAGGATCCCGAATTTAATAGTTCAGCCTTATGTTGAAAATGCAATTCTACACGGGATGAACAATCTTAAAAGAAAGGGGTATATCAAGGTTGAATTTAGCTTTGATGATGATATGCTCAAATGCGTGGTAGAGGATAATGGAGTGGGTCGGAGCAAAGAAAAGGAAGACAAAGGAAAGGGAGAAAGGGAGCATAGATCGGTTGGAATGACCATAACTCAAAGAAGGCTTAAACTTTTGAACTCTAAGATTGTAAATCCAAAGGTAAAGGTCATTGATCTGGTCAAAAATGGAATGCCCAGTGGCACAAGAATTGAAATTATAATGCCTTATTTGGTAGATTAGGATTCATTGTTTTATTCGAAATAATTGATTTCATGGGCATGATTACCCGGTTCAAGCTAGTTTTCAGATCCTTTTTCTTGTTTGTTTTTTTTCTGATTTCCACTTTCGGAATCGGGCAGCATTATCCGCATAAGGTTTTCACCAAAATAGATGGACTGCCAACCGAGGTCATTTATGATATGGTTGAGGATGATCAGGGATTTTTATGGATTGCAACAGGTTATGGTATTTCAAAATATGATGGTTATTCCTTTACTAACTATGGTATCGACCAGGGCTTAGCTGACATTGATGCTTTTGTGCTTCGCAAAGACCGTTTTGGAAGGATCTGGGTAATCGGCAATTCCAGCAGGCTGTCAATCCTGGAAAACGGAAGGATATATCCTTTTGAGTTCAACAATATACTGGAAGATCTTAAAGTGATCTGTATTGATCTTTTCATTGACAAGGATAATACCCTCCACTATTCAAGCGCAGTGGGCGAAATAATCATTAAGAGTAATGGGGAATATAGAATCATAGATTCCGTAGATGCTCCGGTTAACCTACAGGTACACCAAACCGATGAAGGCAATCCTTATGTCCGGCAGTATAGAGCATTTACTCCCGGAAGACCAAGGAAGCACCCGATCAGATTCTGTTTGGCCGGAAAGTGTCAGACCACAATTACTTCAATTGGAAGCCTGGGAAGGGTCGCATTAAAAATTCTGAATGATAATTGGGTAGTTAATATAGGCTCGGACACACTGGCCATGATCTCGGCTAATGGAATATTTCCTTTTGCCAAGCTTGAATCGGAAATTCGATGCTTGTCAATTATCGAAAATGATATCTGGGTTGGGACGGCTAATGGAATAAGGGTTATTTCAATTGATGATAACTGCAAAATAACAAACGCAAGAACCATTTACAGGAACAGATCTTTTTCCAGAATATACCAGGATGGCTGGGGTGGGGTTTGGTGTTCTACCATAAACCATGGAATGATCTATATCCCCCAGCTTAAGGTCAAACTTTTTTCTACAGAGGATGGTCTTTCATTTGATCTGGTATCCGCGGTTCAACCTGATAAACAGGGGAGGATTTTTTTAGGCGGAGAAAATGGAGAAATATCGGTTCTGGAGCCTGATGGAAACAGCTATCTTCTCCCAAATATGCTAAGGAACAAAAGGAGGATAAGGGATTTTTTTCTCATGTCCAATGGGGATATTTATTTTGATGCATACCAGTCTGAGGTTTACCGAATTGACTCCAAACTATCAATTCATAGAATGGAACAACCAAAAACCGGCCCCTTTTCTACCATAAAATATATTCATGAAAGCGATGGAGAGCTATTCGGCGGCACCGCAAGGGGTATTGCTTCAATAGTTGGGAAGGATGTGATCAGGCCAAAAGCCCCAAACCAGTTTCGGTTGACTTCCTTCTGTAGTAAAAATGACTCGGTTTTTTATATGTCCACCCTTGATGGGATCACATGCTTTAATATTAATAGCGAAAGCCATTGGGATCCCTTTCCGGAATTTAATCAAAGGGCAACTCATATTTTGAAGATCAGTGATATGGATTATGTTTTTTCTACTGATGGAAAGGGAATTTTCTTTATTCATAATGACAGCTTGATCAATATTGGAAAGGATCAAGGACTCAAGAAGTTGTTTTTTCAAAAGCTTATGGTGAATGGCAAAACCATTTGGGGGATTACAAAGCATGGATTGACCAAATTTGAGATCAATAGCCTGGATCCGCTGGACTTCACCTTTGAGGAATATGACTATAAGGATGGTTTGGGTTACGGACGCCTGCTGGATCTGGAACTTGGTGACTCCTGCATCTATTTGGCAAGCACTGAGGGGTTGATCGTTTTTAATGAAAAGGATGCACAGCTGAACCTGGAACCTCCAAATATCATTCTAAACAAAGTGTTGGTGAATGGGCTGGAGATTGATCCAAAGGACTCTATGTGCACTGTTCAGGGATCCTCAAATATCGAGTTTAATTTTACCGGTTTGAATTTCGTGAGCGGGGGAGATATGCTTTACAGGTATAAGCTTGAGGGATTGCATACCGATTGGTCGTTCACCAAGGGAAGGCAGCTCCAGTACAATACCCTTGGACCGGGAAAGTATAGATTTTTGGTGGCAGCCCGGGATCACAAAGAGGTTTGGTCCCGGGAGCTGGCGAGTTTTGGATTTCAAGTATTCCCTCCCTTTTGGCAAACCTGGTGGTTCTATGTACTGGAAGCCTTGCTTGGTTCCCTGATCATCTTTTCCCTTGTGAATTGGAGGATCCGTTATTTACATGGTGTTGAGGTAAAAAAGGAAAAAGAAGAAAGGGAAAAGGCTCAACTGGAATTGGATGCCCTAAAGCATCAAATGAACCCCCATTTTCTGTTCAACACCCTGAACTCGATCCAGGCCTTTGTGAGTTCAAGCGACAAGGGTGAGGCGGTCAGGTACTTATCACGTTTTTCCAGATTGATCAGAAGAAACCTTGAGCATTCGAAGGATACCAATGTGTCTCTAAAGGAGGAAATAGATTTTTTGCAGATCTACCTTGACCTTGAGCGAATGAGGTTTGACAATGCTTTTGATTATGAAATTGGGGTGGATGGGATCCAGGGTATGGATAGCATCCGGATCCCGAATCTAATAGTTCAGCCTTATGTTGAAAATGCCGTTCTGCATGGGATGAACAATCTGAAAAGAAAGGGTCATATAAAAGTTGATTTCAGCTTTGAGGATGATATGCTCAAATGCGTAGTGGAAGACAATGGGGTAGGGCGCAGCAAGGAAAAAGAAGAGAAGGGAAAAGAGGGCAGGGAAAACAGATCTGTGGGAATGACCATCACCCAAAGAAGACTTAAGTTGTTGAATGCCAGAATCGTAAACCCCAAGGTGCAGGTCATCGATCTTTTTGAGAATGGCAATCCCTGCGGTACCCGGATTGAGATCGTTATGCCCTATCTAATTGAATAAGTTGGTCACCTTTGAGGATCCATTTCGATGTAGCCAGAATTTCTTTTATATTCGATAGTGGGACAAATGAAAAAACATGACATGTCCTTCTATAAACCTTTTGAGACGACTTTATATTCAAGGCTTTCTATTGATCTTTTGGTCCCTTCAGGTCCATGGACAACATAAGGCCTATCGACAGTTTACTGTTGAAGATGGGTTAGCCAGCAATGTTGTTTATGATGTAGTTTCTGATGAAAGTGGTGTTCTTTGGTTTGCTACAAATTCCGGGGTTTCAAGGTATGATGGGTATGAGTTTGTGAATTATTATCAAGAAAATGGCCTTGCGGATATTGAAAACTTTGAGTTTAGAAAGGATGGTTTTAATCGAATATGGCTTATGGGCTATTCAAATCAACTTTCAACTATCCAAAACGATGTTATAGCTCCCTACCAATTCAATCACTATTTGGTGTCCAGACTTTCGAAAAGGTCCCTTCCTGTAGATTTATTTGTGGACCAGAGTAATATTTTCTATTCAACAAAGACTGGGATTTTTTTGATTGATGATAATGGTGAGATATCTCCACATTCCTTTAATAATTATAGATCAAATGAATATTCTCTGATTGACTTGGGGGGAGATAATTTGTTTAGAGAATTTCCTGGAAAAGTTGATTTAAATCAACGGCCTTTTAGAATAAGGGTTATTTTTGATTCTTCTGATAGGTATTTTAATGACCATTATAATCGACCTGGAAGGCAGTCTGCTCGTTTAAACGCGAATTGCTGGGTGGTGCAAAAAAATCTTAAGGATATTTTTTGTATTTGTAAGGACACTTCATATTCGTTCTATGAGGGAAATTCTGATATTTTAAGATTGAAAAGGATTGGAAATTCACTTTTCATTGGAACTAGAAATGGCTTTTTGGAACTAACACTGAATAACAATGAATTGTCAGAGGTTTCGGATGTTCTTTTTAGAAATTATTCAATAACAGGAATAGAAGAAGACTTTCAAGGGGGAATTTGGATCACGACTCTTTTTAATGGAGTTTTTTATTTTCCGAATAATGGATTAAAGTTTTTGGTGAGTAATTCCTCGGCAAATATGGAACCTATTACCTGCATCGAAGGAAATAATTCTTCTATTCTAGCAGGAGGAAAGTCTGGTAAGATTTATTCTTGGAGGGAAGGGTCTGGGTTAGTTAATGTTCCTTATTATACTAATCAAAAACAGGTTAAAGACATAATTGCCGACTCAGATGGTGGATATTATTTTTCCTCCTATGGAGATCAGGTTTTTTATTTAAACACTCATGGAGAAGTTATTAATTTTTCTCCTTTAGGATTTTCAAAGTTCATTTTACCTAGGGTTTCATTTAATGAATTAGATTTTTTTAATGATAGCATATTTGCCTATGGACCAGGAGGGGTTTTTTTGTTGGGAAGTTCACAATACCCTTACCTTACAAAATTCAAAAATATAGACTCTGTTAAAGTATTGGATTTTATTATAACCGAAAAAGGCGATTTTTTAATTGCTAGTTTGGAAGGTGTATTAATTTGCAAAAGTGGTAGTGATGAAATATTGTGGTTATTTGAATATGTTCAAAAGCTAAAGGGTAGAATTAACAAGATTGAGAAGGTCTTCGATAATTATTATATTTTTTTTACGAGCCATTATGGACCTGTTATGTTAAAATATGGTAATTGGAGGGAGTTGCCACTTCAACTAGAGAGTAAATACAAAAATGCTACTTCGGCAGAAACTTTTGATGATATTCTATTAATTGGGGGAAATTGGGGAGTTGATTTATTTAGGTTTGATACCTCAGGAATTCAACTGCCTTTTGCTAGAATTGACCATAATAATGGTTTGCTGGGCAATCAGGTATTGGATTTAAAGGTTCAAGAACAAATGCTGTTTATAGGTACGAGGAAGGGTGTTTGTGTGGTTGATCTAAAGAAGTATCTCTCTTTGACCCAGCCCCCAAAAGTGTTTTGGAAAAAGGTAAATGGTTTTCCCTTTTCTGAAGGAACTAAATATGAATTTCCTTTTTCGCAAAACCGCCTTGAATTGAGTTTTGATTGTTTGGACTTCAGAAATAGTCGATCTTTATCCTTTTTTTACGCGATACCAAAGCTTTTTTCCGATACACTTCAACTTTTATCAAACAATGTTTCATTGGCAAATCTGAAAGCGGGTAAGTATGATCTTTATCTGTTTGTTAATGGGAAAATTGACAATGAAAACCTTGTGAAGCTGCAGTTTTCTTTTTCAATATCTCCCCCTTTCTGGCAAACGTGGTGGTTTTATTTGTTGGAGTTTTTGTTGCTTTCCGGATTGATCTTGAGTATAATTCAATGGAGGGGAAGAGTATTGAGGGAGAGAACTATTAAAGCAGAATTCGCGAAACGGGAAAAACTTGATCTGGAGATCAGGGCTCTGAGAAATTTGATCAATCCTCATTTTTTGTTTAACACCCTTAACTCCATACAGGCGTTTGTAATCGATAAGGATTCGGTCTCGGCGGCCAAGTACCTCTCAAGTTTTTCAAGGCTTGTACGCAGGACCTTTGGTCAGGCAAGGGAGGCTTCCGTCACTCTTGCCGAGGAGGAAAAGTATCTGGATGAATACATTGGCCTTGAACAGCTGAGGTTTGACTTTGGGTTTTCCTATTCCGTTAAACTCAAAAATATCGATGA
Source organism: Cytophagales bacterium (assembly GCA_028279065.1). Lineage (GTDB taxonomy): Bacteria > Bacteroidota > Bacteroidia > Cytophagales > CCMP332 > JANQHS01. Next base: position 21,146 of record JANQSY010000014.1, read on the forward strand.
GCCGGAGATGATTCGGATGCCTTCGATGCTGGTGCAGCCCTTTGTGGAAAACTCTATTCTTCATGGGGTTGCAAACCTAGAAGAAAAGGGGAAGATTGAGATCGAATTTGAGCTCATAAATCAGACCTTGAAATGTACTATCCAGGATAACGGCATAGGCAGGAAAGCAGCGTCCAGGCTAAAAAAAGGACCTGTAGAAAGTCATAAATCCCTTGGGACATCCATTACCTTTAAAAGACTTGAGATGTACAACAATAGGAGGGGTACTGTCCCTTATAAGGTCATCGATCTTGAGGAGAACGGAAAACCATTGGGAACAAGAGTTGAATTGTATATTGATGTATTATAGATTTTAGACATGAAAATTGATGTATTAATAATTGATGATGAGTCAAGGGCAAGGGATGGTCTGAAGAATCAGTTAGAGGTTCTCGGAAATCCGGTAAATATTCTGGCTGAAGGGGGTTCTGTTGCCGAAGGGTACGAGTTGATAAAAAAACATAAACCCGACCTTGTCTTTTTGGATATCGAAATGACCGATGGGAATGGTTTTGACCTGTTACGTCAGATTGGAGAGATTGATTTTATCGTGGTTTTTGTGACGGCCTTTGATCAATATGCCATCCAGGCCATAAAGTTCTCAGCCCTGGACTATTTGTTGAAACCCCTGGACCCTGATGAACTGGATGAAGTGCTCAAAAAAGCATACGAAAGTTTTGACCAGAAAGAGAATGCGAAAAAAGTCCAAAACCTCCTGGTTAACTCTGAACTGGAAAATCCCAATGACCGGAAATTGGCTATAAAATGTGTCGATTCAATAAAATATCTGAGAATTGATGATATAAGTCATTTTGTTGCCGATGGTAGCTATACCAAGATCTGCATGAAAGACGGGAAGAGTATCCTGGCATCCAAAATGCTGAAATACTTTGAACAGACCCTATCGGATTTTTCCCAGTTCCTGAGGATCCATCGCTCATCTATGGTAAATCTTAAATATGTTGAGGAATATCAGTACAGCTCTGGGGGTTCAGTACTGATGGTGACAGGCCAAAATCTTTATCCTTCCGAGGATAGAAAGAAAAAGCTCCTCAACAAACTGAACCAACTAAATTGAAATAATTGGTGTTTTTGGCTTAGGCCATTCAAAAGATCGCCTTATTTGTCCTTGGCATGAGCTTGAAAATGAGTTTTCTGTTCAGGGCGGTATTGTTTCTTTCGCCGTTGGTTTCTGCAGTCGGCTCAGGTGATTTCCATGCCAATGAATATTTCATTTCCCATAGTTCTTTTAAGACCGCAGAGCCAAAAATCGAAGCTGATTCAATTCTAATTCCCTTGAAGAGGATCGGTAAGCTATTTTTTGTTGATGCTCAGGTGGATGGGCAATCTGGCAATTTCCTTTTAGATCTGGGAGCCGTCAATTTGGTTCTCAACAAGACCTATTTCAGAAATTCATACTCTGACCAGCGATCATCATCGGGTGGAGTGAGTGGATCAGAGCTGGGCTCGGAGAAGACTATGATCCAAAGCCTGAACATTCAAGGCTTGTCCTTTTCTGATCTTGAAGCCGAGGTTTTTAACCTTGGTAATATCGAGAACAAGACCGGGATCAAGATACTGGGCCTTTTAGGATCAAATCTCTTTAAGACTGTTGAGATCGTTATTGATACTCGAAAACTGCAACTCAAGATCTTTCCGTTGAATAAGGCGGGTAGATCAGCTCGGAGAGTTGAAAAAAATGAGATCCAAATCCCTTTCAGAACCGTTAATAACGTATTGCTCGTAAACGGAGAAGTTTCAGGGAAGAAGCTTCTTTTTTCCTTTGACACAGGGGCTGAAGTGAATGTTTTGGATAAGCAGAACCATCCGAAAGTCTTGGAAAGCGTAATCATCAGAAAAAGGGTCCTGCTTAGAGGTTTAGGTGGAGAACCCACTGAGGTCCTTGTCGGAAATTTGCCTGAATTAGAAATTGGTTCCTCTGTTTTCAAGGACATGAATACCATAATTGCAGACCTTTCAAGCATGAGCGCTAATTATGGGATCAGGATTGATGGCATGTTGGGATATGATTTTTTTTCGAAAGGCGTCCTGGTGATCAATATGGAGACCAAGGTAATGGCCATAAATTTGTATAAGAAATGAGGCCCTTTATCGTCATTGGTATTGTATTTCTACTCTTCTGTTTTTACCTCAGGACCGAAGCTCAGTCATTGGAACTAAAGATCCTGAATGACCAGGTTTACGCAATTATCGATCTCAGTATGGATGATGAAATCATGGACAGTCTGCTTTTCGATCTCGGCCTCGACAGTTCTGAAATAGCCCAGTTAAAACAAGGCCCCGAGAAGGGAAGAGAAGTCGGAAACTGGACCTGTGTTTCCTCAGAACGAGGAGAGATCCAATTAAAAAGACCATTGGATGAGCTTACAGGGAAATTGGATAGGAATGAGGTGATCTTTCTTGACGACAAACCAATTGATGTTAAACCTTCAAGCTATTGGTATCAGGATGTAGGATATGGGGTCAATAGCTTCAAAAAAATCCAGTCGGTCAAGGAATTGGAAAATGGAAAAACAAGGTTTTTCCTGCTTGGGCATTTTAGAAAAAACGAGGCCTATATAGCCGGTAATTTTAATGGTTGGAGCACCATTGGAACCCCCCTTAATAAAACCGACTCCGGCTGGCATGTAGATCTCAAAATTCCCTATGGGAAAACAGTCTACAAATTTGTGGTAGATGGGGACTGGCTTTTGGATCCCCTGAACCGACAATCGCAAAAAGATGAAAACGGCCTTGTTAATTCCGTTTATTTTAAGCCCAACTACTCTTTCACTCTGGGTGGGCATGAATCAGCCAAGAAGGTCTTTGTGGCGGGAGATTTTAATCAATGGAGGGATAAAGAGTTGCCCTTGATCTATGAAAAAGGTCAATGGAGGCTTCCCATTTATCTTCGGGAGGGCACCTACGGCTATAAATTCATAGTTGATGATAATTGGATACTTGATCCTAAAAACCCCTTGTCAAGACCCGATGGTGTTGGAAATCTTAATTCGTGGTTTTCATTCGGGGATACCATCTTTTTTATCCTGAAGGGTAATAAAAATGCAGACCGCGTCAATGTGGCAGGCAACTTTAATGACTGGAATTCCGTAGAGCTTTCGATGATCAAAACAGACTCTGGTTGGGTCTTGCCCTACGTGCTACCTGATGGAAATTGGGAATACAAATTCATTGTTGACGGCGCATGGATAACAGACCCTGAAAATCGCGTCACGACGGGTGTAGGTGATTTCAGGAATTCGATTTTGTCTGTTGGAAAGAATTATACTTTCCGTCTGAACGGCTTTCAGGATGCCGGAAGAGTGATCTGTACCGGGAGCTTTAATAACTGGAATAATAATGGATACAAAATGGCCAGAAAAGATGGACATTGGGAGATCTCGCTTTTCATGAGACCGGGTAAGCATACTTATAAGTTTCTTGTTGATGGGGAATGGGTCCTTGACCCAGGAAATCCACTTTGGGAACAAAATGAGTTTGGTACCGGGAATTCTGTCCTATGGCTGGATGCCAGGACTTTGATGGGTGTTGAGTAATGCGTATCATTCTTATGGTCTCCCTTTTGATTTCAATAGGTCTTGGAAACTCCATAGGTCAAAAGAATTCCATTGTAATTTCGGTTGGCGCTGGATTTCCCTGGGGGCATCTGAGCGATATGCAGGTCGTAAAAGACAATACTTCTCCTGAACCCGGTCCCATAATTGGGATTTCCTACATTCGCGAATTTTGGAAAGGTGGTGGACCAATGATCTCTTTTTCGGCAAGTAATTATGCCATTGACCAAACAGAGCTGATCGAATTGGATCAAATGGATCCTTCCTTTACCATCATCGAGTCCCTCTCAGAAAATTGGAGGAACATGGCCATTTTGGTTGGGTTATCTCAAAAAATTGAAATAGGAAGATCCAAAAAGATCGCTATTGGTTTTTCCGGGCAAATTGGGTTCTTTTTTGCCAACACTATTGATTTTTCCTACCTGGATGAATTGAATAGCAACAGCCAGCAAATTGTCAGCTTTTCTGGAAATACATCAATCTCTTTTGCTGCTGATCTTGGAACTTATTTTGACTACAAATTTGGGTCTGGAGTTTCAGCAAGGTTGATGATTGGGTACAGAATTGGTGGTGCGACCAATGAGATCCAAACCCTGGATCTTCCACAGGGTATCAATAAATTCTATTCGGAGGATATAACAGTTCAGGCTATCAATCTCCAAATTGGATTATGTTATAAATTTTGACCGTCCATTAAAGATCAAATTAAGACGTATCAGGATGAACAAGATATTGTTATGCTTTGCTTTGGTCCTTTCCGGACTGTCCTCATATTCCCAACCATGCGAATACGAGATCAAAGAAATAGATGATTTCATGGGATCCAAAAGGATCTCAACAGCTCCACAAACCGTTTGGTCGGATGAGAATGAAGCGCTTGTTTTCGTCCTGAGTAACGACAATGGAAAAAAGGCTCTTGAAATGGTCCATATGAAAAGAGACTCACAAATGATGTGCTTTGATGAAGGCTCCAGGATCGAGATAATTCTTGAGAATGGGGAGGTGGTTACTCTGGAAAATGTCTCCGGTCCGGAATGCGCCGATGGGATCTATTCCGACCTGCACAAAACGATGGAGCATTTTTTAGGAGCTGGTTTTCAAATTGAACAAAAAGAAGAAGAGATCTTAAAAGCTTACCCGATAAAGGAGATCAAGGTTTTCTTTGAAGTACCTGGATTCGATGATTATAAATTGCCAGAAAAGGTAAGATTACATGAACAAGGGTTTGATCTCTTCGGTAAGCAGGACTTTCAAGCTCATAAGTATTTTGTTTTGACCCTTCCCTGCATTGATTAGATGAAAGAAGTTGATGTAAATTTGCCCTCCAATTCATAGGGGCATGCATCTTGAATTTGAAAAACCAATTGCAGAACTTGAAGCCAAGCTTCAGGAAATGGTCCAGGTTGCTGGAGATAACAAAGTTGACGTAGGGAAGGCAGCTAAAGACCTTGAGAATAAAATAAAGAAACTGAAAAAAGAAACCTATTCTAATCTCACCCGGTGGCAACGGGTGCAGCTGTCAAGGCATCCGGACAGGCCATATACCCTTGATTATATCTACAACATGGTAGACAATTTTGTTGAACTCCATGGCGATAGGGTTGTATCAGATGACAAGGCCATGGTCGGAGGTTTGGGTGAGATCAGCGGCAGGACAGTAATGTGCATAGGCCAACAAAAGGGGAGGAATACCAAACAAAGACAGGAGAGAAACTTTGGTATGGCCAATCCTGAGGGTTACAGGAAAGCACTGAGGTTGATGAAACTGGCTGAGAAATTTAACAAGCCTGTGGTATGTTTCATTGATACTCCCGGAGCATTTCCAGGACTTGAGGCGGAGGAAAGGGGCCAAGGTGAAGCAATCGCCAGAAACCTCTTCGAAATGGCAAAACTTGAAGTGCCCATTATCTGCATCATCATTGGGGAAGGGGCCTCAGGAGGTGCACTTGGAATTGGTGTCGGGGACAGAGTTATTATGCTTGAGAACACCTGGTATTCAGTGATTTCTCCGGAATCCTGCTCCTCGATACTATGGAGATCCTGGGAGTATAAGGAGCAAGCAGCCGAAGCTCTGAAGCTTACAGCTGAAGACATGAAGGGATTTGGGCTTGTTGATCAGATCGTTCCCGAACCCCTAGGTGGGGCCCATGTTGATCCCAAATTGATGTACAGCCGGGTGAAAAAATGCATCCTTGAAGAACTGGTTGGTCTTGACAAGCTAAAGCCAGATGAACTTGTCAATAAGCGGATCGACAAGTTCTCAAAAATGGGCGTTGTAGCTTGAAATTAAACCTGAGCGCTGCCTTTTCCGGAATCGACTGGAAGAACCACTTCATCGAACTGATCACTGTGATCATCGGGATCACCATAGCCTTTTCGCTGAATAACTGGAATGAGGGAAGAAAGGATCGCACCCAGGAAAAGGCTTACCTAAAAGCACTTTCGGTTGAATTGGAAAAAGACCAAAACCTTCTAAAAAGCCTTCTCGATACCAGTTCTTACTTCTTGGGACGAACCGAAAATTTGTTGGCTAACTTGAGTGAAGAAGAATTCTTAGAAGACTCTTTGGCCCTATATCTATCAAGCACTTATTCTTTTGCTTCTTTCAAACCAAACAATAACACCTTCGAAGGTCTGAAAACCTCCGGAAAGATTGGTTTGATCGAAGATTTCGAATTGAGGCAAAAGATCATCCACCATTATAATCAGAATTATGGGGAGTGCATGAATTTTGATGATTTTTATAAAACCTTTCTTGAGAGCCAATTAATGCCTATTATACTTAAGAATGTAGATTTCAGGAGTTTTCCCCAGATAGGGAATTCGGAATTCACTCAAAATGTTTATTTCATCAATCTCATGTATTCTTCTCAATATTACCAGGCTACAAGAATTCAGATCTATCAGGAGGCGTTAGATCATTGTGAAACACTAATAGCCGAATTAAGACCATACCTATAACATATGAAGCTGAGCGTAATAGAATCAGGATTATTTAAGTTGGACGGAGGAGCGATGTTTGGTGTTGTTCCTAAGTCTTTATGGAAAGGGAAGAACCCTCCGGACGGAAACAATATGTGTACCTGGTCCTTGCGCTTACTCCTGATCGAAGACGGAGATAGGTTGGTTTTGGTAGATACCGGGATAGGGGACAAGCAAAGTGAAAGGTTCTTCAGTTTCTATTTCCTTCATGGGGAAGACAGTTTAAAAAATTCCTTAAGAAATGCAGGTTATGATTTCTCTGATGTAACAGATGTTTTGCTTACCCATCTTCATTTTGATCATTGTGGAGGAGCAATAAAGAGAGATGGGGATCGCCTTGTTCCGGCTTTTCAAAATGCCACCTATTGGTCAAATTCTCAACATTGGAAATGGGCCGTTGAGCCAAATCCACGTGAGAAAGCTAGTTTTTTAAGTGAGAACATTCTGCCCATTCAGGAATCAGGTCAATTGAAGTTCATTGAACCTGGATCGGAGAGTCCATTTTCTTTTATGGATATGATATTTGTTGATGGGCATACTGAAAAAATGATGCTTCCCAGGATCAGGTATAAGGAGCAAACTATTGTTTACTGTGCTGATCTCTTACCCTCTGCGCACCATATTCCTGTGCCATGGGTCATGGCCTATGATACCAGACCGCTCTTGACCATGGGTGAAAAGAAAATATTTCTTAATGAAGCTGTAGAGAACAATTACACGCTCTTTTTTGAACATGATCATCAGAGGCATTGTTGTTCCCTGGTTTCTACTGAAAAAGGGGTGAGAATGAATGAGGACTTTCCTCTTTCAGAGATCCTTTAAAAAATGGGTAAGAAAATCGCACTTAGCCTTTCAGGGGGAGGGGCCAGGGGTTTCTTTCATTTGGGAGTTCTCGTTGGCCTTAATGATCTGGGGGTAAAGGTTGATCGTTTGTTGGGTACCAGCGCCGGAGCCTTGGTGGCAAGTTTTTATTCATCTGGTATGCCCCCAATGGAGATCGCTGAAACCTTTTTCAATTTTGCCTTTTTAAAGCACTTAAGACTTTCATTAAATGTTAAGGGTCTGATAAGCACGAAGCCAATTTTCAAGGCTATTAGCCCCTATTTTCCTGAGAATGACTTTTCCTCTTTGAAGATCCCTGTGACTATCTCTTGTATCGACTTTAGAGGAGGGTCGGTAAGGTATTTCTCTGAAGGTGAATTATTAAAACCGTTGGTTGCCTCATTTGCCATTCCGGTAATTTTTGATCCTGTAGAAATTGATGGAAAACTTTATGTGGATGGTGGTAGTTTGGACAATATGCCCATTCAGGGAATAAAAAAAGAAGAATATTTTTTGATAGGATCAAACTCAAACCCGATAGGTGAATTTGATGGTAAATTGAACTTTTTGTCTTCAACTGAAAGGGCATTTTTTCTGGCTGTTAGTGGCAATGTAGAATCGAGCAAAGGGAAATGTGATTTAGTCCTGGAAAATCCTGGAATGGGAAAGTACCGGGCTTCGGATCTAAAAAAAGGGAAAGAGATGATCAGGCTTGGGATTGAAGAGGTCAAAAGGAAGGAAAAGGAGCTCCTTCAAATGAAGTAAGTTCAATTCTTTAATATTGAAACAGAATTCAGGATTGATAAGAGATAACAGCGATGTTGACTTTTGAAAACATGGGTAAAACCCCTACGGGATCTTCTCTAAATACAAAGGGATGGATCCAGGAAGCAGCACTCAGAATGCTTTACAATAACCTTGATCCTGAAGTTGCTGAAAGGCCTGAAGACCTTGTGGTTTATGGGGGTACAGGAAAAGCGGCAAGGGATTGGGAATCCTTTGACAGGATAGTTAGAGCCTTAAAGGACCTGAATGAGGATGAAACTCTGCTGGTTCAATCAGGAAAACCAGTCGGGATCCTTCCTACACATCCTGACGCACCCCGAGTTTTGATCTCAAACTCTATGTTGGTTCCAAACTGGGCGAATTGGGAACATTTTAGGGAGCTTGAAAAAAAAGGTCTGATAATGTATGGCCAAATGACCGCAGGGTCATGGATCTATATCGGATCACAGGGTATTGTGCAGGGTACATATGAAACCTTTGCCTCTCTGGCAAAGAGGCATTTTAATGATTCCCTAAAGGGAACCTTAAATGTTACTGCCGGCCTTGGAGGGATGGGAGGGGCTCAGCCCCTTGCTGTCACTATGAATGAAGGGGTTTGTCTTGCAGCTGAAATGGAGGAATGGAGGATTGATAAACGGCTGGAAACCAGGTATCTGGATAAAAAAACCCATAGCATTGAGGAGGGGATACAAATGGCCTTAAGCGCTAAGGAATCTGGTGAGGCAATTTCAATAGGGGTTGTATGCAATATTGTTGATCTTCTCCAGGTACTTATTGACCAAAGAGTGATCCCTGATTCACTTACAGATCAGACTTCAGCACATGATGAACTTAATGGGTATTGGCCAGAAAATTTAACGGTTGATGAGGCCAATAAGCTTAGGAAAAGCGACCCTGGTCTATATATAAAGAAGTCCTTGGACACCATGGCAAGGCATGTGAATCAGATGCTTGAGCTTCAGAAATTGGGTGCGATTACCTTTGACTACGGAAACAATCTTCGGGGTCAGGCCTATGATAAAAGAGGAGTCAAAAACGCATTTGATTTTCCTGGCTTTGTTCCTGCTTATATCAGACCTCTTTTTTGCGAAGGTAAGGGTCCATTTCGATGGGCAGCCCTTTCAGGGGATCCTGAGGATATCTATGAAACCGACAGGGCCATCCTTGAACTTTTTCCGGAGGATAAAGCCCTGGAAAGATGGATAAAAATGGCGCAGGAAAGGATAGCCTTTCAGGGACTTCCATGTAGGATTTGCTGGTTACCCCAAGGGGCGAGACAGAAGGCGGGATTGGCTTTCAATGAATTGGTTAAGGAAGGAAGAGTTAAAGCTCCAATTGTGATTGGAAGAGACCACTTGGATACTGGCTCGGTAGCTTCCCCTAACCGCGAAACCGAAGCCATGAAGGATGGATCTGATGCAGTGGCGGATTGGCCGATTCTTAATGCCTTGATCAATACAGCCGGTGGTGCCAGTTGGGTTTCAGTTCATCATGGTGGTGGGGTAGGAATGGGTTACTCCATCCACGCTGGGGTGGTTATAGTTGCTGATGGGACTGATTCAGCTAAACAAAGACTCTCCAGGGTATTGAACAATGATCCTGCAATGGGAGTAATCAGACATATGGATGCTGGATATGACATTGCCAAGGAAACAGCTAAAGAGTTTGACTTGGACATTAAAGATCGATTAGGAGGATAAAGAATTGAAGAAGCTTTTATTATTTGTATTAACTTTTTTGTCAATCCATTTTGCCTGGGGACAGGACCCTGAAAAAACCAAGGTTGACTTCGGTTTAAAAGTAGGAGTCAATGTTGGGGGAATTGAGGGTTCTTATGATGACGAATTAAATGCGAATTATAAGGTAAGCCTGCATGGTGGATTTTTTCTTTCTTACCCACTTTTGAGAGATAGACTAAGCTTCCAGTTTGAAGCTCTTTTTTCTGGCAAGGGCTACAAAGCCGATGTTTTTGATTCCCTTGTCCGGAATAGCATTACCCATAATCTTTTTTACCTGGACCTTCCATTTATTCTTAACCTTGAATTGGGCAGCGGCTGGGCAGTACATGCAGGTTTTCAATATTCAATCTTGATCTTTGAGGAATACGTAAACTTCACCACTGAGAGAAAGGACGATTTGCAAGTATCCAATAATGATTATGGAATTGTCGCGGGTGTTTCATATGATGTTGACAAAAAAAATCAGATTGGGATAAGGTACATTTATGGCTTGCCTGACATAATGGAATACCAGAATAGTACCACAGCACATTCCAGTCTCTTTCAGGCTTATGTAGCTTTTACGCTATTCTAGCCTTCTACTTCCACCAAGTGGTAGTTCTTTTTCCCTTTTTGAACAATAAGGTATTTATTTTGGATCAGCTCGAATCCTTTTGTATCGGAATTTGGTTCTACTTTTTCCCGATTGATACTTAGTCCACCTCCTTGAAGCATTCTTCTGGCTTCTCCTTTTGAAGAGAATATGATTCCCATGGTGGTTTCGGAAAGAAAATGTGGAAGATCCGATACTTCATTAAAATCCTTCCTTTTTATATTGACTTTAGGAACTCCTTCAAATACCTCCAGGAATGTTCTTTCATCAATTTTTCTGAGCGCCTCTTTTGGATCTTTCCCAAAAAGGATTTGAGAGGCGGAGATAGCGGAATCCAGATCTGAGCGGCTGTGAACTCTCTCTGTCATTTCCGAAGCAAGAGTATTCTGAAGTACCCTTTCATGAGGTGCCTTGTGGTGCTGATTTTCAAGGTCTTCAATGACCTCACGATCTTTCAATGAATAAACCCTGACAAGCTTCTTTGCATCCTCGTCTGAGACATTTAGAAAGAACTGATAGAATTTATACGGACTTGTCATGTTTGGGTCCAGCCAAACATTCCCCTGCTCTGTCTTTCCAAATTTGCTTCCATCAGCCTTGGTTAGCAGAGGTCCGGTGACCCCAAAAACCTCCTTTCCGGATTTTCTCCTTATTAATTCAGATCCGGAAAGAATATTTCCCCATTGGTCAGAGCCACCCATTTGGATCGTACAATTATGGTCACGGTTTAAGACGAAAAAGTCGTAGGCTTGCATCAGTTGATATGAAAACTCAGTATATGAGATTCCAGTCTCCAGCCTCGTCTTTACAGAGTCCTTTGCCATCATATAATTAACTGTTATCAACTTGCCGGAATCCCGAAGGAACTCAATGTATCCAACTCCTTTGAACCAATCGTAATTGTTGACTGATATAGCAGGGTTGGACTTTGAATCAAAATCGAGGAATTTCCTTAGCTGCTTCTCTACCTGTTCTTCATTAAATCGTAATTCTTCTTCAGTCAGGAATTTCCTTTCCTCTGACTTGCCTGAAGGATCCCCGATCATGCCTGTGGCTCCACCAACTAGAGCAATTGGGATATGACCGTTCCTTTGAAAATGTACCAAGAACATTGCGGTGGCAAGACTTCCAATGTGAAGGGAAGGGGCTGTTGGATCAAATCCTACATAGCCCTTGGCCGGACCTTTTAAAAGGAATTCTTCCGTATCCGGCATGATATCGGAAAGCATTCCCCGCCAACGCAACTCTTCAATAAAATTTCCCATTTACCGAAAAACTAATTCTTTATAAACCTTTCAAAAACCAACTGACCGTTGGGGGTAGTCATCCTAAGAAAATAAACTCCTTTTGAAAGTGTGGAGATATCCAATCCTTTTTCTATCTGCTGATCTTGAATTTTGAAAATTTCTCTTCCATGAGAATCCAATATTTCAACAGGCTGTGTTCCATATTGCAGATCAAAGAAGAGCTTGTCCGAAGCAGGATTAGGATAGACCACGGATTTAATTAAACCTAGGGAACTTGCATCATCGATTGAGTTGACAACCGGATTCTTTTGAAAGCTGTTACCAATGATGTCTCCGGCAGAATCAAGTTCAAAGCTTAATAGTGGATAATCAAAGCCATTTCCAAGATAGTTCACGGAACGCACGACAATGTTTGGCAGGATTGGGATCGGGATTGGAACCCAGATAAAAACCGTGGGAAAGATCTCGACCTTGGCAAAAAGTGAAAACCCAATATTTTGCCAGGACTCAATTCTTAGCGCCTGATTGCTGCTTGTATCTATGTTCAGAATGCCATATCCGTTAATGGAATCAATTTGCTGAACATTGAATTCAACCCTGACTGAATCAACATAGGTAGGGTTTCCCCCTATATCAAAGGTGTCCTGGAATGGAAAGGTGACGGACCCGGTCCCAGAAGAAGAATAGTTGTCTCCATAGGTAGCAGGGAATTGAATAAGAGTTATAGGAGGATCAACGAGAATAGAAGCTCCGGGAAAGAAGGTGTCCAGATCCAGGTTAAAGCCATACACCTTGATGTCTGTAAGACTCTGGTTGAGGTACGTGTACGAGATTCCTTCCTCGAGGGCAATGTTTGAGGCCGGAAAATCAGAACCATAAGGGGTAGAATTTGGATCTACAAATCTTAGTGTATCTGGGGTATTGGAGCTTAAACCGAAGTTCCAAATTTGCGCTGCACCTGGATTTCCAGCTGATTGAGGACCTATATAGGTAGAATCAAAATACAATTCAACTTCATCTCCAATATTTCCAAAATCCTGTGGCCCAAGGCTGATCTGAGCAAACAGATCTGTTCTGACAAGAGTGAACAAAATGAGGATTAATAAGGAATTCCTTATCTGTTTTTTCATTGTGCAAATATAGCCAAGGCCAGATTGGTTTATTGAATCGGGTTTCGTAAGATTTGCTCAAAATTCATAAGTTGAAGGACTACGATCAGATCTGCTCGGATATTTCTGAAGGAAGGTTTTCACCGATATATTTCTTAAGTGGCGATGAGCCCTATTTCATAGATCGAATTGCCCAATTGATCGAATCTAATGCACTTCAGGATAGCCAAAAAGACTTCAATCAGGTCATTCTTTATGGTAGGGATTCAAAAATGGAAGATATCCTGGGTAATGCCAGGAAGTTCCCTGTAATGTCTGACCGACAGGTTATAGTGGTAAGGGAAGCCCAGGAGATGAGCGACTGGAGAGATTCAAAAAAGGTTCAGTTGCTTCAACAATACCTGGAAAATTTGGTTCCTTCAACCATTTTGGTTTTTTGCTATAAGTATAAAACCCTTCCGGCCAAAAGCTCCATTAAAGGACCGATCCAAAAGGGTGGGGTATTGCTTGAAACAAAAAAGATATATGATAGTCAGATCCCAAAGTATATTAAAGGGATGCTGCATGAAGAGGGGTTAAAACTTACAGATAAGGCTGTAGATGTTTTATTTGAGCTGGTTGGAAACGACATCGAACGATTACACAACGAGATCCAAAAGCTGAAGATCATTGATGACCATGACGAGATCATTGATGAAAAGCAGATCGGAAAGCACATTGGCCTTAGCAATCCCTTTTCGATCATCGACCTTCATCATTCAATAGCCCATAAGCAGGTGGAGAAGTCTTTTTCTATGGCGTTTGCCATGTACAAGGGGGAAAAAAGTGAGGTATTGCCTTTCATTTCTTCCTTGTATCGATTTTTCAGCCGGGTGATAGATGCTCATAAATGTGGTAAGAAGGATCCAAATGGAATAAAACTCGCCCTTAGGGTAAATTATTACCAGGCTCAGGATCTGGCCGCGGCCATTTACAACTATCCGTATGATCAGGTATTAAGTTTTTTTGACCACCTTCTTGAGGCGGATAAGTCTGTCAAAGGTGTATCAGAAGGGCACTCAAATGCCCATCAGATCACTCAGGAACTACTTTCAAAGATCTTTTTTAACTAAATGGGATCTCGCTACCACTTAAAGGGCCAAAAGTGCTTTTGAATAAATCTAAATTTTTAATGATAGAAACATAACCCCCCATTTCCACTTTTTTCTAGTTTTGGCCATTCGTTTCGGAAAACCCTGTGAATGTCGAAAAACGCTACTCTTCTTGTCCTTTTATTCTTTATTTCCCTTTCTGCTTTTGGGCAGGAAACCGGCGAAATAAGGGGATTTGTTACCGATAAATCGAGCTCTGAACCCATTATTTTTACAACGGTTTTTCTTGAAGGAACCCAATATGGGGTGTCCACGGATGTCAATGGATATTTTTCGCTGACTAAGGTTCCTGCAGGCACCTATACCCTGAAGGTGTCCAGTATTGAATATTCAGATTATTCTGAGGAGATCACCATTACCGCAGGAAAGATCATTACCAAGCAGATCCAACTTGAAGAGGCAAATCTTCAGTTAGAAGAGGTCGTGGTTACGGGAAGAAAGGCTGAACGGCAGGAAAATGTGGAGGTATCAATTACAGCTGTAAAACCAAAAGCAATCCAGGCACTTCCCTCAGTTGGAGGCGAACCTGACCTTGCTCAGTATATCCAAACCTTACCTGGAGTTGTTTTTACAGGAGATCAGGGGGGGCAATTATTTATCCGGGGTGGATCACCTGTCCAAAATCTAATCTGGATGGACGGTTTAGTACTATATAACCCCTTCCATTCCATTGGTCTCTATTCGATTTTTGATACCGACATTCTTAAGAATGTCAATGTTTACACCGGAGGTTTTAACGCAGAATATGGTGGAAGGACCTCGGCTGTGATCGATGTTGCCACCAAGGACGGAAATAAAAACCGCGTGGAAGGAAAGGTATCTGTAAACCCCTTCACCTCAAAAGCCCAGATCGAAGGCCCGATAAAAAGAGGACAGAAAGGTGCCGGTTCTTCATTTCTGTTTAATTCCAGGATCTCTTACCTGGATGAATCTTCCAAGTTATTTTATCCTTATGTGAATGACGGTGATGGGCTTCCTTTTAGCTTTCAGGATTTTTATGGCAAGGTGACCCTTGCTTCTACCGGAGGAAGTAAGATTAGCTTTTTCGGATTTAATTTCCAGGACCAGGCCGGGCTTAGCGAGGGTGTGAACCTGGAATGGACCCAAAGAGGTGCAGGTACTAAATTCATCTTCCTTCCTGCTCGTTCTTCCGTTCTGATCGGTGGTTCTTTAGGAGCTTCAGATTATGATATTGAGATCCAGGAAACCTCACAAAATCCAAGAAGGTCAGGGATTACAAGTTTTAACTTCAATCTTGACTTCACATATTTCATTCAGAAAAGTGAGATCAAGTATGGGATTCAATACTTAGGAAATACAACGTCCTTTGAGACCAGGACCCCTACAAATCAAAATGTCAATGAGACCTCCAATAACACCGAGATCTCAGGTTTTGCCAAATTCAGGTTGGTAAAACCAAGGTATGTTATTGAACCAAGTTTCAGACTTCATTATTATGCTTCTCTTGCCCAGATGAGTCCTGAGCTTCGACTTGGTGCCAAGGCCAACATTACCACTGATTTCAGAGTGAAACTTGCCCTTGGAAACTACTCCCAAAATTTGATCGCAACCAGATCAGATAGAGATGTTGTTAATCTCTTCGCAGGATACATCAGTTCTCCCAATACCGTTTATGATCAGAACCGGGAGATCGTTGATGACAGACTTCAAAGAGCCTGGCATGCAATCGGAGGGATCGAGTTTGATATGTTTGGAGATAAGGTTGAGGTGAATATTGAGGCTTATGTCAAGAACTTCACTCAAAATATCAACGTCAACCGTTTGAAGATCTATAAGGATGATCCAACATTCATCACAGAAACGGGTGTCTCCTCGGGAATTGACTTCCTTGTCAAATATGCATACAGGAAGGTTTTCTTCCAGGCTGGTTATTCATTGGGCTACAATACCCGAACTGGTCCTGTAGGAGATGGAATTGTTAGGTCAAATTCCTCACTGGTTGATCTTTCCCAGCCAATCCCATATGATGATTACAATCCTTCCTTTGATCGTAGACACAATATAAACCTGCTTTTCACCTATAACTTCGGAAGCAACAAAAGCTGGGAGTTCAGTGCAAGGTATAATATCGGTTCAGGATTCCCGTTTACTCAAACAAGAGGGTTCTACGAGAACCTTTCCCTTACCACGGATGGAACTTCAAATCCTCTTACTGAAAACGGTCAACTGGGGATCATTTATGCTGATTTGAACGAAGGAAGGCTCCCCTGGTACCAAAGGATGGACTTGTCTTTAAAGAAAACCTATGTACTTGGACCCAATTCCAATTTGGATGTCATATTCAGCGTTATCAACGTCTTCAATCGGGAAAATTTATTTTACTTTGACCGAGTTACAGGGGAAAGGGTCAACCAGTTGCCATTCTTGCCAAGTATTGGCCTTTCCTGGACCTTTTAAGCTAGATGCATAAGATCGGCCTCTTCATAGTTGCCGTTTGGCCGGCAATTGCTATTGCCCAAAATACATATTCCCTAAAGTATCCCAATCGCACTTACTTTCAGTCCCGCGAATTATCGTTTAAAGGAAAACATAACTCTGCACTCCAGAAATGGGAGGACATTGAGGTCAAGCCTGTTTCTATCCTTGAAAAGAATGATATTCTGCTTAAGGAACTTTCAAGGACCGTTCTTCTGAGAGAACATGGTGATAAAGCCTTGGAAGCTTTTTTTGAACAAGAGCAAACCAACCCAAATAGATCCTCAACCTTCTTGCTTTTGGGACTGAAGTCGTTTCATGAAAGGAATTATTCTGCGAGCATAAAGTACTTTCAGTTTGTCCAGGTTCAGGATCTAAATTCTGATCAAACTGAAGAATTTTATTTTAAAACAGGGTACTCCTATCTGATGGAGGACCAGATACCCCCTTCTTTAGCTGCATTCAACAAAGTCAAGGGAAGATCCGGGGGCTATGGACCAGCAGCAGCTTATTATGCCGGGTATCTTGAATTCCAGAATAAGAATTTTCCAGAAGCGAAGAGAAACCTATCCCTTGTTGGGGATGATCCGGGCTTTGCCAATATCGTAAATGATCTCCTGGCTGCTATTTATTACAAGGAGGGCGATGCGGATAAGTTGATCGCATTTGCAGATCAGCTAGGGGAAAAGGGCAGGTCAAAAGGACACATAAAAAACCTTGATCTTCTTGTGGGTGATGCGTATTTCTCAAAAGGCAACTATCCAAAGGCCTGGGAATACTTTAAAAGATCCGAGCCAAGAAATCCTGGAGGCATATCTGCGGAACTAGCCTACAGATATGGAAAAACACTGTTTGAGATCAAGGATTATGAAAGGGCTGAAAAATACCTGAAGATAGGTGTCACCAAAGCTAGAAATGACACCCTGGCTCAGTTTTGCTCTTATTATGCAGGCATGAACTATAGCATGCTTGGGGATAATGCGAGTGCGGGTATTTCATTTGACAAAGCATCTCAATACTCTGTAAACCAGACAATCAAAGAAAATTCTGAGTTCAACAAGGCGAAGATCAGGATCAAAGAAGGTTTTACTTCCCAGGCCATTGAAGGATTAGAAAACTATATAAAGGTATATCCAAGAGGAACCTACAAGGAAGAGGCAACTAGCCTTCTGGCAGAGGCATATTTAAACACAAACAGGTATCTGGAGGGAGTTCATCATTTGGAAGGAATCCAGGTCTGGAACTCTAAGAACAAAAGATCTTTCCAGAGTTTATGCTTTAAATATGCCTCTGAGAAATTTAATGATCGGTCGTTTGATTCATCGATCTACTATTATCAAAGATCCCTTCGCTTTCCGGAAGACCCAGACCTGCAGGTAGCGGCAAACTTCTGGATGGGCGAAGCCTCATCTATCAAGAAAAGATGGTCAAAATCCATTCTATTTTACGGCCGGGTCTTTGCCCTGGACCCAAGGGGAAAAGGTTCATTTTATTACCCCTCACGATATGGAATTGCCTTCGCATATTTTAAGTCCAAAGAATACGACAAAGCGAAAGGCCATTACAAGACCTATGTGGAGAAATATGAAACAAAAGGGGGGCGTGACTATGAGGATGCCCTTTTAAGATTGGGGGATTCTTACTTCGTCACCAGGGATTATGCCAAGGCAGCTGTTACCTTCAAAAAGATCTTCAACAGAGGGTTAAAAGGAAGGGATTATGCAGCCTTCAGGTTAGGTGAGATCTATTGGATAGAAAATGATGCCAAACAGTCGAAAACCTACTTTGGAAAGCTAATAACGCAATACCCAAAATCTCCATATCTGGACGATGCTATCTATGAAAGCGCAAATGTGAGTTTTGAATCTGGTGATTTCGAGGTGGCGGCAAAAGAGTATTCAGTGCTTCTCAATAAGCATTCATTAAGCCCTTATGTTCCGGAATCATTGCATAAAAGGGGAATGTCTTATGCAGGGCTAGGACTAAACAGCAAAGCGATCAAGGACTTTCGAACTTACCTTGACAGATACACAAGGAACAAAAAGGCAGTTGAGGTCTTAAGCTCTCTGCATGAGGCTCTTATCCATGAGGGAAGAGAAAGTGAATTTGATGAGGATAAGATCGCTTTCCAAAAAGCGAACCCGGAAAGCAGGGCACTGGAATCCATTGAATTTGAGAATGCTAAGGAGTTTCACCTTTCCGGAGAATTGGAAAGGGCCATTTCCCTGCTTGAAAATTTCTTGAAGGACTATCCTGCCTCCTCATACCGGTATGAGGTCATAGGTTTCCTGGCGGATGATTATTATGAGACCGGTGAGTTAGATTCGGCCAGAAAGTACTATGACCTTGTTATCGAATATGGGATCTCGGAAAAGTTAAGGTCTGCATATGAAAGGATATCCAGAGTTGATCTGGCAAATGGGGACTACCAAAGCTCAATAAATAATCTCATAGGATGGTCAACGCTTGCAGAAGGAGAGGAGGAAAGGCTTTTGGCCTTGGAGGGTTTGATGAAAGCTTATTTTGAGACCAAACAATTCGACTCCTGTTTGGCAATATCCAAGAGGATTTCAAATTTTGAATCTCCGTTTGGAAACAGAAACCTTGCTCTGCTTTTCTGGGGCAAATCCCTGTTGGAGATGGGAAAGCTTGATGAAGCTAAAGCCCAGTTTGAGATCACGGTTGAAGAAGCAACGGATGAAAATGCAGCAGAGGCAAAATTCCTGATTGCCAGGATCGAATTTCAACTTGCGGAATTCAAAGAATCGATCCAAACATGCCTTGATCTGATCTCTTCGTTTTCTCATTATGCAGAATGGAATGACAAGGCATACCTTCTGATAGCCGACAACTTCATTGGACTCGAAGACCTTTTTCAAGCCAGGGCAACATTAGAGTCCATTATCCAAAATTCTCCCTCTTCGGAAACTGTCGATCAGGCGAGGGAAAAGCTTCTAATTGTGGAAGAAAAGGAAGACCTGCTCAATAAAATGGTTGATTCAATTGAATAAGAATATTTTAATCATATCGGCCCTTTTATTTTTCATAGGTCTGGGTATCCAACCAATTCTTGCCCAGGATCTTCAGGGAGAGATCGATGAAGGAGAGATCATTATCAGGAAGGGAAAGCCCATAAAACTTCCACCGGCAAACAGGAATTATAGAAAGATCAAAATACCACCCCCCAGCGGAATGGATAGGGATGTGGAATTGGAATTTAGAAAAGTAAATGTTGGTCTTTCTCCTCTCGACCCTTCAATAAGGGCTAAGAAGGTAAAGCCGGAACCCTTATCAAAACTATATGGAGCATATGTCAAAGGAGGTCTGGGAAACTATGGTACAACCAATCTTGAATTCTATTTAAGCAATAAAAGAAGCAAAGAAGCAGGCTATGGGATCTATGTTGATCACCTTGCCAGTGCCAGGGGTCCAGGAGATGACAGAGACCTTTCAGGTGAAAGTCATAATAGGATAGGGGTCTTTGGGGAATATGCCCTGTTCAATTCCCTCGCTTTTGCAAGGGCGGAATACCAAAGGGACCATGTGAATTATTATGGTTTCAATCAACAGAGCGATTTCTCCACTGATACCCTTGATTTGGAGCATAATTTCAATCGATTTGCGCTGGACCTTGGCATCAGATCATATAATCCTGGGAGTTATTGGGAGTATGAGATTGGCTTGGGATACAATTACACAGGAGACAATTTCAACTACTCCGAGCATTTAATAAACGGTGTCATTGCAGCCTCCTATGAAATTCAACCAGGAACCAAAGGTGGGCTGGACATTGAAGGCACCTTCTCTTCTTATGGTTCTTCAAGTTTAACTTATGACAGGAATCTGGCCAGTTTTTTACCCTACATAAGCCAGGATAAGGAGAAGTATTCATTTAAGGCTGGAGTAAGAATTGCCTACGAGAGCGATACTCTGTTAGAAAATGATATTCACTTTTATCCATCCTTGATCTTTAAATACCACGTATTGCCTGAAGTATTGGATGCATATGCGGGTGTTGATGGTTCACCAGAGATCCTTTCATTCAATGAACAAACGAGAGAAAACCCATGGTTAGGTCAGAATGTATATCTGGGAACACAAAATCTGGTCCTGAACCTTTTTGGAGGTGTTAGGGGTAATCTATCCAAAAAACTATGGTATGATCTGGGATTAAAATATAAGACTATTGACCGTCTCCCGATGTTCATCAATGACTTCCAGGATACCTCTCGCTTTACAATCCTATATGAAAGGGGAAATTCCTCTTTATTTCAATTAGAAGCTATGGTAAGTTGGGAGGTTTTCAGCAAAACGTCTCTTGAATTTGAAGCAAGGGTCAATAACTATAGCATGGCTGAGCAGCAGAGAGCATGGCACCTTCCTTTGCTCGAGTTGAAATTCCAAGGAAATTATCTTCTCAGAGAAAAAGCCATGCTGAAATTTGGCTTCCTTTTCCAGGATGGAATATATGTCTTTGATTCTCAAGGGAATGAGTCCAAACTTGATCCAATCACAGATCTCGGGATCGGGGTAGATTATTTTGTATCAAACAGGTTTACTGTATTCGCAGACCTAAATAACCTGTTGGGAAAAAACTATCAGAGATACCTCAATTATCCTGTAAAAGGGTTTAATTTTATCGCAGGAGCAAGTTATTCATTTTAATGATTGAGAAGCACGTAAAAGACCTCCTGATACAGAAGGGGTCGGTTTCTATTGTTGGTCTTGGGGTATTTACCCTTGATTATAAAAAGCCCAAAATTGACAAGGCGGGAAAGAAGATAAGCCCACCAAGCAAGGATGTCCAGTTCAAATGGAATCCCAAGGAAAGAGATTCTGGCCTGATGGCATTCATTGCCAAGGAAAGGAAGATCAAACTGGCGGAAGCTCAAACCTTTATAAAGAAGGAGGTGGCCGCCTTGAAAAAGACCTTAGATAGCAGCAAGAAAGTAGATTGGAAAGATCTGGGCGTTTTTAGTGGGGATCCTAATAACATCTTATTTAAATCGGCAGGCAAAAACCTTCACACAGGAGTATCCGGGACCAAGAATGTCAAGTCCGGTGGTGCAGAAACCAAAATAGAGAAAGCAAAGGCAAGCTCCGTGGCCAAGGCTAAACCTGCACCAAAGGTAAAAGCTGAGCCTTCGAAGGAAACCAGTGCCCCTAAGGTCACCAATAAAGAGGAAAGCAAAGCACCTACAAAATCACCAACCCCTGAGGTAAAAAAGGTGGAAACTCCAAAAAAGGCGGAATCCCCAAAAAAGGATGAGCCTGCAAAAAAGGAAGAAGCTCCAAAGGTGATCCCGCCTATTGCATCGAAAACTGATGAACCAAAACCTCAGGAGGAAAGGAAGCCAATAGAAACTTCCACTCCGGAAAAAAAAGCAGTTCAGGAACCTCCAAAAAAGAAAGAAAAGGAGGAGAAAAAAGGCTCTATGGCTTGGTTATGGATCCTTTTGATCATTGTTCTTGCTGGCTCCGCCATCACACTTTTCCTAATTAACAGGGAACCAGCTCCCCCTCCGGTAGTTGAAAAACCTGTGGTCAAAAAGGAGGAACCAAAAGACCCTGAACCGGTAGTTGAGGAAGAACCTCCACCACCTCCGCCTAAGATTCTTACAATTTCTGAAAGGACAGGCCGTTTTTATGTCATATTGGGTGGGTTTTCCAATAAGGATAATGCTATGAAGCTTAGGGACGAAATTGAACAGAAAGGGGCGTCGGACGCCAAGGTTGTATTCCCATATCCACCCAAAAACTTATACAGAGTTTCCATCGACGACTATGATACTCAGGATGCCGCAATAGAGGCCATGAGGAAGCTTAGGGCCGATTACGGAAACTATATTTGGGTTTTAACTTACTAGAATGGTCATTTTACAAGTCCTAGAACAGGATACCTCTTCAGCCGGGGATATCACAGAGGGTACTCTGTCGGTTTTCGAGCTGTTGACCAAGGGAGGATGGGTGATGATACCTCTTATCCTATTATCCTTCCTGGCAATCTACATTTTCGTTGAAAGATGGTTGACCATTCGGAAGGCCGCCCGCCACCCCGGAGAATTCATGGAGAAGATCAGGAGTTTGGTCCTTGAGGGAAAGGTGGATGAGGCTCAGCGTGTCTGTCATAAAACAGATACCCCTGTAGCCAGAATGATAGAAAAAGGGCTTCAAAGACTGGGCAATCCCCTGAAAAACATAGAGGCCTCGATAGAGAATGTAGGAAAGATCGAGATCTATAATCTGGAAAAAAACCTTCCGGTCATTGCTACTATTTCCGGAGCTGCCCCGATGTTGGGTTTCTTCGGAACCGTTACCGGGATGATCCAGGCTTTTATAGCCATAGCTCAGGAAGAAGGATCGGTTAGTCCAAAATTGCTTTCTTCCGGGATCTATGAGGCTATGATCACCACTGCAACCGGGTTGTTGATAGGGATCATTGCCTATGTAGGGTATAACTACCTGGTTAGTCAGGTATCGAAAGTGATCTATAAGATGGAATACACTTCCATTGAGTTCATTGACCTGCTTCAGGAACCACATTAATGGACCTGAAATCAAAAAATAAGATCGAAGCAGGATTCAATATGTCCTCTATGACGGACGTGATTTTCCTGTTGTTGATCTTTTTTATGCTGACGGCAACCTTTGTCACTCCTTCCGGATTGCCCGTTAACCTTCCAAAAAGCAAGAGTTCCACTACAGTTTTGCAGAAGGTTTCAGTGACAGTAAGCAAGGATTTGAGGTTTTTTGTTAATGGGAATGAAACTTCCAGGGGCAGATTGGAATCAGATTTGCGGTCTGCATTGGAGGAAACAAAATCATCAGGGGAGCAAAAAGGTGTGGTTGTGCTTCATATTGATTCGGAAGTTCCCGTAGAAGAATTGGTAAATGTGGCAGGAATTGCCACTGCAATGAAGGCCAAGGTCACCATAGCTACCAAGCCCGATAGGTAAAATGGAACCTGAAAACAGGAAAAATAAACGTACGGGATTCATAGTGAGCCTTACGGTTCACCTTGCCTTGTTGCTGCTTTTTATTTTCTTATTAGCCTGGAAAGAGCCATACCCACCACTGCCAGAATATGGTATCGAACTGAACCTTGGATTTGATGCTCAGGGAGCGGGTGATGTTGAATCCGAACAAATCTCCGAAGAGCAAAATGAGGATCCGGAAGAGGAGCAGGTTGAGGAGGCAACGGAGGATGATACCCAGGAGGAAATGCAACCTGAAGAAGTGGAGGAGATCTCAGAAGAAATCGAGTCGGAATCTTTTGATGAATCGGAATCCGATGTTTCCGCCACAGATGCTTCAGTAGCTGAAGAAAAGGTGGAGGTCCAGGATCCTGAGGAAGATAAGAAGGAGGAAGAGGAAAAAAAGGAAGAACCCAAAGTCCTTGTCACTTATTCTTCAGGAGGCAACAGTGAAGGAAATACGGAAGGTTCCGGAAATATGGGTGACCCTGAAGGAAATGAAGATTCTGACAACTATGAAGGCAACCTTGGAGGGGGTGGCGGTGCGGTATTGGATCTTTCTGGTTGGAAATGGGAAAAACCTCCCAAGCCCGATGATAGGTCAGATGCGCGAGGAAGAATTGTTTTCCAAATAACTGTTGACAGGTCAGGAAAGGTTACCAGAATAAAGACCCTTGAGAAGACCGTTTCTCCCCTTGTGGAAAAGGTTTACCGCGAGGAGGTCTTAAAAACCAAATTCATAAAAATAGGTTCCGGAATGGCTGCTGACCAATCGGTTGGCAAAATCACATTCGTGATCAAATCAAGCTAAGTGGATTATAAGGAAGCCACAGATTTCCTATATGGAAATTTACCTATGTTCCAAAGGGTTGGGCCCGTAGCATTCAAGAAGGACCTGACCAACACCATTAAACTTTTAGGACATCTTGGAAACCCTCATAATTCGTTTAAATCGATCCACATTGCGGGTACAAATGGAAAAGGAAGCACAGCAAGCATAATTGCCTCAGTTCTCAGCTCATCAGGATTTTCTACTGGGCTTTATACCTCTCCTCATCTTAGATCTTTTACGGAAAGAATAAGGGTAGATGGTAAGGAGATCCCAGAATTGAGTGTAACTCGATTTGTAGAGGAGAACATGAATTTCCTTAAAAAGTTAAAGCCAAGTTTTTTTGAGATGACGGTGGCCATGGCTTTTGATCATTTTAGAAATGAAGAGGTTGATTTCGCTGTTGTGGAAGTTGGACTTGGGGGAAGATTGGATTCTACCAACGTGATCAATCCTGAGATCTGTTTGATCACAAATATTGGAATGGACCACATGGAATTCCTTGGGGAGACCATTAAGGAAATTGCTTGGGAGAAAGCAGGGATAATCAAGAAAGGTGCTCCCTTGGTGGTTTCTGAATACCATGAAGATTCGTTTGAAGTGTTTTCTGAAAAATGCTTACAACAAGAAACGAAATTGATCAAGGCATGGGAGTTTGGGAAGAAGGAGAGTACCCTCATCGAGGAGCTAGGTTTTAAATTCAAGCTTCATGGGGATCACCAAAAAAAGAACTTAACTGGAGCGATCTGCCTACTTCATGAGCTAATTCAAGCCGGAGTCAAAATATCAGTGAAGGACATGAAAAGGGGATTAAAGGATCTGGAGATCAATTCAGGACTTAGGGGAAGATGGTATCAATTGGGGTCAAAACCCGACATTTTTTGTGATTGTGCCCATAATCAGGAAGCTCTGGAAAGCATTCAACCAATGATCGGGGGTCTGAAAGGGACGCTGCACGTTGTTTGGGGCTCAGTATCAGATAAGGATGTAAAAAAGAATCTCCTAATGATGCCAGAAACAGCATCCTACTATTATTGCGCCCCCGATGTTCCAAGGAAAATGAATGCCGATGAATTGAGATTAGTAGGTGAGAGCACAGGTAGAAAAGGATCAAGTTATGGATCTGTCCTCAATGCTCTGGAGGCTGCAAAAGAAAAGGCCGGAAAACAGGATTCGATCTTTATTGGAGGTAGCACCTTCGTTGTTGCAGAAGTGGTTTGAGATGAGCAGGAATAAGACTTCAAAGTTTGAGGCCAATAGGAGAGCCACGAATATTATTCAGGCAGGAAAGCCCCTTTTTGAGGGGATCAAAGGGAAATGGCGGGAAAGTTTTTTTAAAAATCCAAATCCAATCATTGTTGAACTGGGATGCGGAAGGGGTGAATACTCTGTAGGGTTAGCTCAGCTAGATCAGGAAAAGAATTATATAGGTGTAGATATCAAGGGGGATAGAATATATCGAGGAAGTCAGGAAGCCATTTCGTTAGGACTTAAAAATGTTGGCTTTCTTAGAACCAAGATCCATGATATTGAGAATTTTTTTGAAGAAGGGGAGATAGACGGGGTATGGATCACCTTTCCAGATCCAAGACCAAAAAAAAGGGATATTAGAAGAAGGATCACCAATCCAAGGTTCCTCGAGATTTACTGGAAGCTTTGCAAACCAGGATCCCAATTCCACTTGAAAACCGACAACAGCGGGTTTTTTGATTATAGTCTTGAAGTGCTCCAGAATTATGATATAGGTGACATGGTAATCACCAGGGACCTCTATAATTCTGAGTATTTAAAGGAGCATCATGGGATCACAACGAAATACGAAAAAATCTGGACAGAAAAGGGATCAAAAATCCACTACCTGCGTTTTAAAATGATATAAATTTTATATTTCGGGAAATAAAATCCACAGAGCCAATGGCAGATATATTCGAAAACCTGATCGCAAAAAATCCAGGTGAGACCGAGTTCCATCAAGCGGCCAAAGAGGTCATAAGTTCTATCCAGCCAGTCCTGGATGCGAACCCAAAATTTGTTGAAGAAAGAATTGTAGAAAGGGTACTTGAACCTGAAAGACTCATAAGCTTCAAAGTGGAATGGATCGATGACCGTGGAAGGGTTCATATCAATAAGGGCTTTAGGGTCCAAATGAACAGTGCCATGGGGCCATACAAGGGGGGATTAAGATTCCACCCCTCAGTAAATCAAAGCATTCTGAAATTCCTGGCCTTTGAACAAGTATTCAAAAATGCCCTTACCACTCTTCCACTGGGAGGAGGAAAAGGAGGATCTGATTTTGATCCTAAGGGAAGGTCTGACAAGGAGGTTATGAAATTTTGCCAGGCCTTTATGCGGGAGTTGATGAGGCATATTGGCCCTCACCTTGATGTTCCGGCTGGAGACATTGGTGTAGGTGGTAGGGAGATCGGCTACCTTTTTGGCTCGTACAAAAAGATCCGCAATGAGTTTTCCGGGGTTCTGACAGGAAAAGGATTGAATTGGGGGGGAAGCAATATGCGCCCTGAAGCTACCGGCTATGGACTTATCTATTTTGCGGATAGCATGCTTAAGGCAAATGGTGATTCGCTTGAGGGCAAGACCTGTATAATTTCTGGCTCAGGTAACGTTGCGCTCTATGCCATCGAAAAGCTTAATTCCTTGGGAGCTAAGGTCATTTCCGCATCGGATTCTTCAGGATTCATCGTGGATGAAGCCGGGATTGACAAGGGTAAATTGGATTTCCTTATGGACCTGAAGTTTAACCGAAGGGGAAGGATCTCCGAATATGCTGAAAAGTATTCAGAAGCGAGATACGTGGCAAAGAATAAAGAATTGGATTACAACCCGCTCTGGGAATTGAAAGCAGATTGCGCCTTTCCTTGTGCCACTCAAAACGAGATCAACAAAAAGGATGCGGAACATCTGGTTAAAAATGAGACCAAATTATTGGCTGAAGGTGCCAATATGCCGACTACCCTGGATGGTATTGAGTTGATCCAGAAATCCGGTGCCCTGTATGCACCTGCCAAGGCTTCTAATGCCGGTGGTGTTGCTACCTCTGGTCTCGAAATGACTCAAAACCGGATGGGATTGTACTGGAAGAGAGAGGAAGTGGATGAAAGACTCCAGGAGATCATGAAAAATATCCATGACACATCCTTGAGCGTAGCAGAAAAGTATGGACATCCCGGAGATTACCTTTCAGGGGCTAACATGGCTGCTTTCGAGAAAGTCGCTCAATCAATGGTTGATCAGGGAGTGATCTGATCAGTACCTGTTCTTTACGATGGGGATCTTATACCAGACAGAAAAAGCTAGACTGAAATTATGCATTTCAGTCGTAAAGACCTGGTTGGTTTGAATGTCGGTTAGGGCGTTGGTAATACCATAAGTCATCCTGGCGTTGAAGCCAACACCGGGATTGAATTCGAAGCCAATAGCACCAAGAACGCTAAAGTCCCAACGGTTGAATTCATCCTCGATCATGACGTTGCTTCCTTCTACTTCTGCAAAGGCGGAGAGAAGGTTTGAAAATGCAACGCCTATTTGGACATCCAGAAAGTCACCCTTTGGTTGGTACCCCAGGATCAATGGGATCTCTATGTAGGAGGTTTTTACGGTCATTCCTGGAATGGTATCTCTTGCTGCAAAATTTGCTCCCTTTCCCATGATCAGGAATTCTACCTGATAATAGATTTCATCCATATTCTGTGCTCGCAAGAAGCCTCCTGCAAGAAAGGATGATTTCATAGTTGAAGGAGTCTGTAAAATGAACTTTGCATCAAAGGTGCTGAGGTTCAATCCAATTTTGGGACCGGCACTAATATCCCATTGGGCAATAGATTTAGGGGCAATTGCCAGTAAAATGATAATAACGAATGAAAATATCCGGATCTTCATCAATCTACCTCCAAAAATTCCAGAACTGGGGCCAGCTCAGCAAAATCCTTATATCCCGGCTTTATTTCTTTTCCTCCATGCATAACCAAACCGATGTTTTCACCCAAATTTCCAAGGAACTCAATGTTTTCTTCCAGTTTCGAGGTTTCAATAAAAACCGGAAAAGGGCTTATTCTGTTCAAGTTACCAAAAAAACCACTGTCGGGATTGTTAAGCTCCTGACCTTCAAGGTTTAAAATGATCCCATCAATTCCAGCGTGCTTTGCCATCCAACTTAATTTGGTTTCACCTGGCAGCACTTCCAATTGGACCATAAGCCTGGAATCTGAGTCTTCGAACTCGGGGATCAGCTGTTCAGGAATGATCAGGTAGTCGGGATTCAGGTCATTTTCCAGGGATTCCAGGCTATCGGGATCCACTTTGTTTATTTGGATGGCCATTTCAATTCCCTCCACCCAATCTCTGATCTCCTTAATATCCTGAATTGGAATGTGATCAGGATTTTCTTTATCAATTGCGAAACCGAGGATTTGAACTCCCATCCCCGCACAATACCTTGCGTCAGACAGATTGCTTACATTTTTGACCAGGATCTTCTTTTTTAAACTCAAAAGGATCTTTTTTCAAATTTACTTTTTTCATGATTCTTTCGTTTGACTTATGTTGTATTTGACCTTTATAAGAACCAAAAGTCCTTATTTGAGATTGTATTTTTGGGAATTGTTTTTTTTGACCTGATCCTTATTTGATTTTATCGGTTTTGAAAAGATTATTGATCCTTGTAGGCTTTTTGGTTTTCAGCTGTAATGAGCCCTCTGAAGAGATCCAGGAAGTTGATCGCGGCTATGAATACTATCCTCTCCAAGTTGGTCTGGAAAGGACGTATAGGGTGATGCGAATTGACTATTTCCTCGGAATCGATTCTGCTACCGGAATTCCAGAGACTGTTGCAGATACAAGCCGATTTCTCCTAATGGAAAGGATAAGCGGGACGGATGAAGGACTTCCAGGGCAAGTGTTTTTCCTTGAACATTCCTTTTCGAAGTCGGATACAAGCTTTCCATGGTCGCTCATTCCGGATTCTATTTACAAGGTCCAGAACAATGAAGTTTACCTAAACAAAACCAGAAATAACAGGACGACTACTGAGCTTCGTTTTCCTGTTCAACATGGTGCATCCTGGGATGGAAACGCATTTAACTCCGACCCAAACCAGATATTCATAGTTGACTCAACCGGGTTTTCGGTCTTGCTGGATAGTATTCAGTACTCTGATTGTATACGTGTCACCAAGAGCGATATAGAAAATCCCATTGAACGGGACAAGAGGTTTGATATTTATTCAAGATGGAATGGACCCGTGTATAGATTCATGTCTGTTCTAAAGTACAAACAACCTATCGACCCCAACGCAACAGGCCTGGAGCGGATAAATAAAGGATACGAAGAAATATGGGTTGCTATCGATGATTAACAAAAGCTTATTTCTGACCTTTTTCTTGTTCGTCTGTCTTCCGGCGTCAGCTCAAACTATGCTTGATTCCGGGTGGTATCTGATTGAATTTAGAGACAAAAAGGACAATCCATATTCTTTGGAAGACCCTTCAAAATATTTGTCTGAAAGATCGATCTTAAGAAGAATAAGACAAGGCATCAATCTTGACTCCACCGATCTTCCTGTAATTGAATCATATGTAGATCAGGTTATGGCCACGGGTGCTACTGTCAAGCATATTTCCAAATGGATGAATTCGGTATTGATCCTTGCTGATCCCTCTCAATTGGATTCTGTTATGTCCCTTGATTGCGTTTCGGGTTACGACCGGGTAGCAAAAAAATCCAAAAGAGGTGGAAGGTTTGTTTTGGAAGAATTCTTTGAATCGGAAAATCACAGTCAAAGGGTGGGGGAGCAAGATGAATATGGTAAAGCTTGGGAGCAGACTGAAATGCTTAATGCCCAGAATATTCACGAGGAGGGGTATGATGGGCAGGAGATCTGGATCGGGGTTTTTGATTCTGGTTTTGATAATGTGGATTCAATGAGTTCTTTTCAGGACCTACGTGATAGAAATGGGATTCTTCATGCTTATGATATGGTAGAACCAGGGAATTCGGTTTATGAAGAGCATATTCATGGAACATATGTTCTATCCACCATGGCAGCTGCAGTTCCCGGAGAATACCGGGGCATGGCTCTATCATCCAAGTACCTGTTGTTCCGGACAGAAGATGTTTTTTCCGAAACCAAACTAGAGGAGATCAATTGGCTGAAAGCCGCAGAAGTGGCTGATTCTTTAGGGGTAGATATTATCAACACCTCTCTGACCTACAAATATTTTGATGGAACAGAGGTCCCTGATTACTCACCTGATGACATGGATGGGAGGACCAGTTACATCAGCCAGGCTTCGGCCCTTGCTCATAGAAAAGGGATCCTTTGCGTAACTAGTGCCGGGAATGATGGGAACAAATCCTGGAATACCATCGGGACCCCAGCTGATACCGATTCAATTCTTGCAGTTGGGTCCGTTGACTCCACTGGAAAAAAATCTAAGTTCAGTTCATTTGGTCCAACAGCTGATGGACGGATAAAACCAGATGTCATGGCCATGGGACAATTGACTGCTGTGATCAATTCAAGAGATAATATCCTCAGGGGAAATGGGACTTCTTTTTCAGGTCCTGTACTTGCGGGTTTTGCTGCTTGTGTCTGGTCAAAATACAGAGATATGACCAATTATGCTCTTCGGGATCTGATCATAAGATCTGGCAGCTATTACAATACTCCAAGTGACTCCACAGGATATGGAATTCCTGATTATGATCTGATTAAAGATCTTGCCTGGGACGAAAAGCCAGGTGAATTGGTTAAGCTTTTCCCAAATCCTTTTTTTGGGACCTCTAATAATGGCTCTTATCAGATCAATGTGGAATGGGATCCAAATCTTCTTTTTCAAACCGTAGATGTTCAGATCTATACTTCAGGGGGAAGAAGGGTAAGTTCTTACTCGTATTATATAGAGCGAAGTTCTGACGTTTTGGACCTAAAGGTATTGGGCTCTCAGGGGGGTATGTATTATTTTCGTGTCCAAAGCCAATCGGGAAGTACGGTTCAAAAATTAATTATTCTCAACTGATGGTAAAAGAAGTTCTGGTAGCACCCTCAATGCTTGCTTGTGATTTTTCCAAAATCGGTGAAGAGGTCGAAATGGTGAATAAAAGCGAAGCGGATTGGTTTCACCTGGACATCATGGACGGTGTTTTTGTGCCGAATATTTCATTTGGTTTTCCGGTTGTGGAGGCGATTGGAAGTTTAGCCACCAAACCCCTCGATGTCCATTTGATGATCGAAAAACCAGAGAGGTACATTTCAAAATTTGTTAAAGCAGGGACATCCTACCTTACTGTTCATGTAGAGGCTTCACCTCATCTACATAGAACCATCCAGGAAATAAAGGATGCGGGGATCAAGGGTGGTGTGGTTTTAAATCCGCATACACCAATATCCAGTATCGAAAACGTAGTTTCAGACCTCGATATGGTACTGATCATGTCTGTAAATCCAGGATTTGGTGGGCAATCTTTCATTCCAAATGCCGTTAATAAGATCCAAATGTTGAGACAGGTCATTGACCAGGAAAATCCAAATTGCTTGATCGAAGTAGATGGAGGTGTGAGTATGAAAAATGCCCAGCAACTGATCGATGCTGGTGCCGATGTCCTGGTTGCAGGGTCTTCAATATTTGGATCCCAGGATCCCACAGCCGAGATCTCTGCTTTAAAAACCCTCAAAAAAGGCCAAAAACTGGCTTGACGAAACTGTCCCTTAGATATTCTTTATTTCTACCACTAATTCTCTGTTCCTGCGGGATCCCTCTTTTCGCTCAGGAGAGAGCTGTTTTATATGGAATTGTGGAGGACCAATCAGGGAATCCTATTGAATTTGCGAATGTCGCTAGGACAGATAATCTACAGGGTGTTTCCACCAACTCAAAAGGAGAGTACATATTCAAAACCCAGCCAGGAAAAGATATTCCGTTTAAATGCACATTCGTTGGTAAGCAAACCGTCACTTTTTATGTTACTCTGCAGCCGGGAGATTCGGTGTTCAAGGAGATCGTTTTGGTTCAAGCCGTTGAAGAACTAGAACAGGTTGAAGTAGTAGGAGACCTTCAAGAGGGGGTCAGGGCTAGATAAGATTATTACCTTCCTGTAGTTAAGCTTGTGTGAAGTACATTAAACAAGGTTTACCTCACACCCAAAGGAAATACTGAAATTAACGTTTTAGAAGTT
>JANQSY010000023.1 GCA_028279065.1 Cytophagales bacterium
AAAGAGACTTACCTATGTGCTGAATATCGGAGCAAGGGCTATGACCAAATCCACGCTGAATGTCCATGCCGGTCATGATGATTACCATGCAGTGGATGACACAGGGTTCTTTCAGTTGTTCGCTAAGAACGCCCAGCATGTTGCTGACCTCAATATTCTCGCCCACAAGATAGCCGAACTGGCTCTGACTCCGGGGATAATCGCTCAGGATGGGTTTTTGACTACTCATTTAATCGAGAGCTTATATGTTCCTGAAAGAGAGCTTATTAAAGAGTTCTTAGGAAGACCTGATGATATCATTGATACACCCACGCCTGCCCAAAAGATCATTTTCGGAGACCAGCGAAGGAGGATCCCAGAACTATGGGATGTAGACAACCCTGTAATGGCAGGTATTGTCCAGAATCAGGATTCCTACATGCAAAGCGTTGCAGCACAACGCCCGTTCTTTTTTGACCATATCAAAGAACTTACCGACAAGGCCTTTGAAGAATATGGTAAGCTAACGGGAAGAAATTACAAAAGGGTAATGAGCTACCGCGCAGATGATGCTGAATACCTCATTCTTGGACAGGGTTCAGTCATTCCCAGCTCTGAAGCGGTAGTGGATTACTTAAGGGAAACCAGAAAGCTTAAGGTCGGTGTGGTAGATCTGGTGATGTTCAGGCCATTCCCAGCTGATCTTCTTTCATCCATCATCAAAGGAAAGAAAGGGCTAGTAATCCTGGAGAGGTTGGATCAGCCTCTTGCAGAGGATCCGCCCATAGCAAGGGAATTGCGGTCGGTAATTTCCAAATGCCTTGAAAATGGGCTTAACAAGAAAGAAAAGCCATATCCAGGGATAGAATCATATCAATCCAAAGATGTCCCTTCCATCTATTCCGGATCCTTTGGAATGGGAAGCAGAGATCTTCAGCCAGAAGCGATCATTGGGGCAGTTGAAAATATGCTTCCTGAGGGAAAGAAGAAGAAACACTTTTATCTGTCCATTGATTTCATCAGAGAAAATGCTTTCAATCCCAAGCAAAGGGCCTATCAGGAAAGCATCCAGGATGCCTATCCCCATGTGAAGGAGTTAGCTGTACATGGCTCAGAGAATCCAAACCTGATGCCCAAGGGTGCCACGACCGTTCGCTTCCATTCGGTTGGTGGATGGGGTGCCATTACCACCGGTAAGAATCTGGCAATGACACTCTACGACCTTCTTGGTTTTGACATCAAGGCCAATCCGAAATATGGGTCGGAGAAAAAGGGCCAACCCACAACCTACTATCTCTCAGCGGCACCGGAACCCATCAGGATAAACTGTGAATACATTTTTGTTGATGTGGTCCTTTCGCCGGATCCCAATGTATTCAAACATACCAACGCCCTGGCAGGCCTTAAGAAAGGTGGTTGTTTCATCATTCAAAGTGATAAAAGCTCACCTGAAGAGGTATGGGATGATATTCCCAGGCTTTATCAGAAGATCATTGTCGATAATGATATCCATGTTTTTTACATCGATGGTTTCAGGATCGCAAGGGAGGAAGCCACCGACCCCGAGTTACAATTAAGAATGCAGGGAATTGCGTTCCAGGGTGCCTTTTTTGCCGCTTCACCATTGATGAAAACAGCAGGGTTGGACGAGAAGGAATTATTGCAGGCCATTGAGGATCAGCTTCAACATAAGTTTGGTTCAAAAGGTCAGCGCGTAGTGGACGACAATATGAGGGTGGTCAAGAGGGGTTTCATGGAGGTCCATGAGATCACCAAGAAACAGATCGGTGGAAAGGAAAATGGACAGTCGAACGGATCCGTAGGAGTTCCTCTTCCCGAAATGCTGAAAACCCTTCCTCAAAGCAAATCCAAGCTCAGCGATATTCATCGCTTCTGGGAGCAAACAGGAAATTTCTATGCCCAGGGAATGGGAAATGATAACCTCACGGATCCATTTATAGGCTTAAGCGTGATGCCTGCGGTGTCATCGGTCTTCAGGGATATGACCGGTATCCGATTCGAACATCCTGAGTGGATCCCAAATAATTGTACAGCCTGCGGGGATTGTTATACCGCATGTCCGGACACAGCTATTCCAGGCTTGGTCAGCGATCTGACCGATGTGCTGGACACCATCGTCAAGAGGGTCAAGAAGAACCACGAGGGTGTAAAGCTCTTACCCAAAGCCACAAGGGCTATGGAGGGAAAGGTTCGTGAATTATTCAATACTTCTCAGAACGGAGCCACAGTCAATAACCTCATTCAGGACGCCATAGACCAGATGATTGATGAGAGCAAGCACAAAGAGGCACTTTCAAAAGAGTTTGCTTGGTTCAGGGAAGAACTGGGCGATTTTAACTTCGCATTGACCAGGCCCTACTTCCATGTGCCTGAAAAATCGGAGCCGGATTCCGGTGGACTGTTCAGCATTACCATCAATCCCAACACCTGCAAAGGCTGCAATGAATGTATAGCTGTTTGCAACGATGATGCACTGAGGTCCGTGACCCAGACCGAAGATTCGATCGCAAGGCTTAGGAAGGAATGGGATCTATGGTCGGACCTCCCCAACACTCCTGAGAAGTATCACAGGATCGACAACCTAGAGGAAAAGATCGGCCCCCTGGAAACTATTTTGTTGGATAAGGAAGCCTATTTGAATTTTGCCAGTGGGGATGGAGCTTGCCTGGGTTGTTCCGAAAAAACGGTGATACACCTTTTTGTGGCTACTGTGGAGTCCTTGATGCAGCCCCGGGTTAAAAAGCATATCGCTCATCTTGATGAGTTGATCAAAGGCCTGGAAGAGCATATCAGGTCAAAGCTTATTGGCACGGTCAATATTTCGGATACAGATGCGATCTCCAAGATCTTAAAAGACACCCATGATTCCGACCTTACCATTTCTGGGATCACCAGCAAGCTTGAGGCGGAGAAAGGAAAAGAACCCATCGATCAGGATTGGCTGAAAGAAACCACCCAGCTGATAGCCGAACTCAAGCGCCTGAGATGGAAATACACCGAAGGAAATACCGGAAAGGGCAGGTCCTCGATGGGAATGACCAATGCTACCGGCTGTACCTCGGTATGGGGAAGTACCTATCCATATAATCCTTATCCGTTTCCATGGGCAAATCATCTGTTCCAGGATTCCACTTCCATGGCCATGGGGATCTTTGAAGGACATATGGCCAAAATGGCCGAAGGATTCAAGTCGATCCGAAAAGCTGAAATGGAATTGGCGGGAGGCTATGACCCAGAGGAGAAGAAAGACTTCTTTACCTATTTCAACTGGCATCAATTCACAGATGATGAATGGAAACTTTGTCCACCGGTGGTTGCCCTGGGAGGTGATGGAGCAATGTATGACATAGGTTTCCAAAACCTTTCAAGAATGATGGCTTCAGGCAAACCGATCAAGGTTATTGTGGTCGACACCCAGGTATATTCGAATACCGGGGGACAGGCCTGTACCTCAGGATTCATTGGACAGGTTTCGGATATGGCCCAATACGGTAAGGTTTGGAAAGGAAAACCGGAGCCCAGAAAGGAGATCGGTCTGATCGGAATGGCCCATCGGAATACCTATATCATGCAGGCCACCATGGCGAATACCAGCCATATGATCGAAGGATTTATTGATGGATTGATGACGAGAAGGCCTGCATTGTTCAATCTCTACACCACCTGCCAACCTGAGCATGGGGTCGGGGATGACCTCGGTGTTCATCAGGCAAAATTGGCTGTGGAATCCAGGGCTTATCCGGTATTCCGCTACAACCCGGATGAGGGTGTCAAGGTCCATGAGGCCCTTGATCTGAAGGGTAATCCTGCCATGGATAAGATCTGGCCTACCTATACCTTGAAATATCAGGAAAATGGCCTTGAAAAGACCATGGATGTTCCAATGACCTTTGCGGACTTCGCTATTACCGAAGCCAGGTTCAGAAAGCATTTCAGAAATGCACCCAGGAATACATGGAACGATAAAATGATCCTACTAACAGAATTCCTGGAGTTGGACAAGGAAGAACGAGAAGGAAAATTCCCTTACATCTGGGCTGTGGATAAAAAGAACCAGCTTACCCGGGTGCTCGTTGCTCAACCTATTGTCGATTCATGTGAGGAAAGAAGGGATTTCTGGATCCTGCTTCGCGATCTGGGAAGGGGAGAAGAAGCGCCAAAGGTCGAGTCCGATCTGGAAAGCAAGATCAGAGCTGATGTGGTCAACAAAATGGCTCAAAAGCTGATCAAGCTTGCCGGAGGGGATGGAGAAGCTGTTTCTATAGACCTTGCGGAAAAGGAGACCAATGGGGAACCTCAGGTGGAGGAAGGGCCAGTTGAAGAAGCGGCAGAACCTGAACCCAAGAAGAAGGGCGGCGGAATGAAGCCCTGGATCGAAACGGATGATTGTACTTCCTGCGATGAATGCATCAATCTTAACGGTCAGATCTTCGCCTATAACGAGGATAAAAAAGCCTATATCAAGGATCCTAATGCCGGGCCCTATCAGGATATAGTGATGGCTGCGGAGAAATGTACAGCGCAGGTGATCCATCCGGGACTGCCAAAAGATACATCCGCAAAAGACATGGACAAATGGATCAAAAGGGCTGAAAAATATAACTGAGAAGAGTGCTGAATTTCAGGAGACATTCATTCAAACATGGTGTTCATCCCCCTGAAAATAAGGATGAGACCAATTCTCTCCCAATACGGCAGTTTCAGTTCGCCCCATCGATCATCCTTCCCCTTTCCCAGCATCTCGGAAAGCCCTCAAAACCATTGGTGAGAGAGGGGCAGGAGGTGGTTCGCGGTCAATTGATAGCCGAGGCCGATGGCTATATGTCTGTGCCGCTCCATGCCCCGGTAAGCGGCAAGATCAGAAGGGTATCTAATGTACCGACCATATCCGGAAAGATGGCCCAGGGGATCTACCTTGAACCTTTTCCATCATCCACTCAAGAGGTGCTGGAAGGAGAACCCATTTCTTGGGAAAGCGCAACGGCTGAAGAGATCCTTCAGGGGATCCAGAACGCTGGAATAGTAGGGTTAGGTGGGGCCGCGTTTCCTACTCATGTTAAACTGAAGATCCCGGATGGAAAACATTGTGATGAATTGATCATCAATGGGATAGAATGCGAACCCTACCTGACCACAGATCACCGGGTCATGCTGGAGCAGCCTGATGATATTTTCCTGGGGATCAAATACTTATTGAAGGCCACAGGGGCGAAGAGATGCATCATTGGGATAGAAGCAAACAAGCAGGATGCAGCCGATTTTCTGAAGGGCTTTGTGAAAAAGGGAGACCCGATCACGGTCGAGGTGGTTCCCGTAAAATATCCCCAGGGGGCTGAAAAAATGTTGATCACCTCACTGCTCGGCAAGGAAGTTCCATCGGGCGGATTGCCTATTGATGTTAATGCTGTGGTGGTCAACGTGGCTACCACTGCTGAGATCGGTCGATTATTGCCGCATGGAAGGGGTATTCAGGAAAGGGTGATCACCATAACCGGGCCCGGGGTCAAAAAGAAGGGGAATTATCTGATCCCTATCGGAACACCCTTAAGATTTGTACTCGAAGAACTGGGTGTCCATGAGCCCGTAAGTGAGGTCTACATGGGAGGTCCAATGATGGGAGTAGCGGTATCCAACCTTGATATCTCGGTGGTAAAAGGTACTTCCGGGATCCTGGTTTTCACCGAAGATCAGGTAAGGAGACCTCAGAAGGTCTATCCATGCATCAAGTGCGGTGCCTGTGTGGATGCCTGTCCCTTATCCCTGAACCCATCGAAGCTTGGGATACTGGCAAAGTTTGAGGAGTATGATCAGATGGCTGAGGAATTCAATCTGATGGATTGCTTTGAATGCGGTTCTTGCTCCTTCGTATGTCCTTCACATATTCCTCTGGTACAATACTTCAGACTGTCAAAATCCATAGTACGCAAAAGAAAGGCCGCCTGATGTTCAAAAAGACCCTTTATATCAGCACCTCTCCCCACTTGACAAAGAATACAAGTGTGGAGGTCATCATGCGTAATGTGGTCTATGCCTTATTGCCAACCTCCTTTTTCTCGGTCTATGTTTTTGGTTGGAATGCAGCTCTGGTCCTGATCACAGCGGTCGGATCCTGCGTCATCACCGAGCATGTTCTGTGCAGGATCTCCAAAAAAGAAAGCACGGTTGGAGATTGGTCAGCGATTATTACCGGCTTGCTCCTTGGCCTTACATTGCCTCCGATCTTTCCCCTGTGGATGACATTTCTCGGGGGAGTGATAGGTATAGGAATGGGAAAGTTCCTCTTTGGAGGACTTGGATACAATGTCTTCAATCCAGCCTTGGTAGGCAGAGCTGTTCTACAAGCCGCCTTTCCAGTGGCCATTACAACCTGGTACTCGGGTTTCATGGCTGATCGATTTAGCGGCCTTCATTCCTCCATCCTTACCCTTCCTTTTATGG
Organism: Cytophagales bacterium; assembly: GCA_028279065.1. GTDB lineage: Bacteria > Bacteroidota > Bacteroidia > Cytophagales > CCMP332 > JANQHS01. The sequence continues at coordinate 6,439 of JANQSY010000023.1, forward strand.
AGCCGGCGGTGGACGGGAGTTCAGGAGCTACACCCTTATCGGCCTTCAAGTTCGATGGGGTGCTTACCGAAACCTCTGACCTTGCTCTGGGACTAGTAAGCGGCTCTACGGGGGAAACAAGTGCTGTTTTGATCCTATTGGGAGGCCTGTACCTGGTGATCAGGAACTTCATGAACTGGAGGATACCTGTGGCTATTCTGGTAACGGTCTTTGTCTTCAGTGGCCTTTTGTATCTGGCTGATCCTTCCGAGTACCCATCACCCTTGTTTATGCTTTTCTCCGGAGGCTTAATGTTGGGTGCGGTTTTCATGGCAACGGATATGGTAGCTTCTCCCATCACTTCTTTTGGAGTGATCGTTTATGGGGTCTTGATTGGAGCCCTGGTTGTGGTCATTAGGATCTGGGGAGGCCTCCCTGAGGGGGTCATGTATGCCATTTTATTGGCCAACGCAGTTTCACCGCACATAGACAGGCTGATCCGATATAGAGTTTATGGAACAAAAGCTAAATCGGCATGAATGGAGAGCAGACCATAGAGCGGCCCAATAGCTTCCCGATGTTTCGTGCCATGGTTGGAATTGGCGCACTGTGCGGTCTGCTAATTGTGCTAACATATGAGGGAACCCTTCCGAGGGTGTTGAGATTGAAGGAGGAAGCCCTGCAAAAGGCGATCTTCCGGGTCTTGCCTGGGATATCTCAAACACGGGCCTTTACCTTCAAGAACGGGGGTTTTGCCCCAGCTGAAGAGGGTGATGCGGACCTGATCTACGCTGGTTACGATGATCAGGGACAATTCAAGGGGGTTGCGCTCGAGGCTTCCGGACAGGGCTATGCAGATGTCATCCGCATCCTGTACGGATATGACCTGGAGAAACAGGCCGTAGTCGGTTTCTACGTTCTTGAAAGCAAGGAAACCCCGGGGCTAGGTGACAAGATCGAAAAGGATCCCAACTTTCTTGAGAATTTCAAAGCCTTGGATGTTTCGCTTTCCGATGACCTGAAATCGGTAAAAAATATTGTAGTCCCTGTCAAAAGCGGGACGAAAGCCAATCCATGGGAAGTGGATGGGATCACCGGAGCTACCATATCATCCAGGGCAATCGGGAACATCATTGGAAAGAGTTCTGCAGAATGGGTTCCTCTGATCTATGGACAGAGGTCCGATTTTGAGAAAAGAGAAATCGAATAAGTAATTGAAAAACAAGGGGAAAAATATTCCTACTTCAACTGATGAGTTCATAAAGGGCTTATGGAAGGAGAACCCTGTTTTTGTGCAGGTCCTTGGCATGTGTCCTGTGCTCGCTGTCTCCAATACCGCCTTAAATGCACTCGCCATGGGAATGGCAACTGCCTTTGTTCTTCTGATGTCCAACATTCTGGTTTCACTGCTCAGGAACTTCATTCCTAAGGAGGTTAGAATAGCCAGCTATATCCTGATCATCGCAACTTTTGTGACCATCACAGATTATGCGATACAGGCAATCAGTGTCGAGCTTCACAAAAGCCTTGGGGCTTTCATTTCGTTGATCGTTGTCAACTGCCTTATTCTGAGTCGTGCGGAGGCCTTTGCCTCAAAAAACAAGCTGGGAAGGTCAATAATGGATGCATTGGGCATGGGCACGGGATTCCTCTTCGCTCTTTTCTGCCTGGGTGCTGTCAGGGAGGTCCTTGGTAGTGGTTCATTTTTTGGGGTTTCTCTATTTCCACTTGATTTTCAGGAATGGGTGGTCATGATCCTTCCTGCAGGTGGGTTTTTTACCCTTGCAGCCTGGTTATTGATCTTCAACTTGACCAAGAGAAAGGAGGCTGGAGCATGAATCCGGAATCACTCACACAGATCTTTATCAATGCCTGCCTGATCAACAATTTTGTGTTGGCCTACTTCCTTGGGATATGCCCTTTTCTGGGGGTTTCAGGAAAGGTTGATACCGCTAGCAAGATGGGGGGCGCAGTGACTTTCGTTATGCTCATCAGCTCGGTTTGCGCCTATGGTATTCATGCATTGTTAGTGGCGATCGATGCCCCCTTCCTTCAGCTGATCAGTTATATCGTCGTAATTGCGTCCACTGTTCAATTGGTGGAAATGATCATAAAAAAGGTCAGCCCGGCACTTTTCAAGGCCCTGGGGATCTTTCTTCCTTTGATAACCACCAACTGCGCCATTCTTGGATTAGCACTTTTCCAGACCAATAAGGGATATGACCTTCTCCAGAGTGTGGTTTATGCCCTTGGGGCCGGTGCAGGATTTTCCCTCGCACTGGTGCTTATCGCAGGACTCAGGGAACAACTCGACCTGGCTGAGGTGCCCGAGGTGATCAAGGGTACTGTTTTGACTTTAATCGTAGCGGGGATACTGTCTCTGGCATTTATGGGTTTTTCAGGGCTTGGTGGACAATGATGGAGAAACTACTCATAGCGACCCTGGGATTGAGCATGCTGATGATAGGATGGGCTATGGTTCAACGCTTTTGGGGACAATCATTCCCTGATCAAAGCGATGATAAGGATGTACTGGCGGGAAGGACGGATTGTGGGAATTGTGGATGCCTAACCAGCTGTAAAAAGAACTTTTCGGAAACAAGAAATTAATGATGATCTAATGGCACATTTATCTGATTATGACACCCGGAAACAATACGATGCCGTGGTAAAGAAAACAAGAAGGTTGAGCCCTGAGGATACGGAGGAGGTAAAGGAACTGCTGATCGAGGTACAACAACCCGACTTCAACTGTGAGATCGACCAAAGCTTCGGGGTCCTATTGAACCAAAAGGATGATTTTGGCAACCACATGCACCATAGGTTGTATTCGGTTGCTGATCTTCCAAGGAAATCAAACAAAAAGACCCGGATCACCATGTTGGTCAAGAGATGCTCCTATGTGGATGATTTCAGCGGTGAGCTTCATGAAGGTCTTGCATCCAATTTCCTGTGCGACCGGAAGGTGGGAGATAAGATCAAGATCACCGGACCCTATGAGTTGGCTTTCACGGTTCCTGAAGAAAAAGACGCCAACCTGATCCTGATCGGTATGGGAACAGGAATAGCCCCCTTCAGGGCATTCATCAAGCATATCTACAAAAAGGAAAAAGACTGGACCGGTAGGGTATTGTTGTTTTACGGAGCGAAGACCGGTCTGGATCTGATCTACCAGAACGACAAGGATGGTGACCTCAGGAACTATTATGATGAGGAAACCTTTGAGGCGATCAATGCGCTCAGCCCCAGGCCTTTATGGGATGATCCTGCGGTTTTGAATCAGGCGATAGAAGAGAGATCGGAGGAGATCCTGGATATGCTTTCCGTATTGAATACCTACATCTATGTGGCGGGCCATGAGAAGGTGCAGGAAGGTCTCGATGAAGCATTTGCCAAGGTCATGGGATCAGAAGAGAAATGGCAAAAGCGAAAAGCTGAATTGATAGCAGGAAAAAAATGGGTAGAGCTGATCTATTGATAAAAAGAAGTTGACAATAGTAATAGCCATAGCGGCCCTGGGTGGACTAACCCTTTTATTGGCGATCATGTTGGTGGTGGCAAACAGGAAGCTCTATGTCTATGAAGACCCCCGCATTGATGTGGTTGAGGGGATGCTTCCGTATGCCAATTGCGGGGCCTGTGGATTTCCGGGTTGCCGACCCTTCGCCGAGGCTTTGGTTTCAGGATCTGTCCTTCCAGGCAAATGCACAGTGAGTTCAGAGGACGGAAGGGAGGCCATTGCGGAATACCTCGGTGTTTCATTGGGGGCTGAAGAAAAGCAAGTGGCCAGGCTTGCCTGTGCAGGAGGTATCAATGTGGCAAGAAACAGGGCGAGCTATGAGGGAATAGAAACCTGTAGGGCGGCTTCCCTGGTATCCGGTGGAGGAAAAGGCTGTTTTTGGGGCTGTCTTGGCTTTGGGGATTGCGATGAAGTATGTGATTTTGATGCCATTCACATGGATGAGCATAACCTGCCTGTGGTTGACGAAGAGCTCTGCACCGCTTGTGGGGATTGTGTGGAGATCTGCCCCAAGGACCTGTTTTCGCTCCATCCCATCAGTCACCAGCTTTGGGTGGCTTGCAAGAATCTGGAAAAGGGAGATGAGATTTTGGAAGATTGCCAGGTGGCCTGTACCGCGTGCGGTCGTTGCGCAATGGACGCCAATGACGATCTGATTGTCATGGAAAACAACCTACCTGTGGTTGATTATTCCAAAAACCATAAAACCCAGGACCCGATCCAAAGATGTCCTACAGGGGCAATTGTTTGGCTGGATCCAGAACTGGGAGTTGTGAAGGGCAGGGAAAGCAAGGAGATTATCAGGAAAGGAGAAAGGGAGATGGGATTTACCTGATCAAAGAGGAAAAACCCTGATCTAAAGACTTGATATGTTTCTTTCCCGTAGCTGATATGAATCACATTTGAAAACCAGCACATTTTCTTCATTTGATTGAGTCAAGAGCTTGAAAATGACGAATCCCACTCAAACGGCCCAATCCCGGACCGAAAGCAAATCCAAAAAAAACCAGGTCAATGAGGCAATAGTCGAAATTGTCAGCGATTCCGGCGAAGGAGCTCAAAAATGCGGACAAAGCCTGGGTGCCATTTCTGCAAAGATGGGAAATGGAGTATGGACTGTCGAGATCATTCCAGCTGAGATCCAACCTCCGGCGAGGTCTAAGGCCGGTGCCTCAGGGATCCGAGTAAGGATTGGAAAGGACTCAATCACCAATATGGGAGACCATGCTGACCTCGTGGTGGCCTTGAATGAACAGGTTCTTTACGGAAGGATAGATCAAAATGCCTACAAGAAGGGAACCCTGCTATTGATCGAAAACAAATGGGGCAAAAAGGGATCGCCAGAGATCAAAGAGCAGTATAGGGAGTCTCTAAAATGGTTCAGGGAATTGGGTTACCAGATCCACGAGATCCCCATGGAAGAGGAATGCCTGAAGATCGTTAGCGACCCGAGAAAAGGAAAGAACATGTGGGTGCTTGGAATGCTTTGCAATGCCTTTGATCGTGACCTAAACATAGCTGAAGAACAGGTAAAGCTGACTTTCAGAAAGAAAAGCGAAGAGGTGATACAGAAGAACCTTGACCTGCTAAGGGCAGGTTATGAGTGGGCCGATGAAAACCTCGAATTGCATTTCACCATTCCTTCCAACCCCAGAGAAGGGGATCATGTGGTCATGAATGGAAATGAAGCTATAAGCCTGGGTGTTTTGGCCGCAGGAATCGAGGTCTGTTCCATGTATCCCATAACTCCTGCCACGTCTGCGACCCATGCCATGGCGGAGATCATGGATTCTGCAGGAGGCATCATTCACCAGGCAGAGGATGAGATCGCAGCCATTGGATTTGCTATCGGAGCTTCATATTCAGGTAAAACCGCTGTGACCATCACCTCAGGTCCCGGAATAGCCCTTAAGACGGAGTTCATAGGCTTGGCCGTAATGTCAGAGGTGCCGCTGGTTATAGTTGATGTTCAGAGAGGCGGGCCGTCCACAGGATTACCCACCAAGGTGGAGCAGGGAGATTTGCTTTCCGTGCTATACGGAGCAGCCGGGGATGCACCTAAGATCATCATTGCACCCTCAACCATAGAGCAATGTTTTCATTACATAATTCTGGCCAGGAAGCTTGCGGAATCGTTTCGCTCACCGGTATTTGTTCTATCGGATGCCAACCTTGCTACCGGCGTTCAACCTTTCCAAAGACCCAAGATCAAACCTGAGTGGTTTGCTCCTCCGATTGACCAAAGTCCCTGGAAAGAGGGATTAAAGGCTTATGATTGGGATAGCGAAACGGGCTTGAGCAAAAGACCTATTCCAGGCCAAAAAGGAGGGATGTATACTCTTACGGGATTGGCACATGATGAAGACAGCCATGTCGCCTATGACCCAGCCATCAACCAAAGGGCAGCTGAGAGCAGGAGCCGAAAGCTCGCGGCCCTGGGCAAGACATTGAAAAAACCCGTAGTACATGGAGATGAAGAAGGTGATCTGTTGTTGGTAGGATGGGGCTCCACCAGAGGAGCAATAGAGGAAGCGGTGGATCGGGCTCGGGCCAAAGGCGCAAGCGTAAGCAGCTTGCACCTTCATTTTTTAAGCCCCCTCGAACCAGGACTCAAGGAGATCTTCAGCAAGTTTAAGAAGGTCAAGACGGTAGAGATCAATTATAGTGATACGATCGGAAAACCACAGATCAATGCTGAAAATAAGCGCTATGCACAACTGGCCTGGTACCTACGGGCT
>JANQSY010000026.1 GCA_028279065.1 Cytophagales bacterium
TGGGCATACTTTTAATAATCCTAAGGATATTCCTTTTGCCGCAGGGATGACCCTGACACTTTACTTCTTGATACGATTTGTAAAGGAGCTTCCCAACCCCAGGATCAGGGATATGATCTTCCTTTCGCTTGGGATCGCCTTGGCTCTGAATATCAGGATAGGAGCATTCATACTCATCGCTTATGCTGGTCTCTTCTCACTCTTAAGGGTTGTTGAGCTTGTGCGAGAGAAAAAGATCGACCTTGCAAAGGACCTGCGAAGACTTATTGGATATGGTGTGCTTATAGCGGTCATAGGATATGTGTTGGGGATCATATTTTGGCCATTTGCCCTTCAGGATCCTATCAACAACCCCTTCGTTGCTTTGCAGAAGATGACCAACTTCCCGGTCACTGTTTCGGTTTTGTTTGAGGGCATGCAGCCTCAATCGAACAACCTTCCGTGGTACTACGCCATCAAATGGATGTGGATCAGCAACCCCTTGGTAATCATTCTTGGAGCTGGTCTTTTTGTCCTATTTCTCTGGCCATTGATGAAGAAATTCGGGTGGCTGCCTGTATTTATGGTCCTTTTCGCAGCTGTCTTTCCTCCCGCATATACCATTTATCAGGAGTCCGTTATCTATGATGGCTGGAGGCATTTCATTTTTGTTTGGCCACCAATAGTTGTTCTTTCAGCTGCTGCCTGGCATCACCTCATCGAGAATTTTGGAAAGAATAAGATGATCAGATATGCATCAGTAGGGGCCTTGGTCGTCCTTCTAATTTTGCCTGCAAGGTGGATGATAGCGGCTCACCCCAATCAATATGTCTATTTCAATGAGCTTTTTGGTGGGATAAAAAATGCCTATGCCGAGTACGAGACCGATTATTATATGAACACGGTCAAACAGGCTGTGAATTGGCTTGCAGAGAATGAAGGATTGAACACCCGGGAGGACACGGTTATAATACTGACCAACTGCGTGAAGGAGGTCAAACAATATCAAAAGGCAATGGGCTTCAATGCACGAGTTCTTTATAGCAAGTACGAAAGGAGGATAGAAAAGCCATGGAGGTATGCTGTTTTCATTTCAAGGTTTACCGACCATTCATTGCTGAAGAATAATTGGCCTCAAAGAGGATTGGAGATCCATAGTATTAAAGAGGGTGGGGTGACACTTGCCACAGTTTTGGAGAAGCCAACACCAGAGGACCATTTGGGATATAAGGCTTTGAAAAATAATGACCCGAATGCTGCCTTGGCCTCATTTGAAAATTACCTGAAAGCGGATCCATATAATGAGCAGGTTTATTCCTACAGGGGTGATGCACTTTCAGCTATTGGCAGGAAGGAAGATGCCCTGAAATCCTATAACGAAGGCTTGAAATTGCACCCTGGAAGCCTGGATATTCTTCAAAAGATGGGTCAGATCTTTTCAGAACAAGGGAAAATGGGTCAGGCCTTAAAGGCATACCAACGGCTGATCCGGTACCATCCCGAGATGTTTCAGGGATATTATTATGCTGGGATCGCCAGTTTGAATATGGGTAATGCCCAACAAGGGATCGGATACCTGAAGAGATCTATCGAAGTTGAACCTAGATTCAAGCAGGGCTACTTGGTTCTTGCCCAGATCTATGAACAGCAGGGTAATAAGAATCTTGCCCGGCAATACCAACAGATGGCTTCACAGCTTCCCTGACAGGTCCTCGATAATTTCCCTGCAGGTCTTAATACTTTGGATGTGCTCCACTGTTTCTCCTGCACACCAAAGGGTTTTATAGGTGGCTGGCCTTAATCCTTGCTTGAATTTTTTCATTCCCTTCATTTGGATCAGCATCTTGAAGTACTTTTTCGTCCAGGGATGATTGGAAAAATATTTTTCAAGGGGGCTTTGTTCAAGCCCTATCTTCTGAGCGTAGGGAGTGTTGATGACATTGCAAGGTGTTCCACTTATGCGTGTGGTGGATACGATGTCCCTTTTCTTTGATCTGACAATTGCTTCTTTATACTCAAGACTAACTGTAGCTTCTTTCGAGGCAATGAATCTGGTTCCAACCGAAACCCCGGCAGCACCCAGGTCCAGCATATTTTTTGCCTGATCCCCATTTGCTACTCCCCCGGCAACGATCACGGGGATTTTTGGAAATTCCTTTTTGAGTTCCGTCAAAAATTCATCAGCGGTTTTTTGGCCAGCATGCCCGCCCGCCCCTTTTATGACAGCAATAAAAGCATCGCATCCCAAACCTGCCACCTTTTCGGCATGGACCATGTTGGTGACATCGCAAAAGACCTTCGCCCCATAATCCCTTCCTTTTTCTATTACCTTTTTTGGGTTTCCCAGTGAAGTAATGTAGAAGGGCACTTTTTTCTCCACGCAGATCTCAAGATGTTTTTCAAATAATGGGTTGGTCTTCTGCGCGATAAGATTGACGCCATAGGTCCCAGATCTCCCATCCTTTTTGAACTCATTCAATGAATCGAGAATCCTTTCCAGTTCACCCTTTCCACGGAAATTTAAACTTGGAAAGCAACCGGCGATCCCGTTCTGGACGGCCTCCTTCATCATGGCCCCATTGGAGACAAGGAACATGGGTGCCATTATGATTGGAAAATGGATATCTAGAATTTTTGCTATACTCAACCTTTGTTATTTATGATTATTCTTGAAAACCTTAAAGATGGCAAAACCCTTATCTCTACTTTTTCTTTTTTTCCTCCCTTTATCCCTTTTTGCTCAGAAAAATGTTGCCCTTGATGTCAGGCCCAACAAAAAGAATACCTGGGTTGAAGTAAATGGAAAAGAGTATAAGAACAGAGCTCTTCATAAGTTTCAGCCTGGAAATCTAAGAATTAAGTCCTGGGCTGAGAATCACCACCCTCTTGACTCGACAGTTACCCTTTCTGAGGAAAGCAAGTTTTTTAGGTATCAGGTCTCACTCCAAAAAACAGAGGAATACAAGAAATATCTCAAAAGCAAGAATTTCCGTACAGGTGTGGCAATAGTGCCAATAATTACGGTTCCTTTTTTGCTTGCTGGTCTTGAAAGTTATTCCGAACCCATACCCCCGGACTATACCACGGACCTATTGGATGAGGCAAATGCTCACCTGGAGGATGCGGAGAATTATAAGGCCATTATAGAGACTTCCGTAAATACCGATCTAATTGCGGATAGCAAGGTGAACTTCGATGAATCGATGGACCTCTATGAGGAAGCAATTGCCGAGTACAACAAGGAGATGGAAGAGTTCAAAAGCGACAATGAACAGGACCAGCAAGAGGTGCAAACGAGGAACGCGATCTACATGACAGCCGCGATATTGATTACTGGCATCTCTGTTACTTTTCTTATCCTGAACAAAAAGCCCGTAAAACCCACCACGAAAAACCCTTTTGTCAATTCTGAACTTGGCTTACGTTTTGGCGCAAACAATGTAGGACTTAACTATACTTTAAGATGGTAAGACGTTTATTAATCTTTCTGATTCTAGGCATAATGTTGGCTTGCCAGGACAATGTTGAAGAATTTGTTCCTGTAGAAACGAAGGAACTGGTTCCGGAAAAAGGAAATTGTTTCGATCCCGACTCAAGCTGTGTTTTTTCCGATGTGATCTTCGTTGAATTATCCACTCCGATAAACCTATCTACCCAATGGGTAAAGATCGATACAAGGATTTATCATGAGATGTTCAATGACAGGGTTCCCAGATCATCAAGGGTGGAGTGCAAGATCATTTCAGGATCAGGAAGTGGGATCGTTTTTTCAGAACCATATTTCGCCACACATTTCGAGGGCTACCTGCTGCGAGGGAGGACCTATGAGATCAGATCTTACCATACATTTTCGGAAAATGGCCAGCTTTTCGATAGCTCAAGTTCAGATCCCTATACAATTACAATTCCGAATTGATTTAATTTTTCAAATTTGAGCCCAAATTTTGTGTTATGGCAGGACATAGTAAATGGGCAAACATTAAGCATCGCAAAGGAAGGCAGGATGCCAAGAAGGGTAAAATGTTCACCAAGGCGATCAAGGAGATATCCGTTGCGGTAAAAGAGAGCGGCCCGGATATAGACTCCAACTCCAGATTAAGGCTTGCAGTACAGAATGCAAGGTCGGTTAATATGCCCAAGGACACCATTGACAGGGCCATAAACAAGGCTTCTGGAGCTGATGCTGAAGACTTCCAGGAAACCACTTATGAGGGTTATGGGCCTAATGGTGTTCCCTGCATAGTTGAATGCACCACAGATAATCTTAACCGTACTGTTCAAAATGTTCGTTCCATTTTCTCCAAGCATGGGGGAAACCTTGGAACAAATGGTTCTGTGGATTACATGTTTGAAAGGAAGGGGGTCTTTACCTTAAAGAATGATGGTTCATTGAACGAAGACGATTTCACCCTGGAAGTGATCGATGGGGGAGCAGAAGATGTTGAATTTGGAGAAGAACTAATTGTGGTGACCTGTGCCATGAACGATTTTGGGAACCTACAATCCAAGCTGGATGAAATGGGGGTTGAGATCGAGAATGGCGAGCTTCAAAGGATCCCCACGACTATGCAGACGCTTGAGAACAACCAATTCCTGCAGGTCATGAAGTTCCTTGATGTTATGGAAGATGATGATGATGTTCAGAAGGTTTACCATAATATGGATGTTACGGAGGAGCAATTGACACTTCTTGAATGAGGCTTTACATATGCCGAAGTTTTTCTATCTGAAAATCTTTTAAAGACCACCCGATTCCCGAAGGGCTCGGATGGTGACGATATAATAAATCCGTCATTATCCGAAAGCTTCGCTTATCGGATAATCTTTGGTCTTAACTTAGAAAGAGTAATCAACACTTAGTTAATGAATGGTCGAGGAGGATATGTTTATATTCTAACAAATCCCTCAAAATCAACTTTATACATCGGAGTAACCTCAAATTTGATTTCAAGAATATGGGAACACAAAAGGGGAGAAGGCTCAATATTTACTTCCAAATACAATTGCAAGCATTTGATATACTACGAAGATTTTGATGATATCGAGACGGCTATTAAGAGGGAAAAACAGCTTAAAGGGTGGAACAGAAAGTGGAAAGAGGAATTGATTAATTCGAAGAACGAAAAATGGTTTGACCTTTGGGAACAGGTTCGTGACATGACTTAATTATACCAAAGACCATCCGATTCCCAAAGGGCTCGGATGGTGACGACTTTTTTTTCCGTCATTGTCCGAATACTTCGCTTATCTGATAATCTTTGGTTCATAGAAATAGAAACGTGTGATTGCCGATACAGAACTTTAGCCAAAATGCTCGGATGGTGATGATTTCTTTTTTCCACACCCCTGCCGAATCCCTCGCAGATCATCGCGTATGATAAGAAAACCCCAAGGCAGAACTTCTTCCACCCTGGGGTTCAATTCAATTGCCAAAAGATCTTAAGCTATTCTTTCAATCGGATTTGCAGACCTTGCAGAGTAACCGGCCCGTGAAGGAGTCCTTCGGGCCCTACAGGGCCTCATTTTTTCTTCAAATTGTCTTTGAGAGTTAAGCTATCCTCTCAATTAGATCTGCGGACCTTGCAGAGTATCCGGCCTCATTGTCATACCAGCCAACAACCTTGATCAGCTTGCCATTCGCTGAGGTCATTCCAGCATCAAAAATGCATGAATGGGGGTTTCCGATGATATCACTGGAAACTATTGGATCCTCAGTGTATTCAAGAATTCCTTTCAATGCTCCATTTGCAGCAGCTTTTACCGCTTCATTGATCCCTTCCTTGGTTACTTCTTTGTTAACAACGGCCACCAGATCGGTAAGAGAACCATCCGGAACAGGCACCCTCATAGCAACTCCGTCCAGCTTGCCTGCAAGATGCGGAAGAACCAAACCTACCGCCTTAGCAGCTCCGGTGCTGGTAGGAACAATGTTTACCGCTGCAGCTCTGGCCCTTCTAAGGTCCTTATGTGGTGCGTCTTGTATCCTTTGATCAGCCGTATAGGCATGGATGGTAGAGATATATCCACTTTCAATACCAAATGCATCATCGATCGCCTTTGCCATAGGAGCAAGGCAGTTGGTTGTACATGATGCATTGGAAAGTATTTGCTCATCACCCGTCATGGTGTCGTCATTGACCCCAAGAACCACGGTTTTGATATCTCCCTTCGCGGGGGCTGAGATCACCACTTTTTTGGCTCCCGCGGTGATGTGTTTTCCGGCTCCCTCTGGATTTGTAAAGATCCCTGTGGATTCCAAAACAACATTAACGTCCATAGATCCCCATGGTAGCGCGGCTGGGTCTTTTTCAGCAATGATCTTGATCGACTTTCCATTTACCATCAAGGAATCCCCTGATACTGAAACCTCCCCAGGAAACCTTCCGTGGACGGAATCATATTTTAAAAGGTGAGCAAGAGTGTCGGCATCGGTAAGATCGTTGATGGCAACAACATTGATGTTTGATTTTTGAAGAAGGTTCTTGAAAGTCAATCTTCCGATCCTTCCAAACCCGTTAATAGCTACGTTGATAGTGGACATTGATCTGCTCTTTTGAATGAGGCCGCAAATGTAATTCCTGGGCGACTGAAGTGCAAAACCTGTCGAAATCCTTAATTTTCGGATGAAATTAACTAACTACAATGAAACATATCTTCTCAATTCTCTTATTGATCTTTTTTCCATTTATGGGCATTTCTCAGAATTATGAAAAGGTCCTCCGAGAAACCAACGTAGAGTTTCTACTGAAATGGGCAGAGGAAAAAGGAGCGGAGAATGAGGATGAACTTGCAAAAGCCATCGTGATCTGCAGGGAAAAGGGATACCCTTTGATCATCAGAGGGAATGAGGGTCAAGTCTTAAAGGTGGATGGTCTGGATGAATTGGGAAGGGTTACCTATGTAGGAACTATTAATGATGATGCCGCAAAAACTATTTCCACTGACAAAATTCAAAGTGGCGGTCTGGCTGATTATAATCTTTCCGGACGGGGGATAAATGGAGGAGTTTGGGATTCTGGAAGAGTTCGGGGAAGCCACCAGGAATTACAAGGAAAAATAACAATGGTCGATGGTTCACCTTTTCTTGAAGATCATGCCACGCATGTAGCTGGAACCATGGTCGCTCATGGAGTCAGAACAGATGCCAGGGGAATGGCGTTTGAAGGAATATTGAATGCTTACGATTGGTCTTTTGACGAAGTTGAAATGGCAAACGCAGCAGCAAATGGAATGTTGGTTTCGAACCATTCTTATGGGACCTATGGTGGATGGGAAAATATTGATTATTCGGGAAATGGCGGTTGGCATTGGCTGGGTGACCCGGCGGTTTCTACAACTGAAGACTTTAGGTTTGGCCGCTATAACAGCCAGGCAAAAGATTGGGATGATATTGCCTTTAATGCCCCCTACTACACGATCGTTAAGGCCGCAGGAAATCAAAGGGATGATAACGGACCTCCACCTGGATCCAATCATTATGTGCGAATGCCGCCTACCTATAATTGGACCCTCAGCAATGATGTTCGTGACCCCGATGGTCAAAACGATTGCATAAATACTTATGCCTGTACCAAAAATGTAATAATCGTGGGGGCCGTAAATGCAATTCCAGGTGGGTATAATGGCCCCGGATCTGTCCAGATGTCGGGATTTTCCAGCTGGGGCCCTATGGATGATGGAAGGATTAAGCCAGATATAGTTGGAAACGGGGTTGGGGTGCTTTCCTGTCTTTCAGGAGGAAACGATCTGTATGCCAGTTGGCAAGGGACATCGATGTCAAGTCCAACAATTTCAGGCTCGATAATGTTGCTGCAGGAGCATCACAGCAACCTGAACAATGGAGATTTTATGAAATCTGAACTGGTCCATGCCTTGTTGATCCATACGGCTGACGAAGCAGGTAGCAATCCCGGACCGGATTATTCTTTCGGATGGGGTCTTGCTAACATGAACAGAGCGGCTGAATACATTTCTTTAGATAGCATATCCATTTTAATGGAAGGGTCAAGCCTTTCTCAGGGGCAAACCGATTCATGGCAGATTAATGCTACTGGAAATGAGCCCTTAAAGGCAACAATTGTATGGCATGAGCCTGGATCTATTCCACTTCCAACAGCGGTAAATGACCCAACCCCTATCCTTATTAATGACCTTGATATGAGGATCTATTCCTCAACAGACACAACACTTCCCTGGACCCTTGACCGGGTAAATCCTTCAAACCCGGCAGTTCCGGGGGACAACACATTGGATAATGTTGAAGTGATAGAGATTTCAAATCCATCACAGGGATCGTATACGATTTCCGTCAGCCATAAGGGCGCTCTTTCGGGTGGCAGTCAGACTTATTCCTTGATCGTTTCAGGGATCAGCACGGGAGATACTCTGAATCATTGCAGGCCACTGGTAGAACTTAATTCCCATTATGGACAATTTACAGATGGTAGTGGAACAAATAACTATAAGAATGATCAGGACTGTGCCTGGCTGATCGATACCTGGTCAGGGCCCATTTCCCTGGAATTTGATGCCTTTGACTTGGAAAATCAATCTGATTTTGTAAGGGTTTTTGATGGAAATGATAATACCGCACCTCTACTAGGATCTTTTACCGGAAGCTCAATTCCTGCAGCTGTGACAAGTACAGGTTCACAACTCTATGTAGAATTTACATCTGACAATGTAGACGCTTCCAATTCAGGTTTTGTGGCTACGTATTCTACGCCCTGCCTTCTAAGTGAACTTCCGAAAGCTGGTTTTTCAGCTATTGTATGGCCTATTGACACTTGTCAACACAGAGTGAGATTTACAAATGTTTCCGAAAAATATGATTCACTGGTCTGGGATTTTGGGGATGGAAATAAGAGTAACAATTCAAGTTCAAGCTTCGATTACTTCTATGCAAATGGCGGTCAATACACAGTGACTCTTCATGCTTACAATTCATGTGATTTTCCAGACTCCCTTAGCTCGGTTATTAATGTAAAATGTTTGGTAGGTCTCAAAGACCAGCTTGAGAATCTGGATATCAGCATCCATCCCAATCCGGCGACAAATGAGGTTGAGATTACGGGTACAGACATAAGTGATCTAAGCAATGTTAAAATAATGGACCTGAAAGGAAATGTTTTGATGGACCAGTCATACAAACCAGGTTATAACCTTTCCATTAGGTCCTTAGAGCCGGGACTTTATTTGTTAAGGTTCAGAACCAAAAGAGGGCTTGCCATAAGAAGGTTGGTCAAGATCTGATCCTTCCGTTTATGTAAATGTGTTGGCAATAAATCAAAGATCTTGGTAGAATAGATCTATGTTCCCGCTGATCATCAGATCTGCATTTCGATCTTATCGAAAGAGCCTGCTTTTCACCCTGATCAATTTCGTTGGATTGAGCCTCGGGATGGCCTCATTTGTTCTTTTGGGCCTATTTGTCCTTAGGGAGCAAAGTTTTGATAAGCATTGGACCCATGCGGATAGGATCTACAGGGTGAGTCGCGAATTCTTTTCCAGGGATGGTTCAACCAGCCTTCACCTTGGCCACCTTGCCCCTCCATTTGGCCCTTTGTTCAAAGTTGATTTTGCCCAGCAAAGCGATGAGGTGGTAAGGATGATCATGAACTGGGGAGGTACATCAAAATACAAGGATGATCTCTATTCAGAAGAACAGTTCTTTTTTGCAGATCCTGAGTTCTTTGATGTATTCGATATTCCCTTTTCACAGGGAGACAGGAGTACCGCTCTCACACATCCGAATTCTTTAGTAATATCCGAATCGGCAGCTGAAAGGATCTTTGGAACTGAAGAACCAATGGGCAAGATTCTGGAATGTAATGAAGGTATGAAGTTAATGGTCAGGGGAGTCTTCCCTGACCTGCCAGCAAATTCCCATTTCCACTTTGATCTTGTTGCAGATATGTCCCATGTGGTTGAAGAATATGGTGGAAATGAGGAAATGATGAAGAATTGGGGAGGAAATAATTTCTCAACCTTCATTCTCCTGAAAGAAGGGCACACAATTGAAGAGATCTCAGGCCAATTCAATAACTTCCTGGTAAAGCATCTGGGAGAGGAATCAAATGAGTGGAATGCTCTGCATGTTATGAACGTGAAAGATATCCACCTTGAATCCCATCTGGATACCGAGATAGAAAACAATGGTGATTCGGTGATCGTCTACACCTTTATTTCCATTGCTGTACTGGTCCTTCTTTTAGCTTGTATCAATTATGTAAACCTTTCACTTGCAAGGGCTGGGGATAGGGCAAAAGAGGTTGGGGTAAGAAAATCAATAGGTGCTTCACGGGGGGAAATTTCGAGTCAGTTCCTAATGGAATCCTTCATGCTTGCCTTTGCCGCATGCATCTTTGGTCTGTTTCTCGCCAAGAACGGAGCTCCCCTGGTCTATGAGATCACTGGGGTTGATCTGAATTTTGAGTTGAGCAACTCCATTCTTGGGATAATGCTTTTTGGACTTTTTTCCATCCTTTTGGGACTGATTTCCGGGATATATCCATCCTTTATTCTTAGTGCATTTAAACCTGCAAGGGTACTGAAGGGTGATATGCGGCTGTTCAACTCTGGTATAAAACTGAAAGAAGCATTGGTGGTTTTCCAGTTTGCGATTGCTGCTTTTTTGATCTTTTCCACAACTATCATTTTCCAACAATTACAATTCCTTCAAAAGAAGACCCTTGGATATGACAAGGAGAATATCATGATACTTCCTGTAGATGAAGAACTTCAAGAAAGAAAGGAGCTTGCTTATCAACGCTTGAAGGACCTCCAAGGGGTAATTTCTGTTACTGGTGGAAATATATTCCCCACGAACAGATTGTTGAATTCTGGAGGAGCAAGGGTAGAATTTGGAGATACCATGATCGTCCCCGAAGTGGTGATCAAGGCTGTAAGTATAGACCACGATTATTTTGAAACCTTCGGGATAGAATTGATCGAGGGCAGGGATTTCTCGAAGAACTTTCCAACAGATGATACCATGGCCTTTGTGCTGAACAAAAGTGCTGTTGCCATGATCGGCTGGAATGATCCCGGTGAGGCGATCGGAAAAGCATTCAGGTATTGGGGACGAGAAGGCAAGATCGTTGGAGTGGTTAGTGATTTCCATATTGAATCCCTTCATTCCTCCATTTCACCAGTGGTGTTCATGCTTGATGATGACCAGGTTTATCAAATAGCAGTCCGGTTTTCAGGCCTGGATCCCATGCTCCTCAAAGACCAGATCAATGATATCTGGACTGAAATGGCTCCAAACCTTCCTTTCAATTATCGTTTTCTCGATGAGCGATATCAGGACCTCTATGATTCCGAACAGGCTCGCGGAAAGCTTTTCACACTCTTCTCCATGTTAAGCATCCTTATTGCAGGGCTTGGATTATTGG
>JANQSY010000058.1 GCA_028279065.1 Cytophagales bacterium
CCTTTCACAGGTACGATTCTGGTACCTATCAGGTGACCCTTTCAGTAGAAAGCGATTGCGGTACATCTTCATTTAGCGATTCAATTTTCATTACCATGATTTCAAGCCTCGCTGAAAAGCAGGAATTACCTGAGATCAAGATTTTTCCCAACCCCGGAAGGGATCATGTTAAGTTGGCGATACCTGAAGGATCTTCCGAGCTGCTTCTGGTTGAGATCTATGATATTCACGGTCGAATTCA
Source organism: Cytophagales bacterium (assembly GCA_028279065.1). Classification (GTDB taxonomy): domain Bacteria; phylum Bacteroidota; class Bacteroidia; order Cytophagales; family CCMP332; genus JANQHS01. Next base: position 242 of record JANQSY010000058.1, read on the forward strand.
ATTGAAAAGTGAATTGCAAGGAGCTGAGTTGATGATCTCCACCCAAAATCTCTCAAAGGGGTTATACCTTGTCAGGATAAGCTCCGATAAGGATTCCCAGACCTTTCGATGGATCAAGGAATGATCAAGCTAGCAGTCTTCGGAAAAATGATTTAGCCAGCTCAGAACCTTTAGGATAGTTGAATCCCCTTTTTTTGTTTTCCCGTGAGATCTGGTAGATGAGACCCCAGCTTTTTAACAGATCCCTGTAAGCCTGGAACAATCCAAAATCCGGATCATAGATATGAGCCGGCTCGGAGTTAACCCCATTTACCTCTATTATCTTGATCCTCTCACCTCTGATCAATGAAACCAGATCCGGGGCCTTGATGTCCAAGCGTCCGAAATAGAAGTCCGGGATTTTCTGTGCTATTACTGTATAGATCCTTTCAAGCTCCGGGTTGATAAACCTATTGGCATTCCTGAATATCGTCCCCCGGTTATGGTTGCCTATCGGCTCAAGGGTCAATTGCCTATCTGTTTCAGGTATCCCTTCGAGTTTTTTGCCATAAAATGAATTCAATGATTGCAAATGCCTCTTATGCCTAGGATGTGTGCTTAATATTTCGGAAACTGTTCTTTTCCCATCTCCTTTGATGGTCAGGAATTCTCTGAGCATGAAAGAACTGATGTGTCCATGTTTTTCACCAGGAATTCTATAGAACAAAATTCCAGCTTCCACAGGGAGATCTATAAATTCCTGGATCAAAATGTCTTCTTCCCTGTGCGATTTCAGATACCTGGACAGATCATCCATATCGTTCACCAGTTCCACTCCTCTTCCCCTTTCTCCCTGGTCTGGTTTGGCTACCAGTGGGAATCCGATCTCAGCTCCATCAAGCTTCTTTTCAAGTGACTCCCGGTTTGTACCTGAACTGAGCAAGAGGTGTTTTGGCCGGAGATCAATTGGCAGATGTTCCTGAATTTCGGTTTTAGAGTAATCCCAAAGCCCCCCAAGGTATATTCCGGGATTTGCGGCTCCCAGATAGGAGAGATTTCCCGAACGCATGCAATCGATGAAATATCTGAAATAAACCGGGATGTAAAAGATCGGCCAGGGCCAGTATTCGAAAGTGTTTCTAATTCTTTTGGGAGGGGGTAATCGGTATTCTACTTTATCTGTATTTGACTTTTCCTTTATCCCATCCTTAATTTTTTTCACCGCCTTGGCATTCCGAATTGAAAGGTTGTAAGTTGGTGAAAAATTTCAAGCTTGACTGTCTTCAAACTCAACCTGACCCTTATCTGATGGAGGTCATTCCAGCCATAGGACTGTTTCAGGGCAATGTGGTAAAGATCGCCCAGGGAAACTTCTCAAATGTCAAGGTATATGAAGAGCAGGCTCTTGATGTGGCCTTAAGGATAGAAGATGCCGGATTTAAAAGAGTTTGGTTGATCGATCTTGATGGGGTAAAAAAGGGCGTGATCGTTAATTGGACCACCATTGAGATGATAAGCAGATATACCTCCCTGGATATCGATTTTGCTGGTGGGGTAACAAATGATGGAGATATCCAGCTTGCCTTTGGCTCAGGTGCTTCAAGGATCTCGGCTGGAAGGATAGCGACCACCAAGCCTGAACTATTGAATCAATGGATCATTACTTATGGTCCTGAGAAAATAATCCTGTCCGCAGACAGCAAAAACGGTAAGGTAACCGTGGGGGAGTGGACCAACACCCTGGATACCGATACTTCTGATTTCATCCGGAAATTCGTTGACAGAGGTATCCATTTGGTAAAAAGCACCGATGTTGTAAGCCATGGGCAGGCAAAAGGACCTGCTCTGGATCTTTACCAGAACCTGATCAAGGAGATTCCAGAGCTATCGCTAATAGCCAGCGGGGGAGTCCGAAACCTGGATGATCTGGAAAGTTTAAAAAAGATCGGAGCCCATTCAGCCATAATAGGGAAGGCCCTGCATGAAGACCTTATCCCTTTGGATGAGCTAAAGAGCTTTATTCAGTCGTAAAATCGAATAACTCTACCTCGAATACCAGTACAGAATTCGGTGGAATACCACCGGTTCCAGCCTCACCATAACCAAGATGCGAGGGAATGATCAATATGGCAGATTCTCCCTTCTTCATCAGAGCAATCCCTTCCTGCCAGCCAGGTATGAATCCGCTCAGAGGATAGGTGATCGGAGAGCCGTCCACGGTCTTCCCGGGGACCTTGCCTGGAAGGGATGAGTCAAAGATCGATCCGTTCAGCAAAGATCCTGTATAGTGTACCGTTACTTCGGCGCTGAGGGAAGGGTTTTCTCCGCTTCCTTCCTTTGTGACAACATGATAGAGGCCTGATGATGTAGGAGTCCCTTCCAAGCCTTTTTCAGCCATATAGTCCTTGATCAACTGCTCTTCCTTCATCCTTTGTTCCTTGTTCTTTTCGTATTCAGCGGCCTGGATCTCTTCCTTGGTTTGCACATCAAGCATCCTGACCCTGTACTTCAGGTATTTGGAATCCTTAAGATTTGGTGGAATCAATTCCGGCCTGTCCTTATAAATTGAATCCATCGGAACCATGAAGATCGCTGAATCACCCTTAGCCATCATAGACAGGCCTTCTTCCAGACTTCCCTTGAACGAAGGTTCCGGCACCTCTGTCTTAATTGGCTGGGGATGGCCCATGAAAGTGGCAGAAAGTATGCTATCCTCCTCGTTCAGGATGGCCATGTGAAAGGTGATGATATAACCGACCTCGGCCTTTCTGCCTTCGTTTTGTTCGATGAATTTATACTTCAAACCACTCTCGGTCATAGAGAATCCATCATCATCTCCCTGATTTTGCGAGCAGCTATCCAGGATAACCGAAATGAAGAAGGAAACGATCAATAATGTTGTTCTGATTTTCATATTCTTTTTTCTTTTCTGGCCACTTCGTTCAGTTCATCCTTGTATTTGGGAAGCAGCTCTTGGAACTTTTTTAGGGTTTCTTCAAGGGATAGTCCGGACCTTCCGCCTGCTGCGTTCTTATGTCCCCCTCCCTCGAAATTTTCTTTTGCGAATTCGTTCACATCAAAATCGCCCACCGACCTGAAAGACATTCTTCTTTCGCCCTCCCGGTCATTAATGAAGGCGGCAAAAACAACACCATCAATGGAAAGGGCATAGTTCACAAAACCTTCGGTATCCCCGGTCTGGAACTGGAATTCCTCAAGTTCATTGGAACTCAGGGCTATGAAAGCTGTGCAATACTCCGGGAGGACTACCAGCTTTTTGTAGAGTACATAGCCCAGCAATTGAAGTTTTGCCACCCGGTTATGGTCATAGATCAGGCGGTGGATCTTGGTATGGTTGATCCCTATATCCATCAACTCGGCAACCATATGGTGTACCTTCTGTGAGGTGCTGGGAAAACGAAAGGAACCCGTGTCTGTCATTACCCCGGCATACAGTGCTTCCGCGAGTGAGGAATCAAGGAGATCACCCTGTCCCATGGATTTAATGAAATCAAAAGTGAGTTCCGCAGTGGAGGAAGCGGAGGTTGACCAAAACTCGAAATCAGCAAAATCCTCCTTGCCGATATGATGGTCGATCAGGACCTTTTTAGCTGTGGCATCCTCCACTATTTTTCCCAGGCTGTTGATCCTGCTTAATGAGCAAAAATCAAGACAGAAGATGAGGTCGGCGTTTTCAATGAGCTTTTGAGAGGTTCCGTCTTTGTCTTTCATGAAGTCGATCACATCCTCTTCACCCGGCATCCAGTTCAGGAATTGAGGGTAGTCGGTAGGAGAGATGACCCATACCTCATGACCCATCTTTTTCAATACCCCTCCAAGACCAAGGGACGACCCCAGGGCATCGGCATCAGGTTTTTGATGGGTGGTGATGATTATCCTGCCGGAAGTACTGAGCAGGTTGTTCAGTGAACTGTCTATTTCCATGCAATCCCCCTGAGGGAAAATTTATGAAGCCGCAAAGTTGTCAAAGTTTGTCGTAAGTGCCTTTAGAAAATTGCATCCTTTTTGATTAAATATTGCAGCCCCCCTCCTTTTTTAACCGTCGAACTGATATTTTTGCGCCTCAATTCGCAAAGTCATGAGCAATATCACATTTTCAATGATCAAGCCCGACGCCGTCGAGGCTGGAAATTCAGGGGCCATACTCAAGATGATCGAGGAGGCTGGTTTTAAGATCCAGGCTATGAAGAAGCTCTGGTTGACCAGGGAGAGGGCCGGACAATTCTATGAGGTTCATAAGGAAAGGCCTTTTTATGGTGATCTTTGTGAATATATGTCCTCAGGGCCCATCATTGCTTTTGTAGCCGAAAAAGACAATGCCGTGGCGGATTTCAGGGAGCTGATCGGGGCAACCAACCCACAAGAAGCGGCAGAGGGGACTATCAGGAAGCTATTTGCGAAGGATATTTCGGCCAACGCCATCCACGGTTCCGATTCTGACGAGAACGCTGCCATTGAAGCAGGTTTCTTCTTCTCCAGGCTGGAGAGGTTCTAGGAAACGGAGATCGTTACAGGCGCTTCTTTTCCAATATTCAGGGTGGTGGTGTCATCTTTGAACCAGGAATTTTTTGAACTGGGTTGAGCCATTAATCCTGATTTTTGCTACGTACAAGCCCGGATTTATGTCGCTGAGGTCTAATTGGGTTTTTTGACCATCTAAGCCCTTAGAAAGTAATTCGCGACCCTTTAGGTCAATAATTGATATTATTCCGACTAGTCCATTTTCAGGCTTTTGTGTGATCCATACATTTACAATGTTTCGGGCAGGGTTTGGAAACATTTTTATGGGCAACTTCTCTGCCATCGACGAACTGATTTGATTTGGCCAAAAAGATAGGGTTTGATTCAACGTATCCCTGCACCCATACCAGTTCTCGATAACTAGAGTCAGGTCGACCGAGGTCTGCCCTGTGGTGTCCCAAAAGGTAACAAAACTTTCCATCGACGAAGTATCCCCAAAAGAAGTGTACCACTCCCGATGGAAGATTGTGTCAAGATATTCCATACCTGCATAGGAAGTGTCTAATAGGGTAAGGGCAGGAAATTGGTAATCCCAAATTATCCCCGCCATGGGTTTTGCCAGAAGGCATGGGTCTTGCTCCCACTTTGTGCCTAAACCAGAAAATTTGGAAATACAGATATCAAAATCACCTTGATCAAAGGATGACCCAAATGCCAGTCCGTCACCATTTCCCAAAAGAGATAGTTTGCTAAAACCTCTTGATATTCCATCATCAGGGATATAGTCATCGGACAGTTTTGTTGAATCTTGGTATAGGCCGATCCCATCCTGGTTCCCATCAAAAAGGAAAAAGATAAAGTTTGAATCTTGATTTATCTCAAAGGAATTGGTAGTTGGAAAAGCAAGATCAAATTTGCTTTCAATTGAGGAATTATTCAGGGAATAAAACCTTGTTTGAAAGGTATTTACGGGGATTTTGATAAATGCTGAATAATATATTCCTCCATTTAAAGAATTAGAACCACGGATTGATCGTACCTCAAAACTTCCCGTGTCAAGGAATTGAAAATTGTGAAAGTTTCCCTCTTTGTCTATTTCGATTGAAAACGCATTTTTTCCTTGTTTTGCTAGGACCAAAAATCTTCCATTGTATAAATCGACAATCTGCTGACCACTTTCAATACCAGGATTGGTAAATTCTTTAGTCCATAATACGCCAGATTGATCCACCCTCGATATAAACATGTCTGCATCTACATTAAATTTCCCTCCTAGTACAAGGTACGATCCATCAGGCAAAACCAAACCATCTGTTCCACCTTGCAATCCTGGAAAATTTATTGAATTCCAATAAATTAGATTCGCTGAAGAGTCTATTAAACAATAAATGGTTTGATGACCTCCCATGGTATCGTCGCCTGTTCCAACAACAAAGAAGTTTTCGGTTTCCTTGATTTTGTCAATTGACCTAGGAATGAACTCTTGGAATCCTGGAATGAGAAATTGCTTTTCCCAAACTAGGGAGCCAGACGTGTCAACAAGCCAAACATGACCCTTATTGTTTGTATTTAAATCGGTGACTAGTAGAATGCACTTTGAATCTCCGCGCACTTCCGAGTTGAAGAAGAACTGACCAGCTGGTTTGGATGTCGTTTTTAGCCATTTAAAGTCTTGGGTAAATCCTTCAAACGACAAAACGCAATTCCAAAGAACTACGGCAAAGAAAATGTCAATATTTAATAATAATCTTTTCTTCGACATAAGCGCCATTATCTAGTTTGATTTTGATAAAGTAGAGCCCTGGATCGTAATTATTAAAATCTAATTGAATTATATTCGTTCCGTTCCTGCTAATATTTGAGTTTAAAATCTTGCCTTTGTAATCAAGGATAGTAATTTCTACCGGGTTAGTCTCAAGACCCATGACATTTACCCATCTTGACGAAGGGTTGGGAAATAGACGGAATTTATTCTGATGGCTTATGTCAGCATTCTTTCCTTTTCTTTGTGGAGGAAAAGAAATGGTCTGATTGATAAAACAAGTTGAACCTGAAATTCCAAGATAATCAGGCCAAGATAATGCGGGTGAGTTGATGTCATCTACCCGGAAAACAACACTTGAGGGAACAACCGCATCATTAGGATCAGTAGAATTGTTTGGGTTTTCTCCAACGAATTCGTTATAGTACGCGAAATAATTGTAGTTCACAGGGTCCTCTCCTGAATTAAAAGATGCCTCATCGAAGATTGAATACCAGTTAATTGGAGGAACCCAATATTGCGCTACCTGTGGATAAAGGGGGTTTGGAGTTGGACCTCCCTGATTTGGAAAACCGATGGAAACATTTGGATCAGGGTTGACAGGCCAGTTATTTCCAGAGGGAGACCCAATAAAACCAGGTGAGCCGTTGCCACCAAAATTGGTATTTATGGTCGCTCCGTCTTTTATGTACAACCCATATCTCTCAAAATTCTGTATTGACTCTAATTCAAATTTGTTGCAAGTAAACAGGACCTCATCTAAACTTGCATCTGCATCGATTTCAATACCTTTGTAATTTTCAAAAAAAGTATTGTCTTCGATGTATAATCCGCCGCTGTGAGTTCCACTTATTGCGGTATTTAAATAGGAAAAATCACATTCGGAAATTTGTGGTGGGTTTGGGTTAAATGGAGCTCTGATTCCGATACATTCCTGCGCATTTGTTGATATACCAGCAGCCCCGTTAATCTCTAATCTGTCAATATCATACTCTACGTCATCGAGCAAAAGAGAACCATAGATACCTTGCATGATAAAATTGTACGTACTAAAAAAGTCGGATGTCTGTGGCAAATTGACATAAGTTCCGGGTATAGAAATACTACAATCATGAATAGAAACTGACCCCAGATTGACCATTATTCCTGATATTAAATTGTTGGTAAAACTGTTATTTGCAACGGTCATTTCATCGGCAAACCAAAAGTGAATTCCGATCATTAAATTCTCAAATATGTTATCAAATACGTTATTTTCAGTAACATAACCGGAGTTTCCTGAACCAAAAATATCAATACCAATATTTGAGTGATATGTTCCAAATTGCCCTCCTGAGGTATTAAAGGGTAATTTCATATCAGCGGGATCACTGTGAAAATATGAATCTGAAATTGAGTATTTGCTAATTGAGGTCAAAAATCCATATCCCTGTACTGATGTGTAATTATTATAAAAATTGCACTGATTTACTTTTAACGGCATTGGGTTGGTTGAAGAGCTAAAAATCGCCTTGTACGCATGTGATATTTCAACATCATTTTCGATTGTAAATTTCGAAACATTTGATATGTCGAATCCCCCCCACATATAGTCACAATGAGCTGTAAATTTAGATCCCGTTTTGATTAGAATGTCTGATCCAATGCCACAATTAATGTACATTCCTGTCACTGATGCATCGATAAAGGTTCCTAAGACATAGAAATCTCCCGAGAATTCATATCGGGAATAGTCTAACAAGTTTAAGTCTTCCGTAATGAGATAGTCCCCATTGAATGTTGTTTGCCCAGTGTTAATAAGTGCTTGATCAAGGATGGTTAAGTTTGCCATGCAACAATGGCTGGGTTGTATGACAAAAGTATAGTTGTTTGTTGTCAGACATCCCGAATTTGGTGGTCCGTGCGCATTCAGGGTAAACGTGTGCAAGCCAGGAGCCATTCCTAGTTCAAAATAATTATTGAATTGGTCAGTATTTACTAATCCTGCTGTCCAGGTGGTAGTGTAAGTTAAATTTGGAGGATTAGCAGGAATGTTGTTGGTAATTAGAATTGGAGGGTCATCCTCACAAAAAATGTTGCTTGAAGGCAGGATCAGTGAAATTGGAGGAGGGGATGCTGAACCTAAAACAAGGTGGTTTGAGTAGGAGGTGCAATTTGTTACGGGGTCCTTTACTCTTACGTAAAATTCACCCGTTTGACAAGCCGTCAGAGTTGATCCGGATCCCCTGAAGTCGTCTGGAAGTAAGGGATCATTATTAACCATATACCAATTATAGATTAAGCTTGGATCGGGGGAGATTACATCAAGTGTTGTGCAACCACCTGGGCAAATATTTTGAGCTGCTTGTGAGATTTGTGCGGTAGGCGTGGGAACACTAATCACATTTGCTGTTTCAAGTCCGTGATTGCAACCGTTTGTTCTTTGTGCAATTACATGATAATCTCCAGGTCCAGGAGGGGTTATGCTGTAGGTTGTAAATTCAGTGGTTGGATTTTGAAAAGATCCCGTATACCAGTAGAATTGGTAATCCCAAAATGAAGGGATATCTCCCGAAATTGAGGTTATTCCAAATTTATCGGAGCATATTTCAATAGGGTTTGGATTTGGCTTAAAATCGAATGAATACTGGGAACCATTATCTACATCTAAAAGCAAATCGAGATATGTTTCTGATATGGTTAATCCAGCTCTTGATTCTGAGCATACGACACCGTAAACGTTTCTCCCTTGAAAGGAAGCTTCTCCTTTTATTATTCCATTTTGGGAAACAGATAGAGGAATATTTGAAGGAAAAGGATTGCTCGGGGGGAAATTTGGATTCACATGAATTACAGAATTTTCCTCAAATGGTGTATAAAAATCAAAGTTTAAAGCATCATTGTCAATAGGCTTTAAATTGCAAAAGAAATACTCGCCAGATTGAACATTTGTAAAATGATTTGGCATTGTGAAATTTGGAGAAGAATTGTAGAGGGGTATCCCAGATAAATCGGCAATTCTAAAGAACAACCCTACAGTCATCAGTTGCTGATCAGCAGAATTCAGGTTTGAAATATTAGATTCCCGGTTTTCGTCGGATATTTCGATCCAGTAACCATCTTGATGATTATTCAAAACCGCCGGATCAAGGGAAACAATCTCATCATAGACTACTTTCAATATATCCTTACAATCTGAAACGGAGTTTTCAGATCTTTTTTCAAGATCAATATAAAAAAGATGATTTCCAGGATAGTTTGGGTTTTGGGCATCAACATCCTGCTTTCTATAAAAGAAAGCTCGCCTGAACGTATGAGCTGGAACATCGGAATCTTGAAATTTTTCATACATTATTTTGTAATCGTTTCTATCTTGATGAATGACTCTAAGTCTTCCACCTAAAAGGTGTATCCCTAAACAATCATGAAAAAAGGAAAGAACGATTAAGAGGGTTAAAAAGGTTTTCATAGCTCCACATTTAAGGTCAAAAAAGGGTTAATTCATTTAGTAAAGGTTTGCTATGTGGAAGCTAAAAAATAATCCTATTAGTTCAAAATAATCTTTGTAGAATCTAAAGACTATATGACTTCAGAGGTCAACCTAAAGAGTACTACTTCTGAAATAATTTTAGTGAATAAGGCTCCCCATCCAATGAAAAGCAGATTACAAGCATTCCAGGAGGAATACCGGAAAGATCCATATGAGTTTTTCCATGACTACCAGTCCGATTGGGAAGGCTGTATTTTTTTCCATGAACAGAGTGGAGGGAAATCACTTGGAGCTCTTTGGATGGGTGGATTATGGTCAGAATTCTTCCTTCGTTTTCCAGATACCAATTGATGCTTGAACTTTCTTCCGGTTCAGAGATCCTGCTTGGAAGAACCATGAATTGCTCTTCTGATCCAACATCGAGCCAGCAGCCCTCCGAATCGAAGATCCTGATCGGAAAGATGATAAAAAAAGTATCCGGAATTATCACTTGTCTGGAATAGTTTGGCCCTACAACCATAACTCCTGAATCATATCTTGGGCCAAGCAGGCTGTCTGAATCTCCCCAATCGATCACGTAGGGGGGGTATCCACCTCCGAATGCATTTACGTGAATAGAAACCGTATCCCCGGGATGGACCCAGCTTGTGGTGTTTGCAGGATGCAGGACCCAACCTGTCCAACGGATTTGAACACTGTCAATTGAAACGGACCCCATGCTATCTGTTACTGTTAATACAAGTTTGATTGGGCCCCGACTTCCTGGACTTGAAATAATTAGGGGATTTGATGCAGTTGTATCATTTAATATGTCTGAAGCGTAGACTTTGATATTGGGAGCTGTTGGAAATGGGATATATGGGCTCGGGTTAATCTCCCATGTGTATTTGTAGGGTGCATTTCCCCCCGTTGCGGCTGGGAATCCTCCTAAAATCACCGAATCCTGCAAAAGGCAAACCACTTTATCGGGCCCCGCATCTGCACTTAACTGTGCAAGTCCGTCAAAACCCAAGAATTGAAAAGAAAGGATAAAAAGTATAGCCTTGAATAGATCTGTCATGATGGTTTCATTGCCCCTTTAAGTTAGTCAAATCCCGAAAAGGGCGCAAATCAACGCTTCAACAGCCATTTTATCCTGTCAAAGGAGATCATGTAATGAAAGAGGATGCCAAAGCTCAAAACGAATGCTAAGATCGCGTATCCGGCCGTCCAAAATCCAAATACCCCTGCAAAGAGGATCAAGAATTCGAGCAAAAGTCTCATAATTCCCGGCACTGGAATGGGAGCCTTACCAGACCTGCTTGGATCCTCAGGTACTGCGAAAACACCCCATAATACCGCTGCCGACAATGGAAACCCCAGGGCAAAAAGGTATTGGATCATTCCTGATCCCAATTTCCAACCCCAAAAACCCAGCCCTACAAGGGCACATAGCTCAAGAATGAATCGAAATGCAAGATTTAGTGGATGAGAACCCATCAACGAGGATGTTCTTTGGCTTCAAGCCTGTTCAGCTGACCAAGTATCTCTGCTATCAAATCCATGTAAACCTTATCCTCTTCCTGTTCCTTTATTCTTTTGGCTGTGACGGAGCCTATTGAAGTGAAACCCGCATGGCTAAGGTCCCAGTTTCTCTGGATCTCGATCTGGTTTCCGGCAGTCTTTAGGTCTCCCAGAAAGCTGAGGTCCTTGCCGTGATCCATGGTTTCCGAGGTAAAGTGGAAAACCGGGAAATTGAATTTGATCTTTTTGGGATTAAGTGACTTTTCCACCAGGCCCGGACCATATTCATAACCCAGGGAGGCATCCAGACTGAAAAACCCCTTTATGCCCGAGGCGGTGCTGGCATAGGCCAGGGCAGGGGCCCCCTCATAACTCCAGCAAAGTAGATATACCCTTTCCGGATCCACGTTGGGAAGTTCTTTTAACTCCTCCAGGACAAAGGCCAGATCTTCCATGTATTCCGATGCACCTTCTTCGGTGAAGGATAGCCTTTCACCCTCTTTGATCCCCAGCCTTGGAAATGAAGCGGCTACATAGCCCCTATGGGCCAATACTTCCGCCAATTCCAAATGATTTAAGGGTCTGCCACCCCCGATCAAAACCAGTGGATATTTTCCGTCTCTGGGATTGGCGTCGGGAACTGAAAATGCTGCCTTTTTAAGGAATTTTTCTGCCTTTGTCGGTCCCGGTATGCTGTCGTATGAATTGACCATTCGAAAGAACATCTCAGGGATCTCTTGATCATTTTCAGGAGATGATAATTCCACAGCATAATCATGGTACCTTGTTCTTTCTTCTTTTTGATCCTCATGATCTACCGTGGAGGGATACCACAAGCTTACCGGGATGGTCTTGTCGCCGGATTTATTGAATTGGGCACTCTTCCTGGTTATCTCCATCCTTTGGAAGCCAACATAGGGAATTTTGTCGCACCAGATCTTCCAGGTTTGGTAGACGATCTTCTCATCGGGGGTCACCCAGGCCCCAAGCCAGTCAAAACCCCATGGATCGATCTCGGAAAAGACGATCTTATAAAATCCTTCCATGCCATTTGGGGCGGTCTGAGGTCGATAAAGCACAATATCACCTGTGTCTGTGAGGTTTCCCTCCCAGGCGGGCAGCGCGGTAGAGGGCAGGGTGCTTGAGTAGAAATGAACATACCAGTTTGCGCTATCTGCAATGTACTGGCGGATGCTTCCTGCGTTTCTTCCATTTGGAAGGAGGGTTTCATCCTGGACGGCGTTCCCGTTCATGATGTACTTCCAGCGCCAAAGCATTGTGGTTGTGTCTGCCCAATTGTCCCGGTCTATCCTTGTCAACGAAAGGCAAGCCTGCTCACCGATCAGGGGATCGAAGTCACCCGAAGCCATTGGAGTGGCCGGGTCCCTTTTTCCAAAAGGATTCTGAGGATTTGGCTCAAATCGATAATGGAGATCGGATTGGGCAGAAAGATCGAATATGAACAGCAGGAAAATGAAAGGTGGAAGGCATGGGCGGAGTAACATGAAGCTTAAAAGAAGCAATATTTTTGATCAGTGGCATTCCGGCCAAATAAAAAAAGGGAGCAAAAAATTGCCCCCTTTACATAAACCAATAGATAGAAAATGAACCTACTTTATAAGAATCTTTCGGGTAGCGGTTTTTTCTCCAACCCTAATATTTAGTATATAAAACCCGGTTTCCAAACCTTGAACATCTAAGGTATTGACCCTAAAACCCGAATTCCGGAATTCCTCTTCCTTAACGATTTCTCCTTTTGTGTTGATCAGGCTTACACTTGCATCATTCCCTTCAAAAATGAAATTCAGTCTGTCCGTAGCAGGGTTAGGATATGCATTAACAAATAAGGATTGATCCTTTTCGAGTCCGGAAATATACAATTGCTCCTTTGTGAAGGTAAAGTTGCCATCTGCACTTCCACCAAAGGCGGTGAAGACCAATTTCCACACATCTCCTTCAGAGGTCCTTACAAAGTATACAAGCGAATCCTGGAGGGCCCAGGCGGTACCCGTAAAGCTCTTCCAGTCATATCCGATGCCATTTTTTTGATCATTGAAGGTAAGGGAGTTATAGTCCGCATAAGTTGCTACATCTACAGGATAAGCTTCAGCGACTTCGGTTCCAAGGTTACTAAGGACCCCGGAAACGGTATATGGCACTGGGGCAGGAATAAATAGTACGCTGGTGTATTGAGTAAAAAGTATATCCCAGGATCCGTTATAGGGTTCCCTGTCGATCAGGGTTTGATTCTCAAGGCTGAAATAGGCAAAGTTTCTACCGGTGAATTGGGACTTTGACAAAGAGTGGGAAGCATTGAGGCTGTTGTCCAGGGAAGCCTGCCTGAAATTATAGGTTCCGCCGACCAGCTCCTCAATTTCGAATTTTCTGTATTCCCCGTTTGCCAATTGAATTAGGTATATGCTATCTCCGGAAACAATATGGGTGATAGGATCATAAGTTCCCCATCCCAGATCAAGGCCGCCACCTGAACGGTTAAATGCTCCATGTGCCCAGGAAGTATCCGAGTTGTGAAGTTCCTTCCAGGAAGCCATCCCTGTGGTATCCATGGTGGCAAAGTCTGAATTTGGACCAGGATAGATCCAAAGCTTTACACCGTTTGGTGAGTTGATCAAAATTGAAGCGGAAAATCCTTCAGCCTCAAATGCGATATCCCAGTCACTTTTGGTCTGGGATTTTTTCTCACCATGCTCCATGCTATACCAGACCTGGTTTTGGTATCCCGAACCAAGGGAAACTGTCTCGGTTACCGTTTGGCCGATAGCAGAGAAGGTGATGAAAACTGCGGTTATAATTAGTAATGTTCCTTTCATAGTATTATTTGTTGAAATCCAATTGAATGCGAGTACAAACCACCCTATGAACGGCCATTTTTTATAACTGAATGTGGATTTTGAATAGCGGAATCAGGATAAAGGAAATACTTTGTAGATCGGGTAAACCGGAATTGGCTGAAGTCTAATCTTCATTTCCAAACAACCAATCCAATCCAGATCCGGTTGAATGGGATAATAGGTTAAATTGGATCTTTGATCAGGACCTTCAAACCAATGCTATGAAAAGTCAAAACACACTCATACTTCTATTCTCTCTTTTCCTTTTGGCCCATTCTGGATTAAGCCAATGCAATCAATATTTCCAATTTGAAGAAGGGAAATCCTGGGCCTATGAAACCTATGATGGAAAGGGTAAACTTCAGGGGAAGCAAACCCAAAAGGTTACCAAGTATTCATCCAGTTCCACCGGTTTCGAGGCAACCGTAGCTGTTCAATCCTTGGATAAAAAGGGCAAAGAACTTGCTGATGGTGAGTTGGAGATCTCATGCGATGGCGGCGTAGTGAAATTCGACATGAGGAAATTCATTCAGAAGGAGCAGGTTGAAGCTCTGGAAGCTTATGATGTGGAGGTTGTAGCTGAAGACCTGGAGTATCCCTCAGACCTGGCTGCCGGAACGCAATTGAAGGACGGTATCATCACCATTACTGCGAGTGGGGCACCTATAAAGATGGAAATGCAGGTTCGGATCGTTGACAGGGTTGTCGAGAAGAAAGAAACAGTTATCACCGCTGCCGGAACATTTGATTGCTGGAAGATCAAGGGAAAGACCAAGATCGAGAACCAAATGGGCATGAACATGAAATTCGAGTATGACCTTGTGGAATGGATCACTGAAGGTGTTGGGCTGGTCAGGAGTGAAAGTTATGACAAGGGCAAGCTCAAGTCATACACCGTTGTGGCTGAAGTGAACTAGGGAATCCGTTCTTTTCCAACCAATAACCGCTTTCTCTTGCCATAGGCATCCCCGTGGGAGAGCAAGGTTGGTGAATGCCAGCCGACCGATGAGATTTTTGTTTGAAAACAAAATTTCCGCGCCCCAGGAGGCAATTATCTCAAATTAAAATGTACCGGAACTGTTAGGATGCTTTTGACTTTCTTTCCTTCGAACCTTGCTGGGATCCAGTTTCCACTTGAAAGGGCGACAACATTTTTTGCTTCATTGTCACATTCAGTTTGGATCCCTTTAACCACCCTGGTGTATTCAAGCTCTCCGTCAGTAAGAATAAGGAATTCCACAAATACCCTTCCCTGGATCCCCATCCTTCGAGCGGATTGTGGATACTTGATTTTTTTCCTGACCATTTCATAAAACTTTTCAAGCCCCCCTATGTATTCAGCACTTTTATGGGTATAAAGGAATACAGTATCCTTTTTTGCCTTTCTTATAAAAAGATTCGCATATAGGATAGAATCTCTTATATCTAGGGTTATATCTCTGTCAGATTCAGAATACTCTACAACCCCAGTTCCTTTTACCAACATTGCTTCACCTGAGGTATTGAAACATTGGAAGAAGAACTTCTGCTCTTCTTTTTCCTCGTATTCTGATTTTAGCTCACCTGTTTGATAGAAATCTTTCCAAACCCCTATAGGTTTATCATTTAAGTAATTCCCTTCAGAGCTTAGATTTCCATTTTCCCAAAAATATTTCCATGGACCTTGTTTTTGATCAAATCTATAATCCCCCTTGTAGGCCATGTTTCCATTTTTGAAATAGATCTCCCAGGTTCCATGTTTTTGTACAAAGCTTGCATCACCAAAAGAACGAATGCTCAGGATTTGATTCTCCGGAAGGGCATAATCCCTTATTACCCAGCGATTTTCGATCACTTCTGTCTCTCTCTTATACTTAGCTCTTTTCTTTGAACACTTATTCCAGAAGGCATCATAATAAGCGATGGTTGGATCTGCAAGGCTTGGAGCAATAATCCAGAATATTAAAACGAAAGCCGGGATAAGGGCTTTTATCCGCATTAAATTCATAATGGCGGCAAATTGCTCAATTTCTACTATTGATTCTTGCTGAAGGCCCATCCCCCTGGATGAATTTGTTGTTTCTGTATTCCCTTCTTTCAACGTACCTCCCATTAGCGCCGTAATAATTTACCCATCCGCTTAAAGTGTCCCTGGTCCATGCACCTTCAATGAAAGTTCCATCTGGAAAATAATATCTTCCCGGTCCATGCTTGGCATTGTCCTTCCATTGGCCGGTATAGACCTCCCCTGAAATATAGGTGAATTCGCCCTGGCCGTTCCTAAGGCCGTTTTTAAGTTCTCCTTTGTAACCCACGTATGGGAAGAATTTAAAGATCTGGGTCGTGGGATCCGGGATCTCCACAGCAAGCTTAGCGTTTTCCGGAAAGGAATTGAGAACCGGAACCAAATAATCCCCGGTGGATGAAAATCCGACATTATCAATGATGATCACATCGACCTTGTTTTCCCTGAAACGTTCGTAATTGACCCAGGGGTCACTGCTTCTTTTTGGGCTGCAGACCACCCTCTCTGACATAATATGGAACAAGCCACCTTTTATGCATGCCACCCGGGCTACTTTAGGGGTATTCTGCTTGACCCAGTTTGCTGCCGTGAAAAAGTTCTTCATAGTCTTCGGGTACTCGTATTTTGCCTCCATGGCAGCTTTTTTAGTGGCATACTGATTATAGGGAAATACAATGAAGATAAAGAGCAAAACGAAGAGCCCTTTTTCAAGGTCCTTGAATCCGGGTAGGAGTTTTATGATCAGGAAATTATAGATCTCAAAAAGCCCGATGAACAAGAAAAGGATCAGTACTGGTAAGAGAGGAAGGATAAATCGGATCCCAAACCAGATATCCGGCCATAGCATTAGGATCCCCATATAACCGAGACTAAGCCAAATAAGGAAGATCCTGTGCTTCCTTATCCTGATCAATCCAAAAATGATAACCAGGCAAACCCCAATTCCCACCAACCATTCCATTGCCACCGGGGGAACCTTGTAAGTCTCAACGTTAAGATAGCTGATTGTACCGCTAGGGATCTCCCTGGATATGTACCGTTGAAGGTTCTCAAAGATCCGGGTGAACCAATCTCCGAATTCCATAAGTCCTTCATTTGCCCTGTATGGGTTCTTCCGCATGATCTGATTGATATAGGTATTACCCCCCAGTTTCCGGGTTCTCAGGACCCATGGAATTTGGATCAGCAGGCTTGCGATCCATTGGGCGACAAGATAGGGGACCTTCCTTTTTTGTATGAGGATGATAGATGCAGCGATCAGAACCACCACTCCCATGGATCTGGTATAGATTGCGGCATTAAGCAAAAGAATATATAGAAGGAAGTTCAGGTTCTTGTTAAGTGGTTTTTCGTAATCGGAGCGGACAAAAAAGAGGATTGAAAGCAGGAGCATTAACATAAATGGGATCTCGCTCATGGCCTGAGAGGAAAAGACATAAAGATGGGCATTGGCCATGCAGAATGCAGTAGCCATGAAGGAGAGGAAGAGCTGTTCGCTGAAAAGGTAGAAAAGATAGAATAATATGATAAAGGAGAGCAAAAGCAGGGCCTGGTTCACTCTTTTGATCTTCTCTACCTCAAGGTCCGTTAATGGTGAAGTAAGGGCGATCAGCATCGGATACCCGGGAGGGAAATGCTTATGGGGCAATTTTTCCACCTGATGGATATTTGTATAACCTTCTCCCGTTGATATCGATTTGCCTAAAATGATGTAATGGGCATTGTCCCCTGACATACCAAGTTTTGGGTCAAAGGTCCTGTCCACATTATAGAAGAACAGGACCAATAGTGAGGCAGCCAGAAGTATGCCTGCCTTCTTAGGATCGTTTTCTAGGCTATGGAAAAGTTTCTGAAAGGCATTCATGTCTGTTTAGAAAAGGTAGGATAAAGCTAATGCATTAAAACAAAAGAGCTACATCCGGGAAGTTTGCCGTGAATGATCTTGAAAATGAAGCGAACCATGCATTAAGCTTTATGCAACTGTCTAAGGTTCTAAGCTTGCGCCAATTCTTTTATAACCATAAGGGCTTTGTCCCAAAGTACCGAAAACTGCTCTTCTTCCTCCTTACTTCCAAGGTCCTGCTCGATGGTCAAAATGACTTCTCCACCCCTTTCTTCGGTCCTGTAGATCTCTTCATACCCCACCCATTCGTCTTCGCCTGGCTCAGGGCTGCTCGCAGCCCCGTTATAGATCATCTGCTGGTGAGACAGGACAATTTCCTTTCCCTTGTCGTGTTTTATGACCTTTGAAGCCAGCCCGTTATTGTCGGGCGCCAGAAATTTCATGGTGCTGCCCTCTTCCCAGGTCCCTTCAAAATAACTGCCTTCTGTAAAAGCCGCCGTCCATTTGCGGTAGGTGTCGTCATTGAGCAGGACCTCCCAAACCTTCTGATTGGATGCCTTGATCGATATTTCCTTTTTAAATCTTATTGCGCTCATCTCTTTGATTTTTGGACCACTTAATTTAATTCAAAAAATAGGATTCAAAATCAAGTACAAACCAAAAAACTGCCTTCTCTGAGGGAGGGTGGCGTATGCCAGCTGACTGAAGAGTCTAGCCCTTACACCATTTTTTGCACAGCAGTTTCTGTGGGACTCTTCACCCCACTTTCGTGAGGGTTCAGAGATTTCTGAAGTTTTTTGGTCTCTGAATAATCGAATTATTTCAGCTGCTCCAACAATGCCACTACCGTCTCCTCCCTCTCTTTCCTGCCCTGATAGTACTCCTCCAGTACCGCTCTGAACTCCTGAGTATTGAATGAAGAAAAGACATTCTTGACATCCATGAACAGCTCATGATCGATCCCCCTGGCCTTGAGTGCATCCTGGACTGCACGGCCGCAGAGATAGAATTGGGAGGCATGCCAGAGATCACGGGGAAATTCCGTTTCCAACTCCTTGCTCTTGAAGTAGATTAAGCTGCGGAATTCGCTTTCGCGGGTGAATAAGAGATGTGTGCCCTCATGAAAGACCGTTTCTATGAAGATGCTTGTAGGGGCCCCGGGATCCAGGGTAGAGATGAAGATGTTCATTTGGGGTTGAGTAGGCGTATAGGCCCCCGCCCAATTGGCATAGGCAGTCAGGTCCGTCCTTACCTTTTGATCCGGCCATTCCGCTCCTGCCAGGCCTTCCAATTGCTTGATCAATTCCGGTTCGAGCTCTTTTATCATTGCCAGATGCATTCCAAGGATCTTTTCATTCTGTGCGGAATGCAGGGGCCAAAGAGATTTGATATACGAGTCTGAAGTTTGGTTCAGGACTGCGGCGTATGAAGGCGAAAACACCGAATCTGGAACTAGATCAATCCCGCTTCTCAATCTCGCCTCTCCCTTCTCCAATCCTTGCAATTGAGTTCGGAGTTTCGAAAGTTTGAAGAGGGAGTATTGGTTAATGCTGTCCTTATAAAACTGTATCCCTTCATCCAGGATCTCTCTTTCCTCTTTGCTCAGCTTTTCAATGGCTCCCTTTTCGCCAATATCAAGGAATGTCTCCCCATCTTCCTGCATTTTCCTTAGCTGATTTCCGCTTGCCTGCTGGTAGAGATAATGGTGCAGATTGATCCAGTAATTGGAATGGAAACGGAAGTACACTGTCTCCTCGAACTGAGATAAGGCCTGGAGGGAAATTAGAAGCAGGCAGAAGATCCTGATCATAGTATAAAGTTAAGTTAGAAGGAGGAATTGGGTTGGGAGGAACAAAGGACATAGTGTGCACTTGAATGCCAACCATGAAAGACACTGTCTATTCCAGAGTGGATATTGGATTTCAAAGAGAACCACCCAGATCAGTTGAGAACCGCTTAGAGAAGATTTTATGTAGTCAACTACGGAAATTTTAAATTAATGCTTGATTCTAATAGATGAGTATCATGAAAAAGATCTCCTCAATAAAAAATTACCTAAAGATGGGTCTGTTGTTGATCCTTTCTGTACAGGCTATTTCCCAGGATTTGAGTTTGGCTGACAGCATCAAGACCTACCTGGAAAGAACAAGTCACTTCGGTTATTCTGGCTGTGTGTTGGTAGAAAAAGAGGGTGAGGTATTGGTGCAGGATTGCTTTGGGGATCAAAATAACATGGACAGGAATGCTCGGTTCCCCATCGCTTCTGTGAGCAAACAATTCACCTCTGCACTGATACTTGCTATGGAAATGGATGGAAAATTGACCATTGAGGACTCACTGGTGTTGTTTTATCCAACATTGAAGGGTACGGAAATGGCCGGGATCAGCCTCAAAGAACTCATGAACCACACCTCCGGCCTGGTTGGAGAGTATGGTACAGAGAAGAATTATTCCAGGGAAGAACTTCTTGAAGGACTGTTCTGCACCAAGCTGGTAAGCCGGCCAGGGGAGAAATACGCCTACTCCAACGCGGGGTATAACCTGCTGGCAGCAACCGCCGAGATTGTAGGGAACAGACCATTTCAGGAGCTGATGAAGGAGAGGATCTTCAAACCTGCCGGTCTTGGATCCACAGGATTTGTCTCTGAAAAAGAAGTTATGGGCGATGAAAATCCCAATTCCTGGAATGTGATAGGTGCCAGTGGGATCTATTCCACGATTGGAGACATGCATAGGTGGATGAAAACCCTGGATGGGGAAGCTATATTGAATGCCTCTGCGACCGAAAAGCTATTCACTCCTGAAAAGAAGAACTATGCTTTGGGCTGGAAGGTTGCCAACAGCAAATTGTTCGGCAAGGTCATTTATCACGGGGGTGATATCAGTGGTTATCAATCAGAGATCCGCTGGTACAGGGATCGGCGGGTGGTTTTGGTCTATCTGGACAATTGCGAAATGCGCTCTGCTGTGGTGAACAAGGTTCTGTTGATGCCACTGGGAAGGAAAATCAACCTGCCCCCGGAGATCAGGGAAAAAGGGCCCGGTCCTGAGATTAGTGGAAGATATGGGTTTGAAGGGGAGGATTCCTTTTTTGAGGTTTCCCAGGTGGATGATCATTACCAGATCTACGCCATGGGACAAAGAGCCATATCGGCTTTGCAGGGAATGGATGAGGAGGAAAACGTCAAGGTTAATTCCCTTGCCAGATACACCAACGGTTATTGGGAAAAGATAGCCGCAGGTGATTTCTCCTACTTGCTGGAAAAGTTTTCTGACCGCATCCCCGATGAAGCGGTAGAGGAGTATATGGTGGAAGAATGGGACATGTTGCTTGAGAAAAACGGACCATTCAAGAGAGTTAATTCCCTGGGTGTCAGCCGCAGCCCCAGATCAACAAATTATGCCTATTCCCGGTTGATCTTTGAAAACGACAGCATACTTTACCGTACCGAGTGGTCTGATGGAGAGATCACCGGGATCAACAGCGAGATGGAGTTGGGCTCGAAAGAAAAAATCCTCCCTGTTTTCAGCCAGCTCTATTGGCAGGGAGGGAGCATCTTTTTCACTTATGACATTAAAACCCAGGAAACCTACTGGTTGAACTTCTCGGCAGATCTTTCATTCATAGATTTCGAAAACCAGGGAAAGGCTGAACGAGTGAAATGAGGGAGATCAGTTTTTTTTTGACTTTCTGATATGGCTCTGGTACATTCTACCCTCTTTCGCAGTTCTGATACAATGGCTGTTTACAGGGTCATTCTCCTTGCTCCAATTTCGGTGCAGGCCTCTGCCAGTTCCTGAGGTTTTGAACGATACCTTCATAGAAGTCCAGAACCATTTTCTCGATCAGCTCTATGTATTTCTTAGTGCTGGCAAAATTAGCTCCGAAGCTTTGGGTCAGTACAACGGCGAACTCCTGGATCTCTTTGTCCTTTGTGAGTTCAATCAGGGTTTCGAGGTCCGCAAGGTTTACCCTGATTCCTGATTTTGTGAATTTGATATTGGCCTCGAGCGAGATATTCTTTTCAAGGGTAGAGTAAATTTCTTTTTCAAGATTCTCGCATTTTTCTAGTTGCTTCTACATCCAATTGATTCGGGCAACCATCCCCTTGTCTATGGGAGGCTTTATCTTGACCATCAATGAAACTGTCTTTGTAGAACTGTATTCCATCATCCAAGACCTGATTTTCTTCTTGGTTTAGCTTTTCAAGGGCTTTATTCTCACCAATATCAAGTAATGTTCCCCGTCTTCCTGCATTTTCCTGAGTTGATTCCCTCTAGCCTGCTGGTAGAGATAATGATGTAGGTTGATCCAGTAATTGGAATGGAATCGGAAATACTCTGTCTCCTCGATCTGAGAGAAGGTTTGAATGGAAACGAAGAACAGGCAGAGGGTTCTGAGCATGGGTTTAAAGTTAAGTTAGAAAGAGGAATGGGAGACGAGCCAAGATTGGCGATCACTACTTCACAACGTGCTTGTGGGTCATCGTAGAGTTGGCAAAAAGCTAAGAGTCATGACAGGTTTTAGTCCTCGTTTAGGGTTTACTCCTTTCGCGGTTCTGGTATGGCTGTAGCCATGGAAAAATCATGATTCGCGTAGTTTTCTCACCTTCTCTTATTCATTGACCATTCCTAGCTCCGTCATTCTTAATTGTTTTATGCAGTCATGTTTTATACCTATCTCAGTTAATGCTTTTAAGTGTTTCTGTTTCTCAAAATCTCTGAAATAAGTTACAAACCAATTAGCTTTTTCAGGTGAATATGTCTGGACGGCTTCAAAGTATTTAATGTCAACAGGAGATATGGAATGACCAAGAACGTATATGTTCTCATTATCTTTTAAGCCCTCAAAGAATTCAATGTTTTTGTCAATGATGGAAGGAGCATCTTTAAATGCCTTGGTATAGTAAGAAAGGATTTCACCTTTGGCATTTTCATATGAATAATCGTATTGATCTGACATGTTTTCTTTCCATTGATCTAATTCATCCTTTGTTAGCCCACCTGGTGGTTGTGGGTGCTTGACTTCAAAATTTGAAGGATCCGTTCCATGTCCTAAGATTATTCTACTATCATTCCGTGATGATTTTCCATGTATGTAGCATATTTCTTTTCTTTCAACCTCATAGTACCTTTCGAGGGTGTCTGTATAGTTAAAGTTTAGAAAACGGCTTTTGGAAATAATTTCAAGACTCCTATCAGCCACACATTCAGGATATTTAACGTTAAGAATGAATTTGTTGAAGAGTGAAATGAGTTTCTTAGTTAGCTTTTCAATAATCAGTTCCATGTCTATTTGGTAGGTATACCAATCTCTGTCTCGAAAATCGTCGCTAGCTATGTTAGCTATGGAGTCTGAATGGTCCTCAAGAACTTGTTGGTAATCTAAATCTGCCAATGAAATTTCAAATGCCGCCCAAGCGTTATATTCTTCATCATTTACTTGGTCTTCCGAAATATCCGGAAGTCCATAATATTTGAGCATTAAATCATAAATCTCACTGTCTGTTTGAGATAAAAACTTAGCAAATGACTGATATCTAGTGTCCAGTCCGTGGTAAAGATCAAATCCATTTCCTACTATATATAGGTTGTTCATTAATGTGTTTGAAAGTTTTGAGTATTTTGGAATAACACTTCTGCTAACTAAGAACTAGGCTCTGTCGTGATCAAATTCAATTAAAGCTTGGGTTGTCCTCAACTCTATTCAAGAAATGGTCAACCGCTGTTAAAAACTGTGCTTTGAGATGCTGATAGTCTGGGTCTGCTATGTTCAGATTGCCTAAACGGTGCATGACTCTTTTTGCCGGATCTTTCTGACCTATCTGTAATTCCTTTGCACGATTAATAATTACGTTATATCGATATAGCCGACAAATGCGGATTGTCTCTTTACCTTTTGAGTTGGGAACAGCTGCAATAAAAAGATCATTTTCATAGTTGAGATGATCTGACCATCTATCATGGTGTGGGTTGAAAATAATATACGCGGCCGAAACGTTTGGCAAATCTACAGCGTTCACATAACCGGGTGCAAGTGTCTGCTCTTTCTTCTTTAGGTTGTTGCAACTGTCACAGGTAAGGATTAAGTTCTTCACTTTAAGGATCCATGTTTCCTGTATCGATTGAGGAACCATGTGATCTAGCGGTTCGTATTTACCATCTGCTTCAAGCTTTTTCCTGCAATAGGCACACCGATCATATTGATTAATAACTAAATGAGCCTTCACGTTTTGCTTGTATGGTTCATAACGTTCTTTTCTCCAATCATCTTTTGATATAGGTGGATGGGTTTGCAAAAGCACTTCTTCCTCTGCGGTTAAGGTATATGCATTGTCGTGGAGCGTATAGTCAAGCATTAGAAAATTTTTTGAAAAGTTCTGAAAGGACATCTTTAAGAGGGTCTTCCTTACTTAATCCTGAAAGGTCCAGCTGCTTAAGCTTTGTAATTCTCTTTTTTATTTCGGCTAAATTTCTTTGGCTGGGTTCTTCTGAAATCAACCTAAATATTTCACCCAATTCTTCTGATAGATAGAAGTTTCGAGTGCTTGGAGTTTGAAATACGTTCAATAATATTTCTTCTGCTGACCAGCCATAAGTATTACTTGGAATCAGATTGGCTTCGACTTTCCCATTCTTGCTCAAAGCAACTAGTGTTGAGCTTAAACCATTTAAATCAGACACCATGAAATGGGAATGAGTAGCGACAACAAAATGGCATGATTTAAACTTACTGAAAACTGATTTCAAAAAGGAGATATATTTCATTTGCCAATTTGGGTGTAAGCTATTTTCAGGCTCATCTATCAATACCAATGAATTCTTCTGAATTGTTGCAAGCAAACCAATGAAGCCTGAAATGAAGTGGTACTCGCCTGAACTGCTATCCTCAATTTCAAATTCCTTTTTCTGCTTTCTAAACGAAATGGAAGGATATGAAATAAGATCGAGAGCGTAAAGTTCGTTGATCAAGCCCAGTTCTTCATTGGTGTAGGGCATATCGAAAATATCGAATCCGAAAAATTCTGACCGACTGCCAGGGTATACTTTTTGCAGACTGCTTTTTATTTTGCGACACAGCTTTACAAGCTTCGGAATTTTTTCTGGGTGGTTCTTCTTAAGCCTTTTGAAAGCCCCAAAGCTCCATGGAGGACTATCTTCCTTTCGTCTTGTATATTCCCAAAATTTCAAAAAGAAATTTTCGAATGTAGATTGCTTCAAGCTCTCCTGAAAGATTATATGCTTGTATCGAGGTGTGTAACTAATATATAAATATGGATCATACGCCAAAAACTTCAAGCCTATCTTGATATTCGATAGGGAAAGTTGATTGTCAAGAGTTTTAAAAAGCGACTCAACTGTTCTACGTATGAATGTGGTTGTTCTTGCAGTGTTTGAGTTATACTTTACCCCTAGATAATTGTAGGCTTTAAAAGCGGAAATTCCGGTTGGGAATTTATCGGTTAGCATAATTGAAGTTGCAATTATGCTTTCAGGAATACCAATATCACTTTTTTTGGCACGATCTCCCATTAACCGAACCTCAGGCTCTATTTCGTTAACTATTTTTCCGCTTTTGTTCTCACTGAATTCTGCATTGAAGTATTGGAATTTTATCCCGTTCAAGTAGTATTCGAAGTGAAATTTACCTGCAAACCTTGCCACTCGCTTTCCACTTTTTTTGAACTCATCTAGTTCTTGGAAAAGTAAAATGATTATTCTTAGAAGGTTGCTTTTTCCCGTTCCATTGGGACCAATAATTAAGCTGGTAAAGGGCTCTTTTGCGCTGTTCTCCTTGTCAAAGAAAACGATATCCAAGTCATCAAAAATATTGTTTTCAAATAATCGTAAGCGAAAAAGCTTTAGTCCTTTTCTATCCATGCTTTCGGTGATTCTTTAACTATATCTAATTGTATGCATCAAAACTGATATCTGATGGTGCTAATCATCTTTAATTACAATTAGGCTTTGAGTAGTAAATTTCAATTGTTCAAAATTTTATATCATAATTTATCTACATATAAAAGCTATATTTTAGTTGCATTACCTCATCAGCCTCTAGATATTTAAGAATTTCTCCAACATTTCTCGCGCATTCAATTGTTATAGGGTACTTTCTATCGAACTGAGTGTTATTCCAGTTCATCTTTGTCAAAGCGAGAATCTCAGAGCAGATCAGGTCTGGAGACTCATCGTACTCAAAAAGCCGAATACTTAATGGCTCAGGTATATATTTACCTGGGTAAGTTTCATAGAAAGGAACGGAGCCACGTGTATAAAGGGTGTGAGATTTGTCATTCAACGTGTACTGAGTCCCTCGCAAAGGTGGATATTGCTTCTCACGGTACAGTCTGATCCTTGATGGCTGAATCGAAATCAGGTCAATGGTGTCGACACGAGAATCTTTAGTTGCATTTTTAAATCCTATTAACTCCGCTTGGTTATAATTGGAAGTTTTATGTAGCACGAGGCGCTTAGGAAATATCTTTAAGGCCTCGTAATACTCTTCAAGGGACATTTTCAGAAGCTGATATGCCTGCTCCTCGGTAAGATGGGGAACTGGATCGTTCTTTTTCATTGGCACCTCTTCTCCTCGTAAAATGATCCCCTTACCAAATTCATTAAATATTTGGGCAATGCTAGTTTGTGTTGTTTTTTTATCGCGACTCTTAAAGAAACTGATACCAGCATAGCAGGTTGTTTGGGACAAGTCTTTTCGCAACATTGCCCAAGGAGTACCAGCAGCTTTGTAATATACGGCCGTAAAGAAATTCCATGCAATTGTGGCGGGATCTTGCATTTCTCTTGTGGGACTTGAAATTCGATCCCGAACCAATTGAACAGGGACTCCAAACTTCATTGCTTTAGCCTTCAAATATCTTCGAAAATTTTGCTCTTTCTCAGAAACTTCTTCTTCCTCTAATTCTTCATTTGTTCTTTTTACTTCTACCTCCTCTGCATCTAGTTCAAGATCTTGACTATTTTTCTTGACATATGTAATAAATTTTTCACTCAAGATACAGAGTATTACATCTGGGCTTTTGTTTTTAGTTAGATATCTAATTTCATCCAGATAGAGTTGTGCAATATCTTCTATCCTTCGTTCTAGATCACCTTCTTTGTTGATGACTGCTTCGAATTCAGAGTTATTTATTTTTCTTTGATAGGTGTCGTCGGTTGTGATTTCGCATTGAAAACCTACCTTAGAGTTGAAACCACAGAAATTGGGAAAAAGATTGGGAAGAGGGTTTTTGCCTCCTTTTTCTTCTATATGCGAAGAGCAAAGCTCCAACCACTCAAGTATTATTTCAATGCTATCCGGCTTACCCACCATCCCAAGTTTAATTTTTTCAGGGCGCACCTTTTGGAGGTCGAATGGACCGAAAGTATAGATTCCAAATTTTGGGCAAATATGGTCCCCTTTACCAAATTGCAACAAGGGCTCGTCTATGTATCTATACTTCATCACTCGAAGAGGGTTGCATTTAATTCATTGTCATCTGTATAATCAACATCGCTATTAGTTAGGGATACATTCAACTCTCGCCATTTTGACTCAATAAGACTTGGTGCGAACTCAAAGGGCTCAGGTGGGAAGATTTTAATATGCTCGTTGTCCTTGAAAAACATATCTCCTTTTTTGGACAAAAAGTAACCTAGGAACCGAAATAAGTAGTAAACAGTTTGGTTGTTTTCACGCTCTTTTATGCCTTTTGCATAGCTAGGTTCAAATCTGCTGGACTGATAGCCGCCTGGGTTAGTAAAGCTCCAGGTAGGGTTCACTACCAGATACCACTGTTCATTGATTAACTCAAAGGTGGGTATAAATCCTAGATGTCGGAAGCAAATTATATGACCTTCCTTTTTGTTCCTCACCTCGAAAATCACGGTCTTTGTGGATTCTTTCTTGCCAATCCATCTTGTTTTGAGTGCGCGAGGAGTTTTTCGATTATTTTTGAAACGAAGTAAATACGGCTTTTTCCTTTTGGAAAAAACCTCCATTTCTCTACCGTAGCAGTGATCCGTCAGTACATTGCGGAGTAGCCATTTAAAAATTCTTAAATTGTCTTCACTTTGAGTGTAGTAAAATTCAGAATTGATTGCTGTTATTGTGCCTTGGTCCACAAAATCGACAAGTGGACTCTTTGCATGTAGGTTTTGGAATGTTATCAATTGATTGCCTGAAACCAGCCAATCATTGCACAATTTTGATTTTGCTCTTAATCCTTCCTTAATCAGTGCTTCTTTTTTATAGGATTTCTTTGACTTCCAACCCTTCGCTCTCCTTTTCCCATTCAATAGACTGGTGATCATTTGTTCTTCAAAGTCCAGATCTGCAATGTACAATTGCCTAGAAAACTTTACCTCCAACATGTTGGAATAGATTGTTTCAGGTTGGGCAAGGACGTGCCCATTTTTTATCCTTTTTTTCCTCTGTTCAATTTGGATGTCTGCAAATTCACTACGAAGAAGTCGTTCAATTGCTTCCAATTTTTCACCTGACATTTTGATGTTAATTACCTGATAAAGGTCATCCAAATCGAGAATGGAATTTGTTTGATTAAAGGCAATTTGTGTGAAAGGTTTCTTAGCAAAACTCTGAATGGAATATGTTTTCTTTTTTCGCAGCATTAGAATGATCACTGAATCGAAGTGCTTGTCTAAACTGTGATCAATGAACTTAGTTACTGTTTCTTTAACCTTTGAAAGTGAAACAGT
This sequence comes from Cytophagales bacterium, assembly GCA_028279065.1. Classification (GTDB taxonomy): domain Bacteria; phylum Bacteroidota; class Bacteroidia; order Cytophagales; family CCMP332; genus JANQHS01. The sequence continues at coordinate 28,856 of JANQSY010000058.1, forward strand.
TGAGGTTACCTGGTATGACACTCTATTTTTAAAGTCTGCTAAATCGACTGCCGGAAAGTTTTTCTTTTCCTTAGCATTTATATTAACCAGGCTGATATCATAGATCGTATTCAGAAGAGGAATAAGGACGTTTTCAGAATGAAGGTTAATATCGTAAGAACCTATAGAATTTAAGGTTTCTACCTCGGCTTTGAACCGTGCCAAATGAATACCAATACTATCTATTATTTTCTGTCTATTCAAATTCAGCCAATGTTTTTGGAGTGCATTTTTCTATGTATGTGGTACATTTTCTATTTGAAATTTTGCTGTTTCGTTTAGCAGATATTCAGCATTAAACTTTCTTGTGGCCGTCAGCTGCATTTAGCTCAATAAAGCTAACAATTATCGATCTGAAAGGCCCCAAAAGTGAGATGGATATCCCCATAAATAGGGATGGATGAACAGAGTCGTGAAGCGAGAAGTGCTGGGCGAAGATCGGGTGTTGGCTTACGAATCTTCCAGTATTTGATCAATCCTGCTTTTCACCCGATTCACATTGCTTTCCAACAGGGTGTAGTATTCGATCATCTTGCGGCGGTTGATCTCTATGCGGTGGAGAATCGTCGGGAAGCCTTTTCCCTGCTTTTTTGGTGTCTGGCGTCCGGCTTCATACTATACTACAGTCATTTGGGTATCAGCCATGCTCCTCATTGTGCCACTTTTTGCTATTTATTACCTTGGATTAAGGTGTTTTGGCATCTGCGAGCGCAAGCTGGAGTTCTTCGATGCTGTTCATAAAACTTGATAATTCTTCTTTTGCATAGTAATACCTTACCAATGGCAGATCCTCGGCTGTTAGAATGATAATTTCCCCGGTGCCATTAACAACATATCTTTTTTCTTGTAGATTCAGTCGGCCTAATGGTAGAAATTCACCTCGATTGGTTCTTGTTTTTTGGTGATAGCCCCTAATTCTGTAATTGTTCTCTTGAAAAGAAGTTTTCAGAACATTGATAAGTCCTTTAACACTCTCTTCTTCATATCTCTCTAGCTCTGTCAATATCTCGAACAAATTCCATTCCCGATAAGTGGCAAAGAGCCCAGCTCTGTTATAGTATTTGAGGTTCAATTCGGGTTGATTTCTTATGGTATTCCCCCAGCAGGCGAGATAAATGTTCTTGTTCTCAAACTCTTTGGCGCCGGTTTGGAGCTTCTGGATAACATCAAGCCTTGATGTCAGTTCAGCCCTAAGTTTATTTCTAATTCTCTGATCAATAATTTCTTGTCGATAGTCAAGCTCCTCCTTGCTTTGGTTTTCCTTCCATTGCTTGTAAACAAATGAAACTCCTCCAACCAGAATTGTTGAAAATAGAAATATCACAAAATTCGAATTCAATACTTTCCAAATGCCGGAGTTGTCCTTATTTGGTTTATTTTTTGCTAATGCAGATGATTGATCATTGCTGCCTGGTTGTTCCTGTTCTTGAAGCATATTGGTTGTGATTATCGTTTTCCTAGTTCAAAATATTATTGCCTTTAGGTGCTCTGCACTTATTAAAACTAGAAATTGATGGTCTGAATACCTCAAATGAGACTGAATATCCCCATAAATGGGGAAGGAAAAACAGAGACGAGAAGCGGGATAGAGAGTTGAGGTTCTTAAGACGGCCGTATGCAGTTTGGAGTTTGAAGAAAGGTCAAGGTGGTTAAGGTCGGTTGATTAGTGTAAAATTTGATTGTTTGGAAACGCTCGATCTGAAAAGGAAAAATCAAATCAAACTACGGACTGAAAACTTCAAACTTTAGAATTCCCAATTCTGGTCCTTTTCTCAATTTTCCTCAAGGATTATATCAATCCTATTTTTCACCCCTTTCACATTGCTCTCAAGCAGGGTGTAGTATTCGATCATTTTGCGGCGGTTGATCTCTATGCGGTAGAGTATGGCAAGGAAGTATTTGCGTTCTTCGTCGCTTAGCTCCAAAGGTTGCTCTAGTCCAATCGGGATCCCTGCAGGGCTGAAGACAAGGTTGGAAGCCACCAGCCGGTTGAAATCCTTGTAAAAACTCTGGTGGAATTGCATCTCAGCATATTCCTCCTCGAACTTGCGTATGATGCTGAAGTTGTATTCGTTCAGAGAGATGATCTCAAACCGCAGAGAATCATCCGAAATGATCTCCAGACCCCGGGACTTCAGTGATTCGTATCCGGATCCATTCTGGATTGAGAAATAATCCCTGGTAAGACCAAAATAATGCTGCTCGAGGGTATCGGTACTGACCGGCTCTCCCCGAGCTATCTTTCTCCAAAACTTGCAGGCCATCACCCCGTTCCTATGTCCATGGCGGTTGATGGCAATATCCTCCAGGTCTTTACCCAAGCCGTTGGAGATTTCCTGCATGATCTGGGATTAATATAGAAAATTACACCAAATTTTAAAACTCGTGTAGTTTTCTTCTTAAATTTCATGCATGATCCTTCCCTTTAAGAACTTATACGACCTGCAGGAAGCCTTCCAGACCGAACAGGACTGTATTGATCATTTGGAAGAATTAAGGTGGAGGGGTAATGTTGTGTCGCCATTTGATCCTGAGTCGAAGGTGTACAAATGTGCCAACAATCGATTCCGATGTAAGAACACGAAGAAGTACTTCAACGTCAAAACCGGGACTCTTTTCGATAGCTCGAAAGTAGAGCTACGGAAATGGTTTATGGCACTGTACTTGGCTTCATGCCATTCTAAAGGCATTTCCTCCCACCAGTTGGCCAGAGACATAGGTGTTACCCAAAAGACTGCTTGGTTCATGCTACACAGGATCCGGAACTGCCTAGGGATTGGGCAAGATCAGCTCTTGGAAGGTGAAGTGGAAATTGACGAGACATTTGTTGGAGGAAAGAACAGGAACCGTCATTGGGACAAGAAGATCCCCAACGCTAACGGTGGTAAGAATTGGTTGGACAAAACTCCGGTCCTTGGAATGATCGAAAGAAGTGGAAGATTGGTCGCTCGTCAGGTTTCATCGGTAACGGCAAAGGATCTGATTCCCCAGATCTTTAAGCATATCAACCCAGGAAGTACGATCTATTCCGATGAATGGGGAGCATATGGAGAATTGTGTCTGAAATTCACCCACCGTTTCATTCGTCACAATGCCAAGCAGTACGTCCAAGGAAGGGTCCACACTAACACGATCGAGGGGTTCTGGTCCCTACTCAAGCGAAACATCATCGGGATCTATCATTACACTTCCCGAAAGCATCTGCAGAAATACGTGGATGAGTGCGTCTATAGGTACAATATGAGGCATTCAGAGAACCAGGAGAAATTCAACATGGTTCTTTCTAACTTAGAGCATCGTCTTAGATACATCGATCTGACATCATGAGCAAGCGTTTAGAGAAGGTTATTCACTCCCTCATTGATGCCTATGGCTTCCCTCCTATGGCTTCGGCTTTACATCACTTCCGGGAGAAGGATGAAGAAGTTTCTCGATTGATACTCAAGGTTTTACAGGAGAAATTCGGTATATTGGACACCAATATAGTGCCTGTGGGAAACAACGAGGAAATTGAGAAGGTGATGAGCAAAATCAAAGAAAAGACCGCATTAGCCACTGATGGTGATTTTATGAAAGGTCAGACGGACGAAAAGGATAGAATCGAGAAGGAAGTGATTGACAAGATTAAGGCTGCTAATCAAGATCCAGAGTTGAGTGATTTTGACAAGCTTCTAAAGAAGGCGCTGGATTACAACCCTAAAAAACCCAAATGAAAGAGTCGATACGTGGAAACTTTGAATGGAAAGATGGAGTCGTAAATGGTGAAGTTGTTTTTCAACCATCATCAGATGGTAAATTCACAGTGTATCCCTTACAAAGAAGCGGTCGCATGTTCGGATCAATGGCAAAATCTGTCTCCGATGCAGGTGTTGAACCAACAAGCAAAAGAAAGGCAGAATCAAATTTCTGATAGGATTTAAACTCATCTAAGTTTTTGCCATCAAACTTTAAGCTTTCAATCCAAATTGGTTTGGGCAGTTCCGTATTGATTAATTCAACAGACAGCTTATCCAAAGATTCAATATGAAATACCACCTCTGGATTCTGACCACGATTTAGTTTGACCAGATCATTATAACTGTACATATCATTAGGGTCGTCAAAACCCAATTTAATTTTGGTGGGCTTTTCTTCTTTTACTTCATGAAACCAAATCTGAGTAGCATTACTCAGGGTTTCTGACACTTCATTAATATCTATATCCATAACCAATAAGCTTAGAATAGAATTTAGGATTTGTCAATCCCTATTTTTTGGGATATTTCGATAACACTATTCTAGTCTATACCGATTAGGTTCATCGTAGCGATCGCTGCAATTTTAAGATGCGGAAATTCTTCTAGGCTAGGCAAGTTGGTGATGAGCAGAATGACTGAAGTATTCTTCGGATGCCGAGGTCTCAGGAAAAACCAACACCATTTTCAGCCATTTACTAAACTTCTTTGTAGTCCAAGCCGTACCATGGGCTAGTTTAATCAATGGTATGATAATCATTCTTGCAGAAACGTAGTGTTGGTCGGTAACGTAGGTTTGTATTGCTGCGGCATAACGCAACTTAAGTTCCTGTATTTCTGGGATTTTCTTGGTTTCATTGTCCAGTGTGGACCTCAGTTCCTTATACCTCGGGTCCAATTCGTACTTTTTAGCTAAGAGTACTATCCTAAATATTGTGATATAGTAGCTTTCAGCTATCGCTTTGGAAAAGGAATCATCATAGTACTCAAAAAGAAACCCGTCTTTATCAATCACCCCATTTTGGGCCATAAGACGTAGCTCGTCGCGAAGAGCATACACGTCATACTTGAATTTGAGATTTACATACTTTTGATGAAATCTCCTCCATACTGCCAGTATCAACATTATTAGGGTAGGAAAAACAAAGAGTGAAATCATAACAAAATGATTTTCATTTTATGGATCACTTGATCTCAAAGGCTTATCTAAGACTAGTGCTTGCCACTTGGACTTTTCTTTGCCAATTCGGTTGTTCTCTTCCTTTCTAATTCCAAGCATTTTTTGATAGTAAATTGTCCCGATTATCATTAACAACACGAGACAAGCTACAATTATTGCGCAATAGAAAGGATTTTGACACTTGAATAGGATGTAGCAATCAATAAACTCCCTTTTTTGGCTAGGAGTTCCCCAAACAAGAAATGTTATAGCCACTACCACAATCACGAACCCAGTTATACCAATTTCCTTAATAATACTGGAAAAGACTTTAAAGGTGCCCTTTTCGTCCATTAAGATAGCTTTCGTTGTTAAAGATAATTAATTCACAGAATTATTAAAACAAAAGTTAACTCCATAGGTTCATCAGAAAAAACATAGCAGCGATCCCAATCATTATCAATACATGAAGATAGATCAGCAAATTCTTCTTCCAGGAACTCTGGATCCACGAGGGGATCTTTGGTCGACTTACTTTGACGGAAATATTGGGTGTTGAGACCTTTGGAATCCTACGTCCGATTACCAGAAATGACAACCCCAGGGAAAGGAGACCAGCCACAAATGCAGCATCATAGTTCACTTCACGAACTACACTAAAGTACTTTTCCCGATTCTCTTTTCTTGATTCATAAAACTCCTTTGGTACTTCGCTTTTTCCCCTGCCCGGATAGGTGAAATAGTATGTTTTAGACGATAGGGAGAGGCCTCCTATTACCGCTGAAATGAGAGCTATTCCAAAGGCAATTCTGACATTGGAATTCATGGTTGGTCGGTTTTTGGTAGCAAATTGATTTAAACGAAAGCGTGAACCCCACAAGCCGCTACCTGGGTCCGACCAAGGCACCCAACACAAGCAAGCGAGGCCACGCCGATCGGCGGACTTCACTCATCCTTGTGTTCTTCGCCTTACTTGGTCGGTTTAGGTAGCGGAACAAGGAGACCCAGTACTTTATTGTCTTAAAGATAGCAAGAGCTTCTAGGGAAGAAAAAGTTGATCGGATTGAGTTGTGAGAATATCCTCATTTATAGGGATAGATTATTTGTGAGAATCTGTGGATTTTAGCCAGTAGATAGTCATAGTAGGTAGGCTAGTGCCACCTCGTTTTGCTACCGAAATCCGACCAATTAAATCAATACGGAAATGAGATCAGGCCGAACCCCGTGTGGGCTCTCTAATCCGTATATAGGTACTTTGGTCGGTCCTAGGTAGCGGTTAGTGCAGCCCACACTTTTTTGCCTCATCACTTCCTATATTGGAGGAAAAAATAGGCTTATGTGCGGCAGATACGTTGTAACCACAACCTTCGAGGCTGTGGAGAAGAAGTTTAACGTCAAATCCACCTTCTCCGAGTTTCCTCCCAACTATAATCTTGCTCCGAGCAACTTTGGTCCGGTCATCACTTCAGACGATCCAACCAAGCTCCAACTGTTTCGGTTTGGCTATACTCCACTTTGGAATGAAAAGAAGCTATTAATCAATGCTAGAGGTGAGAATTTGTTAACCAAAAGGATGTGGAAACAGCTATACACTACCAAAAGATGTTTAGTAATTGCTGATGCCTTTATGGAAGGACCCGAGATGGAAAAGCTGAGTAAGCCCTATCTGGTGTATATGCGAGATCGAGAACCCTTTACCATGGCCGCTCTGTACAGCATGTGGGTAGATACAAAAACTGGGGAAGAAATTGGGACGTTCGCCATTGTTACCACGGAGGCCAACAAGCTAATGAAGGAGATTGGCCACCACCGTAGCCCAGTGATCCTTGGCAAGGATATCCGGGAGGATTGGGTGAACATGAAGACTAAGCTATCAGACCTCACTCCTTGGATACGACCCTACGAATCTCTCAAGATGAACGCCTATCCGATCACTCCCAAGATACGGAGCCCCAAAGAAGTGCCTGCTAGTTATTTGGACCCTATTGGTGATCAGGTTTTCAAGGAGTTTAAACTAAAAATCACCCCCACCCTGGAACTGCAGGGCATGGGTCAGACCTCAAGTAGTAAAAGAAGGATGATCGCAGACAATCCTGAGCTATCGGCCAAGGAGGAAGAAAGGAAAAGGAAGCTCGATGAGATGCAAAAGGAGATCTTGAGGCAAACTGATTATCCGGGTGAGTGATAAGTAGTGAAATATCCCTAAAAATTGGGATTGACAAATTTTAGATCCTTCTATAAGATTACTTGCAACCAACCAAGTAAATTATGCCAATCAATAGTCCTCTACACGCATTCTCTGCGGACGAGATCATTAGGGAAGTTGAACAGCAAGGTGGAGTTTATGGGCTCTACCTTCTAAGTAGCAAGCCAATATACTTCGGAAGCTCTGATGAAAAGCAAAGGGGCATCCAGGGTAGATTACTTAGGCATGCAAATGGAGATGAAGGCCCTTGCACGCAAGGTGCATTCCTTTTCAATGTTGAGTATTGTGATAACCCAGTGGAGAGAGAACAAGAATTATTGGACGAGTACAAAGCGGCTTACGATGGGGAATTCCCACAGTGCAATGACATAGACGCTATGGCTTGATAAAGCATTTTGGGTACTGCATAGCTGTTCCCGTTCCAATCAGTTCTCCCTCACTATTAAATTGGAAGTCCCTATTACCATATTTCAGTATATCACCAAACAGCTTAACTCTGAATTCTTTCCCATCCGGGGTAACTTGAAACTGTATTGTCAATCCACATGAATCATTCCAGATGATTTGCTCTTTGATTTTTAAGAGCTTTTGATCCGACATAGATCCCTTCTTTGCCTTTTTGTCAGCCATTAGTGTAAGTTTCTATATTGTTACCCATGATCTTGAGTTCGGCCACCCTGTCCCGTCGGTGGTCGTTCCAGTTGTTCAGGCCAAAAGCAGATATCACGGCTATGAAGATTGAGAGGAACTCGAAGGTGTACTTCTTCAGATTTGGGAGCTTGGGAAGTCTCATAAAGGCCAAATTATGAATTATGGATTATGAATTGAGTTTGGAATTGTCCGGGTCTGCGGTCAAAAGTGTGGACTAGGGACCATTGGCTAAGAACAGGATTGTAGAGGTGGTCTTTCCTGATGTTATTCTGAAGAGGTTGAGATGGATTTACTTTTGATTGTGAATTGTACTCCCAGGCTACCCAAATTGTAGATTTGTCCATCATAAAAGGCTGGAGAGGGTTCTAAGACCAAACCAATGCGTTTGTCATTGAATGGATAGACTATGGCGCCAATGGGAAATAACACCACTCCGGAAGGAAGAATAACTCCCAAACCGCCATAAAGAATTACTTTTTCTTCCTCCAGGAAATGATATGTGACCAGGCCCTGTGCTTCAGGTTCGGCATCACGCAAATACATTCCCAGTCGTACTTCGGGTCTGATCTTATTCGAAAATTCATAGCTGCCGGAAGCATAAACCGTATAAATGTTACTCGAAATGACTCCAGCTCGCCACTGAGAATAGGCCTTGCCTGAGCACATGAAAAGAAAACATATTAGGAGAATCGATCTTGTCATGGGAGACCGAATATAAGCAAATGTTAGGAGTTCGGAGTTTGAAGTTTAACACCACTTTTGATGAATGCAAACTCCAGACTCCGAACTGACTAGGGCTACAGATCAAATCTGTCGAGATCCATGACCTTGGTCCATACCGCCACAAAATCGGTGACGAACTTTTCCTTCGCATCGTCGCTGGCGTAAACCTCTGCCAGGGCTCTTAGCTCAGAGTTAGATCCAAAGATCAGATCTGTCCTTGTTGCGGTCCACCTGAGATCTTCTGTTCCCCTGCTGTACCCGTTGAAGAACTCATTTTCGTCATCTCTGGGCTGCCATGCATATTCCATGCTGAGCAGATTCCTAAAGAAATCGTTGTTCAGGGCGCCGGGCTCATCCGTAAGCAGCCCATGGGCAGATCCATCATAGTTCACATTAAGCACACGCATTCCCCCATAGAGCACCGTCATTTCGGGCGCGCTCAGAGTCAACAGTTGTGCCTTGTCGATCAATAACTGCTCACTGCTCAGGGTATAATCGGCTTTCTTGTAATTCCTGAATCCATCAGCCATGGGCTCAAGCACAGCAAAGGCATCGACATCGGTGTGCTCCTGGCTGGCGTCCATACGACCGGGACTGAAAGGAACATCTATGTCATGGCCCGCCTTCTTTGCTGCTTCTTCTATTCCGACATTTCCACCCAATACGATCAGATCAGCTATGGAAATTCGCTTGTTTCCTGCCTCAAAATCTGCTTTGATCCTCTCGTAACTTGCAAGCACCTTCTTGAGTTGGTCAGGGTTATTGCATTCCCAATTGACCTGTGGTTCCAGCCTGATCCTGGCTCCATTCGCTCCTCCGCGCCGGTCAGAGTCCCGATAGGTAGAGGCCGATGCCCAGGCTGTGGAGATCATCTCCTCCTGGCTAATGCCGGAATTCAGGATCCTGGATTTGAGGGTTGCAATGTCCCCTGCATTGACAAGCCCATGGTCCAGTTCGGGTATTGGGTCCTGCCAGATAAAATCCTCCTTGGGGACTTCTGGCCCCAGGTAGGATGAACTCGGTCCCATATCCCTGTGCGTAAGCTTGAACCATGCCTTGGCAAAGGAAGCTTCGAATTCCTCAGGATTCTCATAGAATCTCCTGGAGATCTTCTCGTAGATCGGATCTTCCCGAAGAGAAAGATCGGTCACCAACATGGTTGGTTTGTGTTTCTTGTCGGGGTCAAATGCATCCGGGTACATTTTTTCGGGATCGACCGCGACAAACTGATGTGCACCTCCCGGACTTTTGGTCAATTCCCACTCGTTTTCAAATAAGCTCTTGAAGAAGCCATGGCTCCATTGTGCCGGGGTTTCCGTCCAGATGACCTCGAGGCCGGAGGTTATTGCATCGGGACCCTTGCCTGATCTGTAATCGCTCTTCCATCCAAAGCCCTGCTCTTCGATACCGGCTCCCTCGGGGTCTGCGCTCAGGTGAGTACCACTTGCGGCTCCATGTGTTTTTCCAAGGGTATGTCCACCGGCGATCAGGGCTACGGTTTCCTCATCGTTCATACCCATCCTGCCGAAGGTTTCCCGGATGTCATGGGCCGCCAGCTTTGGATCGGGATTTCCATTGGGGCCCTCCGGGTTTACGTAGATCAATCCCATTTGAACCGCGGCGAGCGGTTTTTCCAATTCTCGATCTTCCGAATAGCGCTCGTCTGCCAACCAATCCTTTTCCGAACCCCAATAAACACTGGCCTCCGGCTCCCATACGTCTTCACGGCCCCCGGCGAACCCGACGGTCTCGAACCCCATTGATTCCAGGGCTACATTTCCGGTCAGGATCATCAGATCTGCCCATGAGATCTTTTGGCCATACTTCTGCTTGATGGGCCAAAGCAACCGTCTTGCCTTGTCCAGGTTGGCATTATCGGGCCAGCTATTCAGGGGAGCGAAGCGCTGTTGTCCCGCTCTGGAGCCACCTCTTCCGTCGCCGGTCCTATAGGTGCCTGCGCTATGCCAGGCCATTCTAATGAACAGGCCCCCGTAATGACCAAAATCCGCGGGCCACCATTCCTGTGAACTGGTCATCAAATCCCTGAGATCCTGTTTCAGAGCATCATAATCCAGGCTTTCGAATTCTTCCTCATAATTGAAATCCCCATCCATTGGATTGGAAAGAGATGAATTTTGGTGCAGTATGCTAAGATCCAACTGGTTTGGCCACCAGTCCTTGTTGGTCTTTCCTTCGCTTTTTACTACCTCCCCTGTTGACTTTAGTTTATCAAAGCCAAAGGGACATCCTTTTTTTTCTTCGCTCATGTTTTCCAGATTTTTTGTGCTTTCACCTGTTTCCTGACATGACATCATTGTTACCGTAAAAGCTGTGATAAAGAATAGTTTCTTCATGAATGTTCGATGTTGATGATGCCAAGATCAGGTTAATAAAACATTGATAAAAACGAATATATAGATGTTAATATTGATGAAATAGATATTAATTCTATTTTTGAGAGCAATGAATATTCAACAGTTTCAATATGTCCTTGCGGTTGTTGACTCCAACAACTTTGAACTTGCTGCTGAGAAATGTTTTGTGACCCAGTCAACCCTGAGTACCATGATCAACAAATTTGAGGATGAGATCGGGATCAGAATATTTAACCGAAAGACCAAACCGGTGACGCTCACAAAGGAAGGGGGGAATATAGTCGAGCGATTGAGAATAATTGTCAATGAGATCGAGCTTCTCAACAACGTGGTTCAGGAATTGAAAGGGGAGATGGTCGGAGATCTGAAGATCGGGATAATCCCCACCATCGCGCCCTACCTCTTGCCGCTGTTTGTTTACGAGTTTGCCAGAAGGTTTCCCCGCGTCAACATCCAGATAAAGGAGATGACAACCCAGCAGATCCAGGACAACCTTTTGAAAAGAAATCTGGACATGGGGATCCTGGCCATTCCGCTTGTCCATAAGGATCTACAAGAGTTAGATCTCTACAACGAGCCTTTCTTGATCTATGATTGTACAGGAAATGAAGGTAGATCCGAGTTGTCCCCGGTGGACCTGAACTATTCGAAGATCTGCCTTCTGGAAGAAGGGCATTGTGTAAGAACCCAGGTCTATGATATATGTGAGCAATCCAGGATTCATGAGGATAGCGATATGAACATAAAATTCGAAAGCGGATCGATGGAAAGCCTGATACGCATAACCGAATCCAGGGAAGGGATCACGATCTTGCCCTATCTGGCTTACAATGGCCTGTCGGAAAATGCCAGGCAAAATATCATTCGCTTCAAGAACCCAGTTCCTGTCAGAACGATAGGTCTGGTGACCCACCAGTATTTTGTGAAGAAGGATTTGAAGAACGCCCTGGTAGAACTAATTCAGAGTTCGGTCGAACACTTAATTCCAAATACCGAATCGCCTAAGGTCATTAGTCCCGTTTGATCATCTTGATGTGTTGCTGGATGAGGAGAATCGCGCTTACCGGTAGCAGCAAATTAGAGGCTAAGGATTGATGGCGATCAGCACTTTTCCGCTATGCCTGGCGTCCCCGAAGTATTGAACAGCCTTGGGTGCATCTTCGAAACGGAAGGGCTGATCGATGATGGGTTTGATCTTGCCCTGTTCATAGAGCTCGTTGATCCTGTCCAGGTCCTTGTTGGGCTTTAGAGCCAGGAGGTTCATTTTTTTATTTCCAAGAATATTGGCGAGGAAGACCCTGGCGAATTTGCCGGTCTGGCCACCAACGGTAACATATCTGCCTTTGTCGCTTAAGGCCCTATTCAAGGCTCGTGGCGAGCGGGTGGATTTGGCATCCAGGATGATGTCATATTGCTTTCCCTCCCTGGTAAAATCGTTTTTTTTGTAATCCAGAATATGATCGAAACCCAATTCCTCCATGTTCTTAAGCTTTTGCCCGGTATCAACACCTGTCACCTCAGCGCCTTTCAATTTGGCCAATTGAAGCCCAATGGTCCCCACGCCGCCTCCTGCTCCGTTGATCAAAACCTTTTCTCCTTCTTTCATACCCACCACGTCCTCCAAAGCCTGGTAGGCCAACATGCTGGCATGAGATATGGAAGCAGCATCCGGAAAACTCATGGAAACCGGTTTAAGGCTTAGATCTTCTTCATGAACAGCCATGTATTGGGCATAGGATCCAAAAGTGTTATGCCCTGAACTGTCCCCGTAAACCGCATCCCCAACATTGAACTTTGAGCTATTCGGCCCCAATGCTTCAACCATGCCGGAGAGCTCCATTCCGGGAATGGGATTTCTGGGTTTTCGCAAGCCCAACATCAGTCGATAGATCTTGGGATCACCGGTGACCATGCTCCAATCCCAATCGTTGACGGCCGAATAATGTACCTTGACCAAAACCTCATTGTCCCCGGGAACGGGCTTTGCAACTTCTCGTATACTCAGAACTTTTTCGGGGGCTCCGTACTTCGACTGGACCAGGGCTTTCATAACTGAGCCCAATTTAAATCAGATCGGGAAATGCCGGAGATTTCTTGGGATGTTTTGGCCAAAAAAAGCCCGGAATCTGGACTTAAGGTCTCATCCGGGCTTACGAGGATGGCTTTTCCCCTTGCTTATGCTGTGACCAGTTCCTCCTTGATAAATGACCTGACACCGGCAGCGGCATTATCCTGGTAAACCGGGTTGTCCAGTTCAGGGAAGATCTCACTTTGATCAATGATCTTTCCTACGACGGTTTCTTCAACGCTGGCATAGAATCTTCCGCTTTTAAGATCATCGTCAAACAGAGCCCTGACCAGTCTTTTGGTACCGGTCTCCAGACTGTGCAACATGCCCCTCATCGGCAGAACTATAGGCATGAAGATATACTTGAACATGATCTTGTTCATCAAGGGCAGATCATCGGCTCCTTCTGTCCCAGAGGTGCCTCCGGGGCTAATGGAAAGCAGTCTGAGATCTGGATATTTCCTTGCCAATGAGCTCATCCACATGGTTCCGGTAAACTTGACCGCGCCGTAGGCTTGCATTGCGTCAAAAGCCTTTCCGTAGAGGGATCCGTCCAGCACGGAGGCAAACTCTTCAGAGGAGAAGGATTTGAGTTCAGGCCTTTTCATACCCATTTTCTTGATCCCCCTTGCGGCTTCCGAACTCACGTATATCGCTGTTTCTTTTAGCTGTCCCCGTTCTATCATTTCTTCCAGAAGGATTGCATGACCAAGAACATTTGCTGCCCCAAGGGTATTCATGCCGGAGGGGGTCATTTTCTCGGGGGTTCTTCCACCCATTCCTCCGGCGTTCATTACCAGGGCGTCGATGGGCTCGGTAAATGAATCCAGAGCCTCGTAGACCGAGTCCGCGTCAGAGACATCCATAGTTAGGGTCTGGAAGATCTTCTTACCTGTGATCCTTTCGAGGTCAGCCTTGGCGGCCTCGGCCTTTTGAGGATTCCTGCAGGCCAGTATTATTCTGGTTGTGGTGTCTTTCATAGCAAGCTGGCGGGCTGTTTCTTTTCCCAATCCTGCATTCGCTCCGGTTATCATTATTCTGGTTATCATATTCTTTCTGTTTTGTACCAATCGGTACAAATATAGAATTATTTTGGACCGACCAGTACAAAAAGGAAGTTTTTTTTATTTTTGTGATGATATTTATGAGTTAGGATATGCCCCGAACAAAGAATTTCGATACAAATGTGGCCCTGGAAGATGCCATGAACCTTTTTTGGGAAAAGGGCTATGAGGCTACGTCATTGGCGGACCTTACCGAAAAGATCGGGATAGGCAAGGGCAGCTTCTATGATACCTTCAAGGGGAAAAGAGAGCTTTTTGAAAGATCCCTATCCCATTACCGGAACCAGAACCTTGCCTTCATGAAGGAGATGCTGAAAAGCGAGAAGGATCCAAAAAAAGGCATAAGAAAGCTTTTTGAAATGATTGTCCATCGAGGTTTAGGTGATGAACAGCATAAGGGCTGCTTTATGTCCAATGTATGCGCTGAGCTAGGAGGAAGAGACAGGCAGATACAGGGATTCATCGTCAATCATGAGAAGGAGGTCGCAGAGATATTCTCCAATTATCTGGAAGGTGCAAAACTCAAGAAAGGAATGAAGCCAGATCAGGTTTCAAGGTATATCATGACCCTGATGACCGGACTCAATCAGGAAGTCAAGGTGGAAAGGGACCCGAAAAAACTACTTGATGTGGTTGAGGTGGCGATGGATGTTTTTGAATGATAATTGCCTCCCAGGCACATCATGTTAATTTCCATTCTTCCTTTAAGATCCCAAACACAAGATCATCCGTCCATTGCCCATTCTGGAAGTAGCTTTTTACAAAGTGAGCCTCCTTCCGGAATCCGAGAGCTTTTAAGAGCCTGATTGATGCAAGGTTTTTCGGGTCAACAGAACCAATGATCCTATGCTTATTGTGAGTATTGAAAAGGTGATCAATTACCGCCGTCATAGCCTCGGTCGCTAAGCCTTTGGATTGTTGTTCTCTTGCAAGTGTAATACCGAGTTCACACTGAAGATTTTCATTGCCGAAGAAGTGAATGCCCAGATCGCCGATCATTTTTTCCTCTTTTTTCAAAACAATGGCGATCTGGAACCAGGTATCCTGAATATTAAAGTCCGAAGCTATTTCATTGATCCAATCCTGAACCTCCCTTATTGATCCTGGGATCCAACTTTGATATTTGTTGGTATGCACATCAGACCGGTAAGAGAACAATTGTTCTGCATCGGAAATAGCCAAAGGTCTAAGAATGAGTCGCTGGGAATCAATCATCTAATTGCGTTGGTTGACTTGCACGATCTAAAAAGGACTTTTGTATGATCCGGGAAAACCGCATAAGAACAATTACGCAAATTTGATGCTCCGCTTAACCCGGTTGATCATTGACCTGAAGTCCGCCTCGAGAATCTCCCCGGAGCTCATTTTCCTCTGAACTCCATATTCCAAAAGTTTTGTATTAATCGTTGCGCCTGCTTCAAAACCTTGCAGATGATCATATAAGGGATTGGACCCAGTTCTGTTTGAAAATACATAATGATAGTGTAAATGGATCAGCTCGCTTATTTTCTCCACTTTATAGGCTTCATTTTTGCATTTGTGTTGTACATGGAAGGGGCAGTTGTATCTCTTGTCCAACGATATTGCATCCAAATCCCGACTGATCAACGATGCGGTTATTGTTGCCTGATCTGTATTGCGTATCCTTTTTCTTTTATGCTTTAGATCCGCCTGCATGACTTTTTCGAAATGCTTTTTCCATTCGGTGAAGAAACCATTTGACCTGTGGGTGATGACCAAGCCCGCATTATAATATTCTATTATTTCCTGGTCATCCATTGTGGTATTTACATATCTGCCCCTGTCCTGCAGTCCCAGGATCTGAAACATTTTTTTCCAATACTCTCCATTTACTCCTGAATAATTTCTATCTGTACCTATTCCTTTAAAATCCACCGGACGAGCATAGACTTCTCCGGGAGAAACCTTATTTAATATTTCAGGTGGATCAAGAAACAGGGTATCCGTGTCAAGGAATACAAGCACATCTGAATCGGTGTTGTTTTCCCTATGGGCGCAACTCAGGATCTTATTTGCAATAGGGTAAAACTTATAATCCTTGTTTAACTCCTCATCTACATAATCAACCTGGAGTTCTTCAAAAACCTCAACCGTCGAAGAATGGATTCTTTTGCTTTTACGGGGGGAATAACTGAATATTTTCGACTGACTGAATTGTCCACCAAAATTCCTGATGCTAAAAGCGAGCAATTTTGCCATAGGTTCCAGATACCCGCTCTCAGTGCAAAAAATAAAATCTACTTTCATATCCGGTGCTTCTAATCCACCTCAGGAGTCAAAGGAAAATCACAGAGTCTAAGCCGGCCCCAATAATATTGATTTTTTTGCCTGCCCTAGGCTTTTTCATCCAACTGGACGGCTTTAGGATGAAAAAGTTCTTCTGGCTTTACTCGCCTTGAGGCCAGCCCTTGCTCAAAGGCATACCTACATAGGGTTTGGAGGGTATTCAGGTTTGACGAATAGCCATAACTATAAAAATTATCACCCATAAGCTTACGGGTGCTTTCATATTCCTGCCCGTACCAGGGCAGGGAATCAAAGGCCCAACCCAGTCTTCGCATAAAACCATAGCTCATTTTTTTGGCAGAGGAATATGCTTTGAAGATCGATGTGGCCAGTTCAAGGTCCTGATCCAAAAGGGTCCTTTTCACCGCCAGGGCATGCATGATAGGAAAGATGCCTGTCTTTCCGAAATATTCCTGCTCTACCTTCTTTGAATCCGGAAACAACCTTCTGACCCTGGGATCGCCCTCTGCGAATGCTTTCGGCTCCGCTGCATGGAAGAGAGCATCAACCGCCCCTGAGACCAGGAGTTCGGATTCGTCTTTGCCCTCTTCACCATAACTTACTTTAATTCCCTTTGGAATGTTCCGCTCCTGTTTTGATGCCTTTCCTCCTACATCTTTTGTGGAGTCTGCCCTGGAGACCACCCAATGGACATCGCCTGGATCCAATCCATATTCATCCTTTAACATCCCCCTTATCCAAACCAGGGAGGTAGAAGAATATCCCGGGGTGCCCACCTTTTTTCCCTTTAGATCTTGGGGATTGTTGATACCGCTTTCTGAGTTTACGAAGATGCTT
>JANQSY010000063.1 GCA_028279065.1 Cytophagales bacterium
TCAAATTGCTGGTTCAGTTTTTCTCAGGTATTCTCAGTTTCGCTCAAAGTAATTCTCAAGGTTGCTCCTAGGTTCTTAAAGATCACGAGGTGATGACGGCCTTGTTGATGGAGATTAGTTTGCCTGACCTTTATCTCGATCCCCGCTCTCGAGCAAAGTGTTTTTTTGTAAAACAAATTGGAAAAAAATATAATTGTCTTTTAATGTCAACAGCTTACATTTGGCTCCACAATAGAAAAAGATTTAATTCTAACAGCTCAGTACTACCGCGAACACGACCTCAAAGTTTGGAAGATACAATCAAGAAGCGATGATTCGGGGGCTACCATGAACATCGTAAGGTCTTCAAACATGGGACGGATGGTCGATTCACTTCAAACACGCACTGTTTTTTTTTTTCCATGCAAAATATACAAATATTCCAAGCAAACGTACATTTTAAGACGCTAATAATTGTTGTAATGTAATGTTTGGAATCAAATTAAGCTCCAAAGTCGAAAAAACTTAATCAAAAAAGTAAGGATGTACCGACAAAGGCATTTGACAGATAGACAAAGATTAAACAGTAATGCTAATTTTGTCGGCAGCTGGAGAAATTAAACTCACGGCACCATAATCCTTTTGTTGTCGGCTCTTTAAAGAATTTCTTTCTCTTCCAACGTAACCTTTGGAATACAGGTCGCTTCATTTTCACAAAAAGGAGTTGCTCGAGCCGAGTGAAAGACTAGGATGGTCTAATTATATCGAGGAACTAGAAATGTTGGAATTAAAAGCATTCACTATTAAACCTATGCAGTCGGTTGAAATG
This sequence comes from Cytophagales bacterium, assembly GCA_028279065.1. Lineage (GTDB taxonomy): Bacteria > Bacteroidota > Bacteroidia > Cytophagales > CCMP332 > JANQHS01. The sequence goes on from JANQSY010000063.1 coordinate 809, forward strand.
GCAAAAATGTCGCAAATATTAACCCTGAGCCTGAACAAAATGCAGTGTGTAACTGAATTACCGCTGGAACTGATTCCACATGATGTTTTTTTGTTTGTGGGAAGGTAAAAGCAAAATCCCTTTAGCATCCGTACTAAACTGAAAAACATTCTCTCTAGTATCTTTTTGGGATTGCTCTCGAAAGACGTTTTATCGTTGCTCTTATACCAGGCTTTTTCCAGTAAAGAATACTGAATTCAGACCCGGTGGTATCACGTTGTCGTTCAAACTCAAGCTGTGACTAAACTCAGTGAAATTAGAGAGATCAATCTCACGCCAACGCCGGCGGCTGTTATTATTCAGAGCTGTACAGATGATCAATCAACTGGGTTGCCGACTAAAAGTCGGTAAGGCGCCCTTAAGCTGTTGAATTTCTTTATGGCTTTGATCCACCATACCTTTATCTGTTTATTTTAAATCTTTAACTAGCTAAGTATACAATCACCTCTTGCACCTTCTCATACGTATGCTCGCCATACTTACCAAATATGGCAACCAGCTGATATAGTAAAGCAGCACGACTATGGCCATCATGAAAGACATTTGTTTAACTTGCCGAGTTCCCGCGGTTTCCCTCTTTTCCTGTTGTTTCCCGCCAGTTTGCTTTGAAGCCGCCATCACAAATTGGCGTTTTACAAACTTGATGCTGGTAACTTTGATGGTGATGAAGCAGATTAAGACCAATACTAGCTGTACAATTCCAATGCTAATCACAATGAATCCATACAACTTTCCAAAATCAAAGAGGTGATAAAAACAGTAGCCCTTGTTGTAACTGGGATGGCCCACTCCGATGAACGGCAATACCGCCATGAAGATTGAAAACAACCAGATCGCGACCACCGCTTTTCTCGCCCTTCCAGTTGTAACAAAGATATGGTGCTGTAATGGTCTCGTCAATAAAATAGCTCTATCCGCTGATATCAAAGTTATCGTGCACACTGAGGCAATACGAAACGTGTACGTGAGAATAACGAAGACAGCGCACGAAGGCCGCGTCCAAAGATCCGGACCGATAAAGTTGTTCACAACATTCAACATTTGCAATGGAAGAGCTGCGTTTACAGTGTCCGCCATCGATAGCGAAAATACCAGCCAGTCCGCTACGTTCCATGGCTTGTAGAGGGCAAGTGTTGCAAGAATGAGAAGGTGCCCACAGATTAAGAAAGCAATCACAAGTTCCACTATCAGCCCAAGAATGGGATTGCTTTGGAAATAAGCGGGGTCGCTTGCAGCTGTGGTTGTAACATTTGAAGTGAAACTCTCTGCTGTAGTTTGAGATAAAGACATTTGCGTGAGAATTTGACAGCACTTCCTTAAACCGGCAGAGACTCACAGTTTACATATGAACTGTCAAATCGAGTTGAATAGCCCGTATTAAATTACTTAGCTTTGGTCAAGAGTTTTGTAGTTTGCTCTCAAAGAACACAAAGCAAACTGTTTCCAATATTTTGCTCTCTTGGAACGCTTCCAAAAATTTATTCCGCATTCTACTCAATATTATCAACTAAGTGAAAGTTATCTTCACACTAAACGCCTTTATTCCTCTGTGTTTACATTTCTTGACACACAATGTGTTTACTTAGGCTAAACTGTCTTGCAACAGTAAAATCAGTGAAATACCGCCAAAAGATTCAATATGGAAAAGGTAATTACTCCCAAGGGAAGTTTGTACAGGTCGCTTTATTGAGATCTGTTACCAGTTGTTATTAAAAGGCTTAAATAGTTAAGATCAGCTGGCTCAGAAGGAACATTAAGTATATAACTGATTTAAGTAAAACTGCCTAGGAATAGCTTAAGCCTTGATATTTTCAATCTGTTTTGTAACCGCTAATAGGAAACATCGCATTGGCATGTGTCAACGTCCTTGGACTTTTTAATTGCCTGTTTGTTACCGAATTTACAAAGCAAAACAAATGTCGGTGGTTATTTTATTTTATTTTTTTTTTACGTAAGGACAATTCAAAACTAAAACATTCATTAGTAATACAATGAAGTGCTTGGTTTGGTTTTTGTTTATTTTGAATCAGCTGTTTTGAAACAAAGCATTGAAGACGCCTTAGGTCATTTATGCATGTGGGACTCTTTTTGAGCAAGGCACGTGTTCCTGTCAAAACGATGATCCTATTTGCCGAATTCAAGAGCTTCAACCACAAAGGAAGCCGATGAATTTCCATTCCAGCTCCTCACAAATATTTTATATGATGAGTGTGGTCATCATTGATTATAAGAAACAAAGCTGTCGCAATAAAACTGCGTATCAATACCTACTGAAATCTTGAACTGATTCATCAAGAAAAATTGCTGAATATGTGAAAAATGTACAAAAATTCGCAGACTTAAACCTGGTATAAGCAGCAATGTAAACTCTGCAATCGTTGTCGTAAGGATCAGAGAGTTTTCTTTTACGATTACGACGCTTATGACTTCAATCGTAAGCGGAGTCGCAGGAGTGGGAAAAATGCGGACCAATCGCAAAATATTAGTTACCAGTCTTACATATTCGAAAAAATGACAAGATTTTCAAAAGTTGCAAAAAATTTGGAACGCCTTTATTATTTCTTTGTTAATTTGATGCTCACGGGGATAAATTTTTGCTTTGGAAACAAAGAAACAAACAAACAGAAGGAAAAAAAGCTTTAATAGGGCGGCACGAGATAACGGACAATTTCATTTGCTCAGTAAATGCGCATGCGTAAATTAAATGAAGAAAATCCTAAGACTTCCAAGGAGGAGGCTCCCGCTGTTGAGGAAGAAGTAAAAGAAGAGGAAGCAAAGGCAGAGGCTCCAAAAGCCGATGACTCTGCTGATTCCTCCATCAAGGCTACGGAATCCAAGGAAGAAGCTAAGGCTGAAGATCCTGCTCCGGAGGCCAAAGAGCCCGCCGAGGCTAAGGAAGAGCCCAAGGAGGAAGCGAAAGCTGAAACTCCAGTTGCTGAGGAGGCTCCAAAAGAGGAATCCAAAGCCGAAGAGCCAAAAGCTGAAGCTCCGGCTGCGGAGGAAGCTCCAAAAGAGGAATCCAAAGCTTCTGAGGCTAATTCTTCAGAGGATAAGGTTGAGGGAGAAAATCCAGAAGAAAAGTCAGACTCCGCTGAAGCTTCTTCAGACAAGAAAGAATGATTGGTTGATAAATTCCAAAATCAAAGGGGAATATTTTAGTCGAATATTCCCTTTTTTTGTGCCCGACAATGAGCAAAGAAAACCAACCCAAAAAAGCTTACCTGTTATTAGAAGACGGATCCTTTTTTGAAGGCAAAGCCCTGGGGGATATTGGGACAGTGGGAGGCGAGATCTGTTTCAATACAGGTATGACCGGTTATCAGGAGATCTATACAGATCCATCCTATTACGGCCAGATCATAATCAATACTCATCCGCATATCGGGAACTATGGAACCCACTCTCAGGAAGATGAATCCGATGGAGTGAAGTTCTCAGGGTTGATCTGCAATGAGTTTTCGGATATCCATTCACGGGAAGATGCCAAAGAATCGCTCCAGGATTACTTGGAGAGGCAAAAGATAGTTGGGATCTCCCATGTTGATACCCGAGGACTTGTGCGCCATATCCGAAATCAGGGAGCGATGAATTGCCTTATCTCTTCGGAGGAAAGCGAAGCTGAAAAGTTAAAAAAGGCATTGGATAAGGTCCCTTCTATGGATGGACTGGAACTCAGTTCACAGGTCAGCACAAAAGAGATCTACGACCTCGGGACCGATGGAGGTGAGATCCGTGTGGCGGTACTGGATCTTGGTGTGAAGAAGAGTATCTTGAACAATTTGGTTGAGAGGGGTTGCCTTTGCAGGGTATTTCCTCATGATACTAGCTTTGAGGATGTTATGGAATGGAAGCCCGATGGCATCTTCATATCAAATGGGCCTGGGGATCCGGCATCCACGACTTATGCAGTTGATTTCGTCCAAAAGGTCCTGGAAAACAAGATCCCTCTTTTTGGGATCTGTCTTGGTCACCAGATCCTTTCACTTTCCAGCGGGTTAAAAACCTTTAAAATGCATCACGGTCATAGGGGATTGAACCATCCTGTAAAAAACCTGGCTCTGGGAACTTCAGAGATCACCAGCCAGAATCATGGCTTCAATGTTGAAGAATTCAAGGATAAGGATTCAAAGAACCTTGAGATAACCCACATCAACCTGAACGACAACACCATTGAGGGGATCAAAAGGACGGATGTACCGGCCTTCTCTGTTCAATACCATCCCGAAGCTTCACCGGGACCCCATGATAGTCGTTATCTATTCGATCAATTCATCGATCTTATCAAAAAACATAGTCCAAATAAAAAATGAGCAGCATTCAAAAGATCAAGGCCAGACAGATCCTTGATTCAAGAGGGAATCCAACCGTCGAGGTGGACGTATTTACCAGTTCTGGAAAGATGGGAAGAGCGGCTGTCCCTTCCGGAGCATCTACAGGGGTTCATGAAGCTGTTGAACTCAGGGATAATGGAGATAAGTACCTTGGGAAAGGTGTAAAGAATGCGGTTAAAAATGTTGAAGGTGCAATTCAGGAAGAGTTGCTTGGAAAATCCATATATGACCAGGTTGAGATCGACAGGGTAATGATCGATCTGGATGGATCAAAAAATAAGGGAAAACTGGGAGCCAATGCTATTCTTGGAGTTTCACTGGCTGCAGCAAAAGCTGCCGCATTGGAAGCCGGATTGCCCCTATATCGCTATCTGGGTGGTGTAAATGCAAAGATCCTTCCTGTACCAATGATGAATATTCTGAATGGCGGAAGCCATGCGGACAACTCGATCGACTTCCAGGAGTTCATGATCATGCCTCATAATGCGGATTCATTTTCTCATTCCCTTAGGATGGGAGTAGAGGTTTTCCATCATTTAAAGGCAGTGTTGAAGGACCAGGGCCACTCAACAAATGTCGGAGATGAAGGAGGATTCGCTCCCAACCTTGGTTCAAATGAAGAAGCTATTGAGGTGGTGCTGACAGCTATAGAAAAGGCAGGCTATAAACCAGCAGAGGATATTTCTATAGCCCTCGACGCTGCCTCATCGGAGTTTTATGTGGAGAAGGACGAGGTTTACCATTTCTTTAAATCCGATGACAGGAAGCTCAGCTCTGCTGAAATGGCGGATTTCTGGAATGAGTGGACAAGTAAATATCCAATAGTTTCCATTGAAGACGGTATGTGGGAAGATGACTGGAATGGCTGGAAAGACCTGACCAACAAGGCAGGGGACAGGATCCAATTGGTGGGTGATGATCTGTTTGTCACCAATGTTAAGCGACTTCAAAAGGGAATTTCTGAAGGAATAGCCAATTCTATTCTTATTAAGGTGAATCAGATCGGTTCTTTGACAGAGACCTTGGACGCTATTGAAATGGCCAAAAGAGCTGAATACAGCAATGTGATCTCGCATAGATCTGGCGAAACAGAGGATTCTACCATTGCTGATCTGGCGGTTGCTACCAATGCTGGCCAGATCAAGACAGGCTCCGCTTCTAGATCCGATAGAATGGCCAAATACAACCAATTATTGAGGATCGAGGGTGAATTGGGCTCCGATGCGGAGTTCGCCGGCAGCTCTTTCTTGAAAAATGTCTAATTTTAGGCAACCAACTAGTCACACCATGAAGCGGATAAAGGCCCTTTCACGGAATTATTACGTTGTCCTAACTTCCATTTTTCTTTTCTGGATGCTTTTCTTCGACTCCAATAATCTGATCGGGGTATATCAGGTCAAATCCAAGATCTCAGATCTTGAGGATCAGAAGGAGTACTATGAAGAGAAGATCGTTGAGGTTAGAGAGGTGAAGGATGAGCTGATGACCAATCCTGACAAGCTGGAAAAATTCGCCCGGGAAAAATACCTGATGAAGAAGGAGGGGGAAGATCTGTACGTTATTCAAACCGAAGAATAAGGTTCAACTTCAGTTTTCAGCTTAAGATTCACGAGTTATAAGTTAAAAGTGCTGAGTTAAGAGTTAATATATTAACTCACAACTTCTAATTCACAACTTACAATTGCATCAAAAGATTTCTCTTTTGATGCCCAGTTCATCTTTCAAGAGCATCAAATTCACCATCACCTTATCCAGAATAGGGATGCCGTTTTCCAGCCTTTCATTTTCGAATTCGAGCTCGGGCTCTCCTGGAATGACCACCTTTTGATCTTCGTGAATTGGCTTTGCTTCCTTAAAGGCCTTGATCCATTTATCCATGTTCTCAAGGAATTCATCTCTTTCCTGGAAAGCATTGATATCCATGGCTCCTAGAAAATGACCAATTCCCTCGCCAACGGGTTTAGCAGGGGGATCCAGAAAACTTACAAAAGGAGGAACCCAGGGTCCGAAATTGGCCTGCGAAAGGACTCCTGAAAAGATATCTACCCAGGAGCCCAGAATGAAACCCTTATGGCTCCCATGTTCCCGATCTCCGCCCAGAGGAAGAAGTGCACCACCCGCTTTCACTTCATTCGGGTCTCTTGACGGATTTCCTTCTTTGTCCTGAACCCAACCCAAAGGAGCCTCTTCGCTCTTCCTTTGAAGGATCTCCAGCTTTCCATTTGCTGCCGTTGTTGTTGCGAAGTCCCCAACAAAATCGGGATAGCTTTTTGCCGGTATTGCCACTGCGATCGGATTGGTTCCAAGCATGCGGTCGGTAGAAAAAGTGGGAGATACCAGTGGGCTGGCATTGGTCATTGCCATTCCGATCAATTTCTCCTTTGAAGCCATCATGGCATGGTGGCCCGCTATTCCAAAATGATTTGAATTCTTGACCGTGACCCAACCGGTTCCGGCTTCCTTTGCCTTTTTTATGGCGATGTCCATAGCAAAGGGTGCCACTACAAGTCCGATCCCGGCATCTCCGTCTATGGTGGCCGTTGAGGCTGATTCTCTGATCACTTTTGGTTTTGCTTTGGAATTGATCCTGCCCTTAGCCCATAGCCTGTGATATCCGTCAAGCCTTGCCACACCATGGCTGTCGATACCCCTAAGGTCTGCGGAGACCAACACTTCCGATGCTAACAGGGCTTCACCCTCTTCCCATCCCATTTTAATGAAGGCTTCCTTGCAAAAATCTTTTAGATGTTCTACTGGAGCGATTTTAAAACTCATGGGATTTATTCTTCAATTCAGGGTTTCCTAGGGCTTCCACAATGCTGTGGCAATTTTCGGGAAAAATTAGCTCTTTCAACCCTCAAGTGTAGGCAATATTGCCTTTTTTTGCCCTCCCAACAAAGAATTGTATGGCAGATAAGATATCGGATTCGCTAAAAGCCAAGCTGGAAAAACTCCAGGAAAAAAATACGATGGCTGAAAAAGGTGGAGGAGAAAAAAGGATCGAAAGCCAGCACAAAAAAGGAAAACTTACCGCCAGGGAAAGGATCGAACTTCTGCTTGACAAAGGCACCTTCCAAGAAACCGGGAAGCTTGTTACCCACAGGTCCCATGAGTTTGGCCTTGAAAAACAAAAGTTCCTTGGAGATGGAGTGGTGACCGGATATGGAAGGGTCAATGGCCGCCTGGTTTATCTCTTTTCACAGGATTTCACTGTTTTCGGAGGTAGTCTTTCAGAATCCCATGCAGAGAAAATAGTAAGAGTGATGGATCTTGCCATGAAGAATGGGGCACCGGTGATAGGATTGAATGATTCAGGGGGAGCCAGGATCCAGGAGGGTGTGGTTTCTCTTGGCGGATATGCCGATATCTTTTACCGAAACACCGTAGCAAGTGGCCTTATTCCGCAGATCTCTGCAATACTGGGCCCCTGTGCCGGTGGTGCTGTGTACTCACCTGCTATCACGGACTTCATCATGATGGCAGAGAGTTCATCATATATGTTTGTGACCGGCCCAAATGTTGTAAAAACAGTAACCGGGGAGGAGGTGAGTTTTGAAGACCTGGGTGGTGCAAGTTCCCACTCGGTAAAAAGCGGTGTGGCGCATGTGACCTCAGCCAATGAGGTGAAACTGATCCAGGATCTGAAGCAACTGTTATCATACTTGCCACAGAACTGTGATGAGGATCCTCCGTCGGTTCCCTATGAATCCAAAAGCGAAGAGGTAAGGCCTCAATTGGATGGTATCATCCCCGAGAGTTCCAATCAGCCCTACGACATGAAAGAGGTAGTTGAGGGTATACTTGATGAGGATTCATTTTTTGAGATCCATAAGGATTTTGCTGAGAATATCATTGTTGGCTTTGGCAGGCTGGCTGGAAGAAGTATTGGGATCATTGGGAATCAACCGGCAGTCCTTGCAGGGGTTCTGGATATCAATTCCAGTAAGAAAGCCGGCAGGTTCGTCCGGTTCTGTGATAGCTTCAATATCCCCATGCTTGTTTTGGTTGATGTTCCGGGTTTTCTTCCAGGAACTGACCAGGAATGGAATGGTATCATTACCAATGGTGCAAAACTGCTTTATGCCTTTTCTGAAGCCACCGTTCCCAGGATCACAGTGATCACCCGAAAAGCATATGGGGGTGCATATGATGTGATGAACTCCAAACATATAGGTGCAGATATGAACTTTGCATGGCCAAGTGCTGAGATAGCGGTAATGGGGGCCAAGGGTGCCGCAGAGATCATCTTCCGAAAGGAGATCTCAGAAGCAAAGGACAAGGGCGCTATGCTTGACGAGAAGGTCAAAGATTATGAAGAAAAATTCGCAAACCCATACCGTGCCGCAGAAAGAGGATTTATCGATGAAGTGATCGTTCCTTCAAACACCAGAATTAAATGCATTAAGGCCTTCGATATGGCCGAAAACAAGGCTGTGCAGCACCCCAAAAAGAAGCACGGCAATATTCCATTATGATCAAGACAACATGAAACTGAAAAAGAAGAGTTTAGATTTCTTTGAAAAATACCTGAACAATCCAAGCCCGACCAGCTTTGAAACAGCAGGTCAGAAACTCTGGCTGGATTATATTTCTCCATATATAGATGAAAAAATTACCGACTCCTATGGCACCGCTGTGGGAGTGATCAATCCCGATAAGAAATTCAAGGTCGTTATCGAGGCCCATGCTGATGAGATCGGCTGGTTCGTAAACTACGTTGATCCCAATGGATATATCTATGTGGTGAAGAACGGAGGATCGGATCATCAAATAGCCCCTTCAATGCGTGTCAACATCTTTGGAGATAAGGGAGTTGTGAAGGGAGTTTTCGGTTGGCCAGCGATCCATGTCAGGGATAGGCTCAAGGAGGAAGCTCCTGAGCTTAAGAAGCTATTCATCGATGTCGGTGCAAAGGATGCAAAGGAAGTTGAAGAAATGGGGATCCATGTTGGATCGGTGATCACCTTCGATGAGGACATGGAGATAATCAACGATCAATACGTTTGTGCCAGAGCTCTGGATAATCGGGCAGGTGGCTTTATGATCGCGGAGGTTGCCAGGAAGCTTTCCGAGACCAAAACTGATCTTCCTTTTACACTTTATGTTGTGAATTCAGTTCAAGAAGAGATCGGACTTCGAGGGGCAGAAATGATAGCAGAAAGGTTAAACCCGGATCTGGCGATAGTAACAGATGTTACTCATGATACCCAAAGCCCTATGTACAACAAGAAGGAGAGTGGTGATATCACCTGCGGTTCCGGGCCTGTGGTGACCAGGGGTGCCTCAGTACATAATGTTCTTTGTGATAAGATCATCAAGACAGCTCAGAAAAAGAAGATCCCATTTCAACGCTTGGCGGCCTCTAGATGGACTGGCACAGACACTGATGCATTTGCTTATTCCAACGTAGGGGTGCCCTCAGCATTGATATCACTACCGCTAAAGTACATGCATACCACGGTGGAGATGGTCCACCTTGACGATGTTCAGAATGTTATCGAACTGATCTTCAATACATTGAAGGAGATAAAGGCAGGGGAGAAGGTTAGTTATTTATAGTCTAATCCAAGCGTCATTCCACCGTCTTAGATCGGTGGTATCTCTTATTATCATAGATTCCACTCATATCCTTCGGAAAGAGCGGAATGACGAGTCCTTTTTTAGTTACTTGCCTCTGCGCCCTGTTTCAGGACTCTGAGATGCTAGGATAGGTTGAATCCGAATTTTTGGTATTCAGTCCAAAACCCTGGAAAGGATTTGTTGACCACTTCCGGGTTCTGAATTTCAATAGGTACTTCCGTGGCAAGCATTGAAAGACTCATGGCAATCCGATGATCAAAATGAGAGTAAAAGGAAGGGTTTGGCTCTTCATAAACCTTCTTAAACTCCTCATCAAGAACTTTTAGACGGTCGGATTCCTTGAATTTTAGATGTTTTAGGCCTGAAAAAGTGGTTCCAAAGTTTTTAATTCTTGAAAAAGTGATCAATGGAAGTCCAAGATCCGGGTAATCCTTTAGTTTCATTTTTGATGGAAACGAAGGTTGTCCAATCCTCTTGAATTCGATCCCTCCTCCGGATTCAAACGCTTTCATTCCAAAATAACCTGCCCAATCGAACAGAATTTCATCCCCCTGAAAATTGTCCTTCCTGAGTCGTGGAAACTCAAGGGTTTGAATTTCCAGGAGAGCCGCAAGGCAAATGAAGAAGCTTGCCGCTGACCAATCCCTGTTGATCTGTAACCTTTCCGGCCTTTTCAGATCCCCTCGGATTGAAATTTTGTTTTCACTGCGCTCAACCTTCATTCCAAATACCTGTAGAAGGCTGAGGGTCATATCCAGATATGGGTTTGAAACCGGCTTACCCACGTTCACTATATCTGCTCCACCTTTGATTAAGGGAGCCGCCAGGCAAAGGGCTGAAGCAAATTGGCTTGAGATGCTTTGACTTATTTCTACCGCCCCCTCGTTTTTGAGAGGATTTGTATTCAAGATCCTTAATGGAGGAAATCCCTCATTCTTTATGTAATTGATATCGGCACCGAGGTATTCCAGAGCATCCACCAGGGGAGCAATGGGACGTTCCATCATCCTTGGGCTGCAATTCAGCGTTTTCGGTTGCCCGGAGGCAGCATAGTAGGCAGTCAAAAACCGGTAGGTGGTACCTCCCTCTCCAAGATTGATCTCTTTTTCTTTGGAACGGAGCGCCTCAGCAAGGGTCTGGGTGTCGCTCGAATCGGAGTAGGTTATTGCCGAGGCATCAAGCCCTAATTGATTGAGCAAAAGAATTGCCCTGTTGGATTCGCTTTTTGATAAGGGAAGCTGAATGCTGACTTTTTCAGGAACCTTGGTGCGTTCAAGACTGATCTTTATGGCAGATCCAGCCATAGAAACTTGGGTTTAAATACTGGTATTCGGGTCGAATTGCTCTAGGTAATCCGCAACCCTTCTCACGAACATTCCGCCCAGAGAACCATCAACCACCCTATGGTCATAGGAATGGGAGAGGAACATCTTGCTTCTGATCCCGATCACATCTCCTTCTTCCGTTTCAATTACAGAAGGCTTCTTGTTGATGGACCCAAGGGCCATGATACCTACCTGTGGCTGCATAATGATCGGTGTTCCCATGACATTACCAAAGGATCCGACATTGGAAACGGTATAAGTCCCGCCGGAAAGGTCATCAGGGCTTAGGGCGTTTTTCCTTGCCTTATTTGCAAGTTCGTTTACAGCCAGTGCAAGACCTTTAAGATTTAATCTATCCGCATTCTTGATCACTGGAACTATCAGGTTTCCATCAGGAAGTGCAACAGCCATTCCCATATTGATATCCTTTTTCTGGATGATCTTATCCCCGTCTACGGAGATGTTGATCTTGGGATAGTCCTTGATGGCATTTACAACTGCCTGGATAAACAATGGTGTAAAGGTGAGTTTTTGGCCTTCTTTTCTTTCAAATTCCCCTTTGTGCTTGTTTCTCCAGTTCACTATCCTGGTGACATCAGCCTCAACAAATGAGGTTACATGAGGAGATATTCTTTTCGACTCAACCATACGCTGAGCGATCATCTTCCTCATCCTGTCCATCTCTATGATCTCATCCTGACCAGAAACCGAGAATCCAAAGGATGGGAGAGCATCAACAGCTTGTTGCGCTGGGGCAGCAGCAGGGCGTGGAGCTCCAGCTCCGGTTTTCCTTGTTTCAATATAGGATTTGATGTCGTTCTTGGTTACTCTTCCTTCTCTTCCAGACCCGGAAAGGCTTTCAAGTTCATCCATGCTTATCCCTTCCTGCTTGGAAATATTTAAAACGAGGGGAGAATAGAATCTTCCATTGGAACCTCTGCTTTTAAGGCTTCCACCTGTTACAGGGGCTTGTGCTGAAGCCTCTACTACAGGTTCTGGTGCTGGTGTAGCTGCCGGAGCCTTTTCGGATTTTAAGGTTGATTCTACTGCTGCCTCTGCTTCTGCTAGCTCGGCTTTTCCGTTTCCACCAGCTGTTTCAATGACCGCTATGGGATTCCCAACAGGGATGACATCACCCTCGTTGGCTAACTTTTTTATAAGGACTCCTTCATGAGTGGCAGGTACCTCTGTGTCAACCTTGTCTGTCGCAACTTCAAGAACCGATTCGTCCTGCTCAATTTTATCCCCTTCATTTTTTAGCCAGGTTAAAACCGTGGCTTCCATTATGCTCTCGCCCATTTTGGGCATTACCATTTCTACTTGTCCCATGCTAATTGAAATTCCGGGCACAAAAATACCAATCTTTCAGCTCATTTGGATAACCAAAGCCGTAATTGATTAAGGGCAATTTTGGAGGCATATTGAATATTCAGGCCTCTTTCTTTGGTCAGATTAAGTAGTTTTGACCTCACCTCACTTCCATCGGACACCGCGATCCAAATCGTTCCAACCGGTTTTTCAGGAGTTCCCCCAGTTGGTCCGGCAATTCCGCTTGTGGCTATCCCGAATGAGGTCCCCAATGCATTACAAATCCCAAGTGCCATTTGTTCCACTACCTGTTCTGAAACAGCTCCAAATTCTTCCAGGGTTTCATTCGAAACTCCAAGTTGATCAAGCTTGATCTGATTGGAATAGGACACTATGGAACCAAGGAAATAGTCTGAGCTACCTGGTTCGGACGTGATCAGATGGGCCAGGTACCCACCTGTGCAGCTTTCTGCTGTCGATAAGGTCAGTCCCTTTTTTCTAAGTAACTCCCCAACAGTCCTGCTGAGATTGGTATCGTCATAACCATAGATGTACTCGTTCACAAATGGTCTTAGCCGGTTTATCTGATCATTCACTTCGTTCTCCATAGAGCTTTGGTCCTTACCTTTTGCTGTCAACCGGAGTTTGACCTCCCCAGGACTTGGTAGGTAGGCCAAACTGATATCCTGAGGAAGGGAATCTTCCCAGGGCTTGATCTTTTCCATCAAAAAGGACTCTCCTATTCCTGCTGTTTTGACAGTTCTGAAGAAGATCTCAGAGGTCTCAAAATATTCCTTTACCATTGGCCAGCCTCTTTCATTCAGGATATTTTTCATTTCATAAGGTACTCCGGGGAGAGAAATAAGCATTTTCCCTTCCTTCTTGAAAAGCATGCCCGGGGCTGTTCCCCAATTGTTCAAAAGGGGTGTACATGATGATGGCACCAAAGCCTGGTGGACATTCACTTCAAGAAGCGGCCGGCCATATTTTTCGAATACTCTTTTAACCTGATCTAGAGAATCCTTGTCCTCCACCAGGTCATCACCAAAGAACTCGGCTACGGTGTTTTTGGTGATGTCATCCTTAGTAGGGCCTAGTCCGCCTGTCATGATGGTGAGATCAAAGTTTTCCATACCCCTTTTTAGAGCTTCCAGAATGGCCGGTTTTTCATCTGATATGGTGATCTTCTCCTTGACATGGAATCCCATTTGTGTCAACTGCTCACTCAACCATTTCGAGTTGGTATCAAGGATCTGTCCTAAGAGGATCTCATCGCCTATCGTACAAACAAGAGCTTCCTTATTCATTTAAATTTTGCTCTCCTATTGATCTGATCATTAATTTAGAAAGTAAGGATTAATTGAACGAATCATAAACAGCTTTGGAAAAACTAATCCAATCCTTTAAAGAACTAAACCGTGAAAACCTGGATTTTGATTCTCTGAGAAGTAGTATAGCGGATGTTGATCCTTTTGAATTGGATTTTGGCTCAGCAATGCCCCCTGAACCAGAACCAGGAAAATACAGTCGGAAAAAGGTTTTGGATGATCCTCTGGAGGTTACTATTGTTAGGTGGCCGGTTCATGGAGAGAGTGCCATTCATTACCATGAAGGATTTTGGGGATACGTGGCTGTTGTTTCAGGGATCATTGAGAATGCCGTATATGAGTGGGAAGGGGATCAATTAAAAAAGACCTCTGGTGACCTGTATTGCAAAGGGGCCCTGATTCCCGAACCCGATGGTGTTATACATAAAATAAGAAGCCTTGATGTTGGGCCGGCCCTTACCATCCATTTTTATTTCCCACCACTGGATTCATTTGAAGGGATGAAGATATTTGATCTTGAAAACCAAAGGATCGGCACCCTGAATGAAAAAGCAAAAGCCGCATCATGGAAGGAGCCGGAGGAGTGCTTTTCTTCTGTTGAGGAAGATGCTTTTGGGGTGGAACCCGACCTGAATATAAGTCATCAGTTTTCCATGTTGCATTTGTACCCAAAGCCAGAAAGGCAGGAGATCAGGGATCTTACTAGCAAATATTTCAGTGATATAGCCAATAATTATGACCAATTCGATTCTGAACAAAAGGCGAGATCATCATATATTAAAAAGATCAATAAACTGGTTTCGGATTCCATAGAAGGCAATGCATCTGAGCTAAAAGTACTTTCTATCGGTTGTGGCACCGGTAGAAGAGATATAGAGATCAGGGATATGACCAATATTCCGTACTCCCTTCAGGGTGCAGAATTGAGCCAAAAAATGGCTGAAGAGGCAAAACGGAGAGGGATAGATGCAAGTGTCGGTCCATGGATGGAACTGGAATTTGAAGAGCGATCCATTGACTTTGCATATTTCCTTTTTGGGTTTGGACACCTTTCGGATCGTGAACTAAGAATTGATTTCCTAAAAAAGGTCAGATCGACACTTAAAAAGGATGGGACCTTCTTCATGGATGTTTTCAATCGGGAGGACCAGTATGAATGGGGACCAAGGGCAATTCGAAATTTTGAGGTTAATAAACTTAAGGATCATGGATTCGAAAAGGGTGATGTTTTCTACTCGCGCAACGATGTGGAAGTACCCGTTTTCCTGCATTATTTTTCGATCAATGAATTGCAGGTTCTTTTGAAAGAAGCCGGTTTTTCAAAAGTCTCCTTTGACTTTGTAGGCTACAGACATAATCCAGGAGAGCTGGTAGAACAGGATGAGGGAGTGATCTTCGTTCGAGCTTCAGCTTAAGAAGTTGGCCTTAAAAGCCTCTACCAATTCGTCAGCGGCTGAAAAGGGGTCTTTTTCTCCATTCTCTATTTGTTCAAGGAGATTGTCTTTAAGTTCCAGAAGTTTGGAATTCGATCTAAAGATGATCTCCATTTGAGCTTTCCATTCCCAATCAAACCAAATGGCGTTTTGATGAAAACGGTTTCCTTCCAATTGACCTGACGATTTTAGTCTTTCAAAGAGATTATTTACTTCCTTTTCGGCAACCTCAATTCCGTTCCCTCCAAGAGAAGAAATGGCCAGAACCTTTGGTTGCTGATCGGAAAGGTTGCTATAAAGGATCGAAAGAGCATTCTCAAGGGATTTTTTCGCTCTCATTGCCTGTTCCTTGTTTTTTCCGTCTGATTTATTGACGAGTAACAATTGAGCCTTTTCCATGATCCCTTTTTTTATACCCTGTAGTTCGTCTCCTGCTCCGGATATCAGAACCAAAACGAAAACATCAACCAGGTCCCCAACACTGATCTCCGATTGCCCCACACCCACGGTTTCGATAATTATATAATCGTACCCCGCCGCTTCCAGAATGATGATCGCTTCCCTGGTATTCCTGGCGATCCCACCCAACATGTTGCCAGCGGGAGATGGACGGATAAAGGCATTTTGGTTCTTTGATAGCTTCTCCATTCTGGTCTTATCGCCCAGGATACTTCCCTTGGATACAGGGCTGGATGGGTCTATGGAAAGCACAGCTACCTTCTTGCCTGACTCACAAAGCCTGAGACCAAAGGATTCAATAAAGGTGCTTTTTCCGGATCCAGGCACTCCTGTTATCCCCAATCGGATCGAGTTGCCAGACAGTGTAAGCAACTCTCTCAAAATAATCCTGGCCTCTTTGCGATCAGCTTCCAAAGTGCTCTCTATTAGTGAGAGTGCCCTACCGATCAAAACCCGATCATTATCCCGAACCCCCTTGATCAATTCCTGTAGCTTTCCTTTTAGCATTCCTTTGGCATATATGAGCAAATATTTGCGAAATTTAAAAACTCAGATCTACTCTTTGTAAAACCACGAAATGAAGCTATGAAGAAGCTTTTTTGGGATTCTTTTTTGGGGACGGCCTTCATCTTTTTTTTGATAGGGGTTGTTTTCCGGTTTTCGGCATTTGGCATCTTCAATGTTTTTGATCCGATAGGTGAAGCTTTCAGTGATATCGATCTTACTGACATCGTTTTTTCCCGTTTGAGGGAAATCCCTCCGGCTGATACCAATATTGTTCTCATCAATATCGGCAACCTTCCAAGGGCCGGGATCGCAGAGGAGATCAATATCATCTCGAAATATGACCCAAAGGTCATTGGGGTGGATGCACTTTTCAAAGACCTGAAAGATCCACTCGGGGATAGCCTCTTACGGGCGGCGTTCTTAAATGCCGGAAATATAATTCTCGCTTCTAAACTTGAAGGTTGTAGTGAGGCATCGGGAGGTTGTGATTCAATGGGAGGTATTCATCCCTATTTTGCCGAAGGAATGGACTTGGGTTATGCAAACCTGATCAGCACTGCAAGCAGTCAGGAAAAATTCAAGACCAACCGGACCTTTGCTCCGAAGGTAAAACTACAAGGCAATACTGTAGAGGCCTTTTCTGTAAAATTGGCACGATATGCGCATTCCCTAAATGTGCAGTTACTGTTAAATCGAAAATATCCCTATGAAGTGGTGAACTTTCGTGGTTATGGAGGGATAGGTGGAAGGTTCTTTTCCCTGGATGTGATGGATGTTTTTACAGAGAATTTTGACCCGGCCTTGATCAAGGATAAGATAGTTGTCTTCGGTTTTATGGGTCAGGATTTTAATGATAAGTCCTGGGAGGATAAGTATTTTACTCCCTTGAATGAAGATTATGCGGGAAGAACCAACCCTGATATGTTCGGGGTGACCATCCATGCGAATATTATCGCGATGATCATAAATAAGGATTTCATTGGGGTGATGGGTAATAATACGAGTATCTTTTGGGGAATAGTGTTATGTTTTCTGAACGTTATGCTGTTCAGCTTGATTTATTACAAGCTTCCTTTGTGGTATGATGGCTTGACGAAATTGATCCAGTTGGTCGA
The DNA here is from genome assembly GCA_028279065.1 of Cytophagales bacterium. GTDB lineage: Bacteria > Bacteroidota > Bacteroidia > Cytophagales > CCMP332 > JANQHS01. The sequence goes on from JANQSY010000063.1 coordinate 18,234, forward strand.
AGTGATCCTCATTTTTTTCATCATAGTAATGGTATTTCACTACTTTTCGTACAAAATCAACATAACATTGGGTATTGTGGCCATCCTTTTGGCCGGAGATTCGTTAGAAGTATATCAGGGGGTAGGTAAAAATGCCTATCGCTTAATTAAATTGAAAATTCAAAAGAAGTTTAAGCTATGAAAAAGCTAATTGTTAAAGTCCTGCCATTGGTATTGATTTCTGCCTTGGGCTATTCCCAGGGCTTTGAATTCAAGGTTTTGGCAAGCAAAGGAGAAAACAAGGTCCAATCCGGTGGTGAATGGAGTCCTATCAAGACCGGAGCAGCATTGCTTGGTGGTTCCAAGATCGAGGTGGGCGCCTCTTCGTATCTGGGATTGATGCACAAGACAGGTAAGACCATGGAAATCAAAACACCGGGCACATATATGATAGACGATCTTTCCAAAAAAGTGCTTACAGGAGGCTCATCCGTAGCATCCAAATATGGGGAGTACCTGATGGCCCATATGAGTGAATCGGGCTCCGATGATGTGAATCTTGAGAAGTTGAATAATATGAATGTCACTGGAGCGGTCTCTCGTGCCACCGATGATGAGACCATGGATATTCTGATTCCCGAAGGATCACAGTTGCTTACGACGGCTGATGCGTTCTTCCGTTGGATGCCAAATCCAAACAAAGAAGATGACAGCTATGAAGTTACAGTAGTGAATCTTTTGGAAGAAGAAGTTGCAAGGGTCTCGGTTTCCGATCCCTGGTTTGATCTTGAATCGATTGAAGGGGTGGATATCGAATCCCAAATGGGACTTATTGTATCGGTAAAATCCGCCACGGATGAAAGCTATTTTTCTTCAAAATATGCACTCAGTGCCTATATGGATCCGAACAGGGAGGAATTGATCAAGCAGCTAACTGAGTATAAATCGGATCTGCCTGTTGAAGAAGATGCAATGAGAAATTTCCTACTTGCCATGTTCTATGAGCAGAACAAGATGAATTTTCACGCCTTAAGCTGCTACACTAAACTATTGGTTTCCGAACCTGAAAACGAGTTCTACGCAGCCTCATATCTTGACTTTGTCAAAAGAGCTGGTCTGGAGCAAGAGTAAAAATCAAATGGAAAGGATCTCATTCATTTTGAGCAAATCGGAATGAATGGGCTTCTTTTTGTTGATCGCATCATCAAAAGATGTGTATTTGAGCTCATTATTCATTATCCCGGCCATATGACAGTTCCGGCCATATAGCAGTCCCTCCACAGCCCCAATCCCAAGTCTTCCGGCAAGCATCCGGTCGGCAGCGGTCGGCTTTCCTCCTCGCTGTATATGTCCAAGGATGGAAATACGATAGTCCATTTTTCCCATCAACTTTTTGACTTTGCTGGATACTTCGATCGACCCACCTTCCTCATCACCCTCTGCGACCACCACAATAGAAGATCTTTTGCTCCTGTTCCACCCCCTTTTTAATACGTCGGAAACTTCCTCAATGGAGGTTAGGGTTTCTGGAACCAAAATGATCTCGGCACCTCCTCCGACTCCTGTGTAAATGGCTATATAACCGCTATCCCTGCCCATGACCTCTATGAAAAAGATCCTGTCATGGGATGAGGCGGTATCACGGATCTTGTCGATCGCATCAAGGGCTGTATTGACGGCACTATCGAAGCCAATAGTGAAATCTGTTCCAAATAGGTCATTATCTATGGTCCCAGGAGCACCAACCACAGGTATTCCGAATTCTTCATGAAAAACTTTGGCACCTGAAAAAGTACCGTTTCCTCCGATTGCTACTATTCCCTGGATTCCATGAGCCTTGAGATTTTTGAAGGCCCTTTCCCTTGGTCCTTTTTTAAAGAACTCTTCAGACCTGGCTGATTTTAAGATAGTTCCACCGCGTTGGACAATATTACCAACACTTCGAGAGTTAAGTTCTTCGATCTCATTTTCGATTAAACCCTGATAGCCACGATAGATCCCAAAGGGAACAACATGATGAAAAAGACAGGTTCTGACAGCCGCCCTTATGCAGGCGTTCATGCCAGGTGCATCACCGCCTGAAGTGAAAATCCCAATTTTATCCATTGTTATTTTATTCTTTTGAAAAATAGGGAAAAAGGAAAACTATACTTTGAAAGTAGTAGTAGAAACTTCGAAACGACATTTTGATCAAAAGCATAAGACTCTGAATCTGTTCTTTGAACAGATCCTGGGTTGGAATCTTGAGATTGTGGAAATGGCAAATCCGGGATTCAAGATCAATTTCCCTTCAGGCTCAACCATTGAGACTCCTTCAAACTATTTTGATTCCAATGACCTTGGAATTGATAAAAGCCCGAGGGGTCCAGCTATAAAAGTTTCAACTCTTAGCCATGAATTGGTCTCCAGAGAGAAGCTCCACATCTTTTTTGGGGAACCAACCATGAGAGTTGTAGGGAAAAAGGCCGTACTGGGATGGGATCTTTTTGCCTGTATTTTTTTTATGGCCTTTAGAATTGAAGAGATCAACGATACAGATCCGGATGAACATGGCAGGTCCAGGCTTAAAAATAGTCTTGCCTACAGAGAGGGTTTTTATGGATATCCTCTCGTGAATGCCTTTGCTGATCTGGTAAAAAGTATCGCTTTGGGTTGGGAAGAGGATCTCCCAGGGCCAACCAGGAAATTTGAGGTTCAACCGACACTTGATATCGATCATCCGTTTAAATATGCCGGGATAAAGGGTAGCGCCAAGTTTCTTCGGGATGTATTGAAAGGGGAGCTAAGAAAAAGGGGAAATCTTGACCCCTACCTTGACAGGACGGTTCAGCTGATCACAGAATTGAATGAGATCGGATATGTTCCCCTGGTTTTTTTTCTCTTGGGGCCCTATGGCCCTAATGGTGGATTGGATCTAAGCACTAGAAAGAAACTCAATAAAGAGGTATTGAATTCTATCGCCGGCCTCGATTACATCCCTGGGATCCATATTGGTTATTATGATTGGGAGAATTCAAGAGAGGGGATCAAGAAGGAAAAAGAGATCCTGGAGGAAATGCTAGACGAAAAGGTGTCTGCATCCCGTTATCATTACCTGAGGTTTCGGTTCCCTCAAATGGTTGGGGACCTTAAACACGGTGGAATAGATAGAGATTTCTCCCTTGGTTATTCCAATGAACCCGGATTCAGGTCTGGGATCTGTCATCCTTATTTGTTGCAGGACCCAGCTGAGGGTTCAGGGGAGGTCATTTTGGAAACGCCATTGATCTTGATGGATAGAACAATGATGAATAAGAGAGGAGATACGAGATACGAGGACCTGGTAAGAGCATTGCTAGAAGAGACCAAAAGATATGATGGAACCTTTTCAATGCTTCTCCACAATTCCACCTTTGACGAGCCTGGCGGAATGGAAGTAAATGAATTGTTTTTAGAAATTTGTCGACAAGCTAAAGAAGAGGATTGATGGAAAACATAAGAATGGTGGATCTTGTCAGCCAGTACGAGAACATGAAAGAGGAGATCGATGCAGCCATGCAAAGAGTGGTCAGCGAGTCCAGGTTCATAAACGGACCCGATGTCAAAGACTTCTCTGGTAATCTGTCATCATATCTTGGTGCAAAACATGTAATTCCATGTGCCAATGGAACTGACGCTCTTCAATTAGCCCTAATGGCTCTGGATCTTCCTGCGGGTTCTGAGGTTTTGGTCCCAAGCTTTAATTATGTGGCAGCTGCTGAAATGCTTCCAATATGTGGACTGGAGCCGGTTTTTTTTGATTCGAGGCCGGACACCTTTAATCTTGATGAAGATAAGATCGAGGATGCGATCTCCGAAAAGACCAGGGCAATAATTGTGGTCCATCTTTTTGGACAGGCCTGTGATATGGACAGGATCATGTCCATAGCTTCAAAAAGAGACCTTAAGGTCATTGAGGACAATGCGCAATCTATCGGATCTACTACAAATCTTTCAGGGGGAGATCAAAAATTTCTTGGAACCATCGGGGATATAGGAACTACTTCCTTTTTCCCATCGAAAAACCTCGGTTGCTATGGAGATGGGGGAGCGGTTTATACCCAGGATGATGCTTTGGCTGAGAAGGTCCGGATGTTTGCAAATCATGGACAGGTGAAGAAGTATGAATATGATCTGATCGGGATCAATTCAAGGCTTGATACCTTGCAAGCGTCAATACTTAATGTGAAAATCAAGCGCCTGAACGGATATATTGAAGCAAGGAGAGGTGTTGCCGCATACTATGACGATCAATTGAAGGATCTGGATTGGCTTGAAACCCCCTACCGAAATGATTTTTCAAAACATGTTTTCCATCAATACACCTTAAGGATCAAGGGTGTAGAAAGGGATGCTCTAAAAGCATATTTAGAGAGCAAGGGAATTCCATCCATGATCTACTATCCAAAGCCCCTGCATCAAAATCCAGCATACTCCCATTACCGGACCATGGACTTGAAGGTCGCGGATCAATTAAGCAATGAGGTGTTGTCTATACCTATGCACACTGAACTTGAGGAAAGTACCCTGGATTTTATATGTGAGACTATTAAGGATTTTAAATAGTTTCAGTTTTTTTGCAGTTTTGGGTTATGATTAACCTGGACCTTTCACTGGCGTGCTCAAGTTTTTACAAAAAATAGCCGTTCTCCCTATTCTCTTTTCATGCTCTACCGATGTAGATGTATCGGCAGAATTCTACGAAACACCGGTTATTTATTCCATTATTGAACCCGGACAGGATTTCCAATATTTCAGAGTCCAAAAAGCATTTTCTTCTGGTGCCAGTGGAAATGCAAACCAATTAATCAAAGATCCAAAAAACATCTACTATGACTCTGGAGAGATCGAGTTGAATTTTAAAATAAGCGACCCTGAAAATCCCGATCGCCCTTTGTTTGACTTCCCTCTGGTTTATAGTCGATGTGATACCTGCAAGGAATCGGGAGATTTTTATTATGATTACCTGCCTATATATCATACATACAGCTTCCTTCCAATCGACCCTGAAAGCGACAAGGCACTGGTCGCAGATCTATTGTTCAAAAACCTTGAAACCGGTCATGAGGCAAGAGCTTCAATAGGGTTGATCCCCTGCTTTGAGATAATAAGTCCGAGATGGGAGTGCTCGTATGAAAATTTTCAGCCAACCTTTCTTTTCGACAGCCTTGATATTCGATTGATAGGACCGGAATATGCCAAAGTGATCTCCGTGTTTATGGACGTAGTATATTTTGAGGTGCCGATCAATGGGTCGGAGTTTGAGGAAAGAACCACGGAACAGGAGCCATGGTTGGTAGTTGACCAATCCATTTTAAATCGAGACCCTGGATATGAGTATTCCTACAAGAGGGGATCCAACGAATTTGGGCAGTATCTTTATAGAGCAGTTGACACCAGCAATAACAAGGATATAGATTACAGGGTCATTCAAACAGCCGGTGTAGCCAGATTCAAATTTGTCCTATTTGACAATGAATATTATCAATATGACCTCTATACCAATAACGTCAGTGAATTACAAGTAAGCTTGGCCTTTACCAATATTCAGAATGGCCTTGGATTAATAGCTTCACAACTTATAAGGGAGATTCCGGCAATTACAATCGAAGTGGAAGACAAGACATATTGGGATCAATTCCCCAGCCTGAAACACTTTTAGACAAATCTATTTTTTTACCACTTTAAGAATTTGGACAGCCATATTGGAATCTTGGACTTTTAAGAAATAGATCCCCGGTTCCACCTCATTTTTCATCAATAATTCATTGCAACTCTTCCCTTCTACTTCCTGGATGATCTGTCCATGGGATGAAATCAGTTGCACTGATACATACTCCATGGTTGACTGAAATTCAATATTGATTTCATTTGTAAATGGGTTTGGGAAGGCCCTCACATTTTTCAATTGGTTTTTTGATTCGATTCCCAACGGGTCACTTATTTTTCGTAGGTATATATCACCATCGCCTAAAGATGTAAGCCTTCCCGAAGTCCCCGAAGGATCAAAATTTGCATTGAATGTAAAAACCCCTGCTTCGTAGATTTCTCCATTTGGCCCTATTGCAACCGATGTGGGTTTCACTGCTCCATCTCCTCCTGCTCTTATCGCCCATATCAGATTTCCATTCGGTTTTACCTTCTCTAAAAAACCATCGCTAATTCCGGAAGCTGTAAGGTTATATAAGCCAGGCCCTGGATCAAAATCCACTGTTGAATAAAACCCACCAATAAGGTATAACATACCCCGATGATCCGAAGCAACGTTTGAAATTTCAGTAAGCTTGATACCTCCTATCTTAAAAGCACCCGAATATGAGAAAGATGAAGTTAGAGTGCTGACATAATTGTCACTTGTCCAGGGGTCAAAGTACTCACCCCTAATAACTTTTGTACCAGGACCGGGGTCGAAATCTACATCCAAATAAAACTTCCCAAAAGAAACAACCTGGTCCTGTTTTGAGAAGTAAATCCCTGTTGGAGTCATTGGACTCCCTTCAAATTGGGCAAGACTTTGATAATTCCCAGCGGAATCCAAACGGAGGATATATGAAGTTTGCTCAGAACACTTTAGTGATAGAACACCAGGTCCGGGGTAAAGGTCTATCCTATATCCAAAAGCTTTGGTATTTCCAGCAATAAATATGTCTCCGGCATCATTGATGTCCAAAAAGCAGACGTGGTCACGGTCATAGCAGAAAACCGGGCAGGGGACCATATGGGGTGGACGAGGGATAATTCCAAATTCTTTAGCGAACAGGAAATCTCCATTTTGATCAAACTTGGCAACAAACCGCTCATCAAGACCATTTGAAGAAATATTGTAAGAAGAGGGACCGGGATCGAAGTCTACAGTTCCTCTAAAATATCCAAGGAGATATGCATATCCATTTTGAGCTCCAATTCGATTTATGAAGTCCCTGTCTGGCCCTCCAATTCTTTTCAGCCATTCAAATCCACCGTTTTGATCAAATTTTGCAATGAACCCATCGCTTCTACCATTTGAACTAATTGAATCGTACCCTTGCCCGGAACCGAAGAAGGTTTTTCCTCTAAAGTTTCCTCCCAGGTAGATCATTCCCAAATTATCGGTGGCCATATCGGAAACCGAATCAAGGCTAGGCCCTCCAAAACTGGTTGCCCAGATCAGATTTCCGCTGGGATCATATTTTGCAAGAAACACATCATAACCCCCTCGAGAAACTAAATATTCTGAGGCAGGAGAAGGATCCGCATCGATGGTGTCACTAAAAACCCCTGTAATAAGGATGTTTCCATTTAGATCGATCTTAATTATGGGATTGTTCAAACCTCTCTTACCACCTAGCTGGATGACCCACTCCAAAGAAGGGGCTTGAGCCAGTGCTTCAGCACAAAACAATATCAAAATGAACCTGAGAAATTGCATATTTGTGTTTCCAAAATTAAAAAAAAGTAACTTCACGAATTCAGGTCAGGATTAACCTACCATTTGTCTAATGGCATGCGGAAATACATATTCTTATTACTGCTCTTACCTTTCCTTATCAACTGCTCGACCGATTTTGATATCACTGCCGAGTTCTATGAAACCCCTGTCATATATGGGGTGATCGAACCCAAGAAGGACTACCAATACTTCCGGGTCCAAAAGGCATTTGCTGCTACCAAGGATGGTAATGTATCCGAAATGGTTCAGGATGCCGAGAACATCTACTATGATTCCGGAGAGATCGAGATCGTTTTAAAAGTCACCGATCCTGAAGAACCGGAAAGACCATATTATGATTTTCCATTGGTTTACAGCCGCTGCGATACCTGTAAACAAGCCGGAGAGTTCAATCATGATTATCTGCCACTTTACCATACTTACAGCTTTCTTCCGGTAGATCATGAAAGCGATAGACCCCTGGTTGCCGACCTGTTTTTTACCAATCTGGAGACAGGACATGAAGCCAGGGCTTCAATTGGCTTGATCCCATGCTTTGAGGTGATCAATCCAAGGTGGCAATGCTCCTACAGGAATTCACTGCCGACATTTGTATTCGATAGCTTTGATATAAGGCTGATCGGTCCTGAATATGCCCGAATCGTTACAATCTTTATGGAGGTACTTTATTTTGAGGTGCCTCTTCATGGAGGTGATATCATCGAGAAAACCACCCAGGATGAGCCCTGGCTTGTAGTGAAAAGAGAAGACCTTAGCAGGGATGCCGGATATGAATATTCTTTTAAACGAGGGCCTAAGGATTTTGGAAATTACCTGTATGAAGCCGTGGATACCAGCAATAATAGCGAGATCGAATACAGGGTTATTGAGACCTCAGGTGTGGCTACATTCAAGTTTATCCTATACGATAATGAGTATTACCAATACGATCTGTATACCAATAATTTGAGCGAATTACAGATCAGCCTGGCCTTCACCAATGTCCAGGACGGGCTTGGGGTTATGGCTTCTCAATTGGTAAGAGATGTCCCCGGGATCTCTATACGTTTGAATGATCAGAATTATTGGGATGATTTTCCCAGCTTAAAGCATTTATAGAGGGCTGTCTAATACTTGATGACCTTCTTTTGGATCGACCTCGAATTTTCAACCTTTATTCTTAGTAGGTAGATACCGGGTGGTCCCGGAATTTCCAATTGAAGTTCCTGATCTGGAGAGTAATGAAAGACTCCTTGAGTCTTGCCTTCCTTGGACAAGATTTCAATGGATACTGGATCATTAACATTTTCAATCTCTATCTTGATTTTTCCAGTTGTTGGGTTCGGATATACCCTACCTGAAGAAATCTTCTCTGGTTGAAGGTCGGAAATGATATTCGAATGCTTGGTTATGAATAACCCTGCTATGGTAGTATCCGCAGTAAGGGAATAGTTGGAACTACCCGGGTCAAAATTTACCGTAGCCTGGAAAGTTCCAGAGGTGTAGATCGTCTCATTTGGCCCCAGGGCAATGGATTTTGCCCTGTCATCCAAACTGTCACCAAAGGATAGAACCCATCTCAGATCACCGTTTTGACTCATCTGGAAAACGAAAACATCTGTTGAATCTGCTTGAACCAAGGTTGTTTTTGGTCCAGGATTGAAATCACATAGGTCCTCAAATGTCCCGGCAAAATAAAGATTGCCCAAATCATCTGATGCAATGTCACTGGTTTCCAGAATGTTTGCCCCTGCAAATTGAATAGCGCTAACGAAGTTCCTTTCTCTATCCAAAATGCTCAGGTAACTATCAATGCTGTAGTGAGGAATAGTGGGGTGGGGGCTAGGTGTCAATAAAAAAAAGCTGGTATTGGGATCAAAATCGACTACATCTGAAAAATGCCCTGTATATGCAATTTTTCCACCTACCAGTGAATGGTTTTGGGTGATATTGGCCCCTCCCTCAATTAGCGGAGCCCAGGCAAAGTTTCCGATTGAATCCAGCTTTAGGTGGAATATGCTGAAATAGGAACAATAATTTGAATATATCCCCTGACCCGGATATAGATCAATTCGGTATGCAACACAGTTTCCCGACACCAAAACTTCATCATTTGATGTCAGCGTGAAGTAGTTTTTTGAAGAAAAATCCGAATTGTTTTGAAAGTTACCTACGTGACCAAATTCCTTTGCATAGATCAGGTTTCCGGCGAAATCATATGCAAAAAGAACCCTGTCATCAGGGCCGTCTGAACTCAGGTTTAATTCTGAGGGGCCAAGATCAAAATCTACAGTTCCGGAAAATAGTCCAAAGAGATAGATCCTGTATTTCCCGATCTTTATATTCCTAGCACTGTCCCTACCTGACCCTCCAATTATTTTGACCCAATTAAAATTTCCAGAGGGATTCAACGAAAGAATAAACATATCCTGACCCCCAGATGATGTTTTATTCGCTTCACCTGGTCCTGGGTCAAAGTCTATGGTCCCAACAAAGTGCCCTACAATATAGGCTTCCCCATTTTCTGTTAGATCAAAGTCAAATCCTTTGATCCCAGAAATTCCGCCAATATGTCTAGCCCAAACCAGATTACCTGATGGAGATATCTTTAAAAAGAGTAGGTCTGGCCTGGGATCCGCATTCCCAATAGAAATAAAATTCAAGGTTCCAGGTCCGGGATCAACGTCAAGTGTTCCATTGAATTCGCCCAACAGGTACACGTTTCCATCAGCATCCGATTTTATAATTGGATCAAGGCCAAGATATGGGGATTGGCTACTGTTATCCACCGCAAAACTTATTGCCCATTCGAATGTGGGGTTTTGACCGAACGATAGGAATGGGAGAAAGAATGCTATAAGTAGCAGCTGCTTCATGCCGTTAAGGGTCTTTATGCAAAAGAAGGTAATCTAATGGATTTACTTTCTTTTCTGATTCTTCCAAGAGGCTCTACTCTCTGATAAGTTTGAACTGTTGAGTATTTTTTCCATCGGTCAGGAAGACAAAATACACTCCTGGAGGATGATTTAATTCTGTTTCTTCATTTTTCAATGGATCGATCCACCTGGTTTCAAGATGTACCCCCTTGGATGAATAGATGCTCATATTTTGTGGGGAAGAAAGGTCTCCGAAATCGATATGAAATCGTCCTGAGGTAGGATTCGGATAGATCCTTAATGAAGAAGCCTCACTTTGGTCAATCCTTGAAATGGTCCCCGAATGTTTGGTAATGTAGAAACTGCCATTCTGGGTATTTCCGTTTAAGGTGAAATTGGAATTCCCTTTATCAAAATTCACGGCTCCCCGAAAAATTCCAGTGGTATAAACAGTACCATTGGGGCCCAATTCCAGGGAGATAGCTCTATCATCCCTTGCACCCCCGATTTGAAGTGACCAGTTAAGAGCCCCATTTGGACCATATTGGCATATGAATCCATCTATCGAGTCAGCGGTTAAGACGGAATCAATGGGCCCAGGACTAAAATCACAAGACTCCGTAAAACTCCCGGCCAAATACTTGTTGCCTTGAACATCTTCTTCTATATCATTGATGTTCAAAATTTTATACTCACCTAGCTGGACTGCATTTTCTAAATTCCCATCCCTGTCCATAATGCAATAGTAACTATCCACACTGTATTGAAAGATCGGATGAGGGGTAGGAGTTAAAAGAAAAAAACCCGGATTTGGGTCAAAATCCACCTCAGAATAGAACTTTCCATAATAAGCAAACCGTCCGTTTTTTAGTGAGTTCTGTCCGAACGTGAAGGGGTCACCGTGTCCTCTCCCAACGCCAAACTTGGTCCAGGCATAATTCCCAGCCGAATCCAGCTTTAAATTGAATACCCCAAAAAAGGAGCAAAGGTTTGAATACACACCTTGGCCTGGATAGAGGTCCATTCTATAGGTGTTGCACGTGCCAGAAATATATATCTCATCCCTTTCAGAAATGGACATGTAGTTTCGTGAATTAAAATCGCTTCCATTCATCAGGAATTCTGCATTCCCAAATTCCTTTGCAAAGATCAAGTTGCCATTGAAATCAAAGGCACAAATTGCTCTATCATCAGGACCGATCGGGCTGCGGTTAAGGACGTTTGGCCCCGGATCAAAATCAACTGTACCAGTGAAAATGGAAAAGGTGTAGATCCCGTACTTTCCTGCCGCTATCCAAAACCCTCGATCTTGGTCGTCACCACCGATTTTATTCACCCAGCGAAAATTTCCCTGGGAATCAAGAGAAAGGATAAAAATATCATCTCCCTTGGAAGTTCGTTTTACCTCCCCAGGCCCAGGATCAAAATCCACTGTTCCAACAAAATAGCCTGTAACATATAATTCTCCGGTATTTGAAATATCAAAATCCATTCCCTTTGCTAGGAATTGTCCCCCAATTGATTTGGCCCAGATCAAATTACCAGCGGGTGAGATCTTAATGAGAAAGATGTCCAGATCTGTTTGTCCAAATCCTAGTGCTGTTAAGTTGAAGGTTCCGGCGCCCGGATCCGCGTCTATTGTCCCTCTGAATCCTCCCATCAGATAGACATTTCCCAACTGATCGGTCTTGATCAAAGGTTCATTTATCAAAAGAGGATTATCGTTTTTGGCGTTGGTTTCAAACTTGATTGCCCATTCAAAATCCGGTTTTTTACCATGGATCGAAAATGGTAACATCAACAAAATCAGCAGCAAGGTCCTCATATCAAGTTTTACCAGGGTCCGCATGTCTAGTTTTTCCTAAAACAAAGGACCTCCAATCAGGAAAAAGTTTCAATTATTTCTTTTTGCCATTTTTTCAGTAATGTAGAATGGCCGATTCCCTTAGCTTCCTGAAACCCTCGTAGATCTCATCCGCACCCATTTTCATGCAGAGATAATTGATCTTGCAGTCCACCCGGCCCCAGTCATAGCATGGTGCACAGGGAAGGTTTTTATCCAGGACTACTGACTTCTTATAAATGGGCCTATTCTTCAATATCGAGGTGCTTCCAAATACTATTACGGTAGGGATCTCCAATATATCGGCAAGGTGCATTACACCACTGTCGGTGCCTATGTAATACTCGGCTTTGCAGAGCTCATTTTTTAGATCTGCCAGGGAAGGGGTTTGAATATGATTTCCCAATCCAAGGTCATGGTCAAGGGTACAGACCTTATACCCATCTTTCTCCAACTTTCCTTTTAATTCTATCCAAGTGTTTTTTGGAACGGTCTTATGGGCCTTCGGGGAGATCCCAAAGATCACCTTTCCTTTTTCAGGGTCTTTTCCTTCCAGCCTGAATGGAATCTCTTTTAGGGTTTTTCCAAGGACATGATTGTAAAGGTCCAGGTTGTTATCGACCTCGCTTTTGCTTTCATTAAATCTCAAGCTCTTATGGTATCCCAATCCTATATGCCTTCCTTTTATTCTGTACTTAAATCCTGCTATTCTGCCCTTATACTTTTTCAATTCGTCCCAAAACCAGCTATGGTTATAGTGGAAGACCGTGAAGTAATAATCAGCTTTTTTGTCATTAGAATAGTTTGGGACCACGCCAAGGTCCCTCAAAATAGCGGAGTCGCTCCAAACCTCATATTCCTTTTGCAATTCCCTGATTACCGGAATGAACTGGATCTGGTTTCCCAGTCCACTTTTTTTTGCAAGGATCTTAACGGTTTTTCCTAATCTCATCGTTAAGATTCAAAATCGATTTGTTTGGGATATGATAACTTTGTCCGGCACGGCAATAACCCCTTCAAAAGGATTTCAGGAAGAAAAATTGAACATTTAATCTGTGGCCCATACCCAGGATTCAACAAGACTCTCAATTTTACTTTTTACCTATTACTGGCCTCCGGGAGGAGGTGCAGGGGTGCAAAGATGGGTAAAGTTCGTAAAGTATCTGAGTCAGCAGGGGCATGAGATTCATGTGGTTACTCCAAAGGAGCCATCTGTTCCCTTTATGGACCATAGTCTAGAAAAAGAGGTCCCGAAAAACGTAATGGTTTACAAAACCAAAGCCATCGAGCCATTTGGTTTGTTCAATCTGTTGCGAGGAAGAAAGGGAAAGGGAATGAGCGCTGGAACCTCCGACCTAATGGGAGGGGGGGGCTTAAAAAGACTAGCCCTTTATATCCGGAGCAATTATTTTATTCCGGATGCCAGAAAAGGATGGAATCCATATGCCAGGAAAAAGGGGGAAGAGATCATAAAGGACAAAAAGATTGATGTGCTGATCACCACCGGTCCACCCCATAGCACCCACCTGATCGGCTTAGAATTAAAAAGGAAATTTGGCCTTCCCTGGCTGGCTGATTTTCGTGATCCCTGGACAACCATTTACTATTTGAAACTTTTCCCCTTGACAAATTCCTCCTGGAAGAAGCATCGAGAGCTGGAGAAAAAGGTTTTATCCGAAGCTGACCAGGTTGTTACTGTTTCCGAAAACATGAAAAGGGATCTTCAAAATGGAAATAGTGGCATCAGGGTAATTTATAATGGATTTGACGAAGGGGATTTTCCCGAATCTGATTTCTCAGGCAAAGAAGATTCCAATAGATTGATAATGAGTTATATAGGAAACTTCAAACCCAATCAGAATTTTCATGGTCTGGTTCAGATCTTAAAGAAAGCAATGGATAGAGTTCCTCAGCTTAAATTAAAGTTTGTAGGCCCCATAGATAGGGGAGCCCGGGATGTCTTTCAGAGCGGTCTCGGAGAAAGAGTAGAGTTCATCGGCTCGGTCAGCCATACCAAGGCGGTTGAATACATGTTGAAGACAGACATCCTTCTTTTTATTATTCCTCGGGGCCAGAATGAAAAGGGGATCATCACCGGAAAGATCTATGAGTACCTTGCCTCAAAAAAACCTATCCTGGCCATTGGCCCGGAGGATGGTGACGCATCGAATATATTGGATCAGGTAGGTGTTTCTTTTCCAATGGTGGATTACTCAAATCATGAGAAAATACTGGACCTTATTGAAGATACATCGAAGTCCCCGGAACCTCTGCACTATCCTGGATTGGCTAAATTCTCAAGAAAGAATCTAAGCACCGAATTGTCTTCAGTTCTAAAAACTATGGTCAATGGCTAGACATAGAATTGACCTGAACGGATTTAAAAGGGATAAGGATTTCTATGGTAAGATCCCCCTGACCATTACCATAAAGAGCTTTGAATTGCAGGAAATAAGGAAAAGGTACCTCGCCAGCAGAAAGAGAAAGGATGGGGTGACTGGAAGTGTTGAAAGAAGGGAACCCAGCCTTGGCGGTATTGCCGCTATGGAATTATCAAATGGTGGGATCACCAAAACAGAAATACTCAAGGAGATGAGAGAACCCAGGGGAATTGCCCTTAAGAATGGGGAGTTAGCGATATCCTCTGACAAGGTGGTTTACCTGATAAGAGAAAATGGAATGAGTTCCATTCAGGACCCCTGGTTCAGCTATATTCATACCCTTGATTTTCAACCGGAGACAAACAGACTGCTGGTCTCCAGTTCTGGCCTCGATTGTATTTTTTTGGTAGATCCTGATTCGGGAGAAAAGGAATATGAGTGGTTTGCCTGGGAGAATGGCTTCCCAATAAGCAAGCAGAGGTCTGATGATGGAGGATCGATTTTTTTAACCAGAGATCCGGAAGAAGCCAAAAGGATCAAAGGAACCGGCAAAGAGGTGAGGTTGATCACTGACCCGCAAAAAGATCATCTGCCTACAGCGCAACGATCCGCATTTATTAATTCCGCCCTGTTTTCCGATCGGAATAAAGTCCTGTTGACCTTCTTTCATCTTGGTGAGGTTAAGCAATTGGATCTGGAAACGGGTGATTTGTCAGATATGATCAGTGACCTGAAGAATCCTCATGGTGGGAGGGTTTTTGAAAACTCTGTCATGGCTACCAGCACGGGGGAAGGGTTGGTTTCAAAGCTTGAGAAAGGGGTAAGGACTGATTTCGATTTTTCAAGCTTACCTGGAAAGCCGGATGAACTGAGAGATAGCGAATGGATTCAAAATTCGGCCACCTATCAGGACCTTATCATTTCTATCGATTCCAATAGGAATTCATTTGTAGTATTCGATCCTGTAAAGGAATTGATCGACCTTATTCCCTTTGATGAGAATTGGGCTTTGCAGGACTTGGTGTTAGGAGCCCCGGGAGAAACTATTGCAGATATTATTCGATCCAGCGAATAAGTTCAAAGCCTTCGGCAAGCTCTGCTCCAGCTTGAACTCCTCTAAGCCTTGCTAAGCCCTTGATAAATTCCGGGTCAGAATAATTCTTTCCTTTTTGAGTCTGGTAGCAATGAATGGAACTGATCTTTTTTTCCAATTGATCTTGGGTGACCTTAGAAAAGTAACCATGGTGGAATTTTGGAGTGTTCCATGGAAGTTCATAACCCAATATTGAGGAATTCTTAAATGCCCTTACCCCTTCATCTGAAACAACTTTATGGTCTTGGTGAATATCGAAACTTGAAGGAAGGAGAACCAGATCAGGTTTTAAGGAGTTTCTTTGTTCGATCAGGATCTCAAGGATCTCCTGTCTGACTCCGGGAAATTCCCTAACCTCAAAATCAAAGGTATTCACTTTGCTTCCATCGATCCCCAAAATAGAAGCAGACTTTTCCAATTCCCTGTACAATTGGTTCTCCTCAAAGCCTTCAGGCATTGATCTGTTGCAGGGAGAAAAGGCAAAATACCATATATCATGACCCTGGGAGGCCAGCTTCGAGATAGTTGCTCCACAACCGAATTCAATATCGTCAGGATGCGGCGCTAACGCCAGGATCTTCTTGCTCATCGTCTTTTTTCTTTTTGAATTCCACGAAAATAGCTCCTGCCAACAACAAATAGATCAAAATTGATCCCGTCAATCCGATCTGATTTCCTGTATGATAAGAGGAGGGTTCAAATTTGAATCTGATCTCATGGTCACCTGCAGGTACCTCCAATCCGCGGAGTACCCAGTTTACTCTTTTGATCTCTACCTCATTCCCATCAATTGTTGCTGTCCATCCTTCAGGGTAATAGATCTCTGAAAAAACAGCGAAGCCATCGCTTGGATTTGAGGATTCGTAAACCAGGTCATAAGGTTTATAGGATACAGGGTCAATTGAACCCCCGGGCTGGAAATTGTTTAAGTCTACACTGAATTTGCTCTCATCCATGATTGCCTCCCTTGAGGGATCAAAATTCCCAAGCTCTTCCATCTCCCTGTTTGGATTTTCAACCGTTTTGATCTTTTCGATAAACCAGGAATTTCCCAGAGCCCCTGGATTCCTTTGAACCGGGTTGTTCTTATCCCTGGTGATCACATACTTGGTATTTAGCATATTCAGTACCGATTGATTTCCCCTTCCAATATGCCTTTCTATGAGGTCCTGGTATCTCCTCATTTTAGTTCCATGATAACCACCTATACTTTTATGCCAAAAGGAGGTGGTGGCATCATTAAAGGTGTTGACTGCAAGATTGAGCACTCTGAAGTTGGGATCAGGGTCCTGAAGTATCATTTCATCAGCCTGGGATTTTGGAAACTGCTGTTCCAATTCCTGCTTCACAAAATTTTCCCCATTGAGATATCTCTTATCTACCAACCACAAATCAACCAGGATCAGCACACCAATCAGGGAAATTGAAACATTCAAGTTGGTTTTCCTCAGGCCCCAAAGTACCAGCACGGCTAGGGCTGCCCCGGAAAAGAATAAGGTTCTCATCCAGTCCTTTTGAAAAAGGCTTTGGCGGTCCGAGATCATTGCGTTTAAAAGCTGTGGAGAATTCTCTCCCAGTGATTGATCCTGTGGTCCCCCTTCAAATGAAAATCCCTGTCCAACGAGGAAGACCAGGATTAGGAATCCAAAGTACCCTCCTGAGACTTTCCAGAATTTTTTATCCTTTAGCAACTCAATGGGACCCTCTTCGGAGAACACCTTGCCCAGGAACAAAGCTGCGCCCAGAGGAAAAACCAATTGAGCAATGCTCATGGCCATCATAGGGGTACGGAACTTGTCATATCCTGGAAGAAGGTCAAAAAGAAGATTATTGACCATCCCCAAGTTCTTTCCCCAGGAAAGGATTATTCCAAATCCAGCGGTTACGCCAAGGAACCAAGCCATACGTTTTGGCAGGTAGGCCAGAGATAAAACAAAAAGGAAAACTATGATTGCGCCGAAGTAGATCGAACCTGCTGTTGAAGGCAGGGGACCCCAATACATTAAGGATTGAGTATACTGCTCTGCGGTCTTCCTTCCATAGTTTCCCTTAATAATATCATAGGTATCCATGGACTTATATGGATAAACCGAACCAGACCCCCCTCCGGAGGCATTGGGGATCAGAAGGGATAGGGTTTCCTGTTTACCATAACTCCAAGCAAAAGCATAATCCCTGTCTTTTTCCTTGGTCTGAACCTTATCGTTGACCAGTTCGGATCTTGCCCTGTTTGAATAATTTGAGTACTCCTGGACTGTAAGAAGTTTACCCATGTTGGGCATAAGGCCCAACACACCAGAGGCTGCGAAAATGGCAATTATGACCCCGAGTTCCTTCCAGTCCTTTTCTTTTATAAGAGGGTAGACTTTAAATCCAAAAAAGATAAAGGCTACCAATGTGGAATAATAGGCGATCTGGTAATGACCTGATCCAATGATCAATGAGGCAGCAAAGGAAGTGACGGCCAAACCTGCGATATGCTTTTTCCTGAATACTAGGTTCATCCCTGCAAAAAGCAAAGGCATCAAGCTCATGGCAAGGACCTTACTGTTATGACCCGCCTCCATGCTGACAATAGAAAAAGAAGTGAAAGCAAATGCAAGCGCACCGATCCCTGCAGGAATTGGTTTTAACCTGAAGGTCAGCAAGAGAACATAAAAACATATCATTCCGATCAACATGGTATGGGCAGGAGATTCAAAGATCTTCCCCAGGGTAGAGAGGATCAGTTTATGTTTTTCACCATAATGAAGGGTTGATACCAGATATGCTGGCATTCCTCCAAACATAGAGTTTGTCCATAAAGGCTCCTTGCCTTCCGATTCCCGAAACTTAAAAACCTCGGAAGAGCCCCCTTTCCATTGGATCTTATCATTTTGGAATAAATGTTCATCTCCAAGTACCGAAGGCTGAAAAAACACCGCCGTGAGAATTACAAAAACCAGTACTGGTAGATAAGGAAGATATTTGTTCGACATGTCTTTTTTTATCCCTTTTTAACCAAATCCGCCCGAAAATAGGGAAGCATTTTGAATGAAAGGTCAGGAGAACTAGGTAGAAGTAAAATTTCAGAGATTATTGTTTTGGCAATTTTCAATCCATCATTGGGATTGTTCATATAAGGAGCTTGATCTGAGATCAAGGGCCATGGAAAAGAATAATGGATGCCGAGGATCTTTAATTCCATTGCGAATTTTTCTCTTTCTTCCTGGTTCCTAAATCTCAAAACTGTTTGCCAGTGGTTCTGGGTACAACCGGACCTTGGGCCAAGAACCTCGATATCCGATCCCCTCAATGCGTTTTCCAGGTCCCGAACATAACTCTTTCTGATCCCAATCTTATGGTCCACCCATTCAAGCTCTCTCCCAAGGATCGAGGCATTGATATTCGCCATTCGAAAATTAAATCCCTTTTCAAGGTACTTCACTTCACTTCCGGATCCCGCCCTCGCATTGGTTGCCAACAATTTTGCCCTGGAATATAGATCATCATCATCTGTAACCAGACAACCTCCCTGCCCGGAGGTAATGATCTTATTTCCGTTAAATGAAAAGATCCCCATGCTTCCATAGGTACCCAGAGGTTTTTGGTCCAGTTTGCTCCCAAAGGCCTGGGCTGCATCTTCGATTACGGGAATATTGAATTCCCTCACTATTTCCCTAAAACCAGCCATATCGCAGGCATGGCCGAAGATCTGAACCGGAACCACTGCCTTGATCCTTTTCCCCGTTTTCTTGTTTACCCAGCTTCCGTTAGTTTCCTGCCTGGCATTTTTTTGGATATGATCTCTTACGCTGTCCGGGTCTAAGGTGAAATGCTTGGGATCAAGGTCAAGAAAAATGGCTTCACCCCCAGCCAGGTGAATGGCGTTTGCAGTAGCAATGAATGAAAACGGACTTGTTATTACCTCATCTCCCGGTTGTAGGTCCAGGGTTTTGAGAGCCAATTGCAGGGCAGAAGTTCCCGTTATGGTGCAAAGGGCATATTTGGCGTTGCAGTAGGAGGCAATTGTTCTCTCAGCCCTTTCGAGAAATTGCCCTTCTGTAGAGAGGTCTCTTGAATTGATACATTCAAGGATCTCATTTTCGACACCTTCAGGCAGCATTGGACGGTTCAAGTGCAATGTGAACTCCCTTGAAAAATGTTTTTGAATTACTTTTTCTATTTCTTTGGCTAATTCCTGACGCATATAGGGCTTATAGGCCTGTAAAATTAACTAATGAATAAGGAAAATATTTTGTTGTTGGGGGCGGGTGGACATGCCCATTCCTGTTTTCACCTTGCAATGGAAACGGGGCAGGAGTTTGTAGGTTTTCTGGATGATGATCCAGGAAAAGAAGAAATGATGGGATTGAGGAACCTTGGTGACCTATCGGAATTAGAAGAAGTTGAGTATTCTTCTTTCGTTTTGGGTCTGGGTGATCATGATAAAGGAAGGCTAAGGGTAAGATTATTTGATCAACTTCAGGGTATGGGAAAACAGATCCTGGGATTGATCTCCATTCACAGCAATTTTGCAGAGCAGGGTTATAAACTCAGGTCCAATCAGGTGTTTTATGGATCCATTTTTGGGGGTGGATGTATTATCGGGAACAATAATATCTTCAATCATGGGGCAATTATTGAACACCAATGCAAGATCGGATCACATTGTCATGTGGGATCTGGGGCAGTGATCGCCGGTGGGGCCATGATAGGGGATCAGGTCCTATTTGGTGCTAATTCTACCCTTATTCCCGGTATTGAGATCAATTCCGGCAGTATCATAGGAGCAGGTAGTGTGGTTACGAAGTCTATTCTTGAATCTGGGGGGATCTATGCTGGAAATCCTGCCAAAAAGATCGGAGAGTGGGATTACGAGATCTAGATCTTCTTTTCGATGGCATCCACTATGCCATATTTAAGGGCTTCACCTGCGTCCATCCAATAATCGCGGTCAAAATCCTTTAAGACCTTGTCGTATTTCTGACCGGTCTTTTCGGCAAGGATCTTTGCAGATTCTTCCTTTGTTTTTTGGATCTGGTTAGCCGTGATCTCTATGTCAGTGGCTGTTCCCTGCATGTTTCCTATACTGGGTTGGTGGATCATTACCTTCCCATGAGGGAATATGGTCCTCTTTCCCTTCTCACCACAGGCCAGTAGGATCGAACCCATAGAAGCAGCCAATCCCATGCAGATCGTTTTTACCGGGGAGGAAATCATATTCATGGTATCCATCATCACCATTCCCGAGGTCACTATTCCCCCGGGGCTGTTGATGTAAAAGGATATTTCTTTCCCAGGATCTTCCGCTTCCAGATAAAGAAGCCGGTTTACTATCCTTTCGGCACTTTTATCGCTTACCTCTCCCCATAAGAAGATCTTCCTTTGTTCCAGGAATTTCTTGTCGAATTGTACTCCTTTGAATTCGTTTTCCTTATTGTCCTTTTTTTCCGCCATCGGGACTGATTTCTTTGGCCGGCAAATTAATGCCAGCAAGTTTTTTTAAACAAACTAATACTTAATTAATACTGGATCAGCGAGGATGCCCAGGTAAACCCGCTTCCAAAGGCTGTTAAACAAACCAACGAACCCTCCTTGATCCTTCCTTCTTCCCAGGCTTCTGTCATAGCGATCGGGATAGAAGCAGCGGTTGTGTTTCCATATTTATGGATGTTACTAACCACCTTGTCTTTACCCAAACCAAATTTCTTGGCAATAAATTCAGTGATCCTTGCATTTGCCTGGTGGGGAATGATCAGGTCAATATCTTCGAAGGATTTTCCCGTTGTCTCCAATGCCTCCATGATCGCTTCCGGCATTCTGGTTACAGCATGCTTAAAGACATGATTCCCATTCATATAAGGAAAGATCTCCGCATTTTTTACCATATCAACGGTAAGCCTTTCCTTCC
Organism: Cytophagales bacterium; assembly: GCA_028279065.1. Taxonomy (GTDB): domain Bacteria; phylum Bacteroidota; class Bacteroidia; order Cytophagales; family CCMP332; genus JANQHS01. The sequence continues at coordinate 39,725 of JANQSY010000063.1, forward strand.
CACTTGAACCAGGGTTGATCACAGCCAATTCTTCAGCAAATTCACCCTGTGAATGAAGGTGGTTAACCAGGATCCCTTTTCCCTCATTTGTTTCAGGACTGATCACAGCCGCTCCGGCACCATCTCCGAAGATCACAGATACATTTCTGCCCCTTGTGGTCAGATCCAATCCGGAAGAATGGATCTCAGATCCTATCACTAATACATTGTTGTAAACTCCCGTTCTGATGAAATTATCGGCTATGGCAAGGGAGTAAATAAATCCAGAGCACTGGTTTCTGACATCAAGCGCCCCAATATTATCCAGGCCCATTTCTTTCTGGACAAGGACCCCACTGCCCGGAAAACAATAGTCAGGGCTGAGAGTTGCCATGATGATGAAATCTATATCATCCTTTTTTATTCCTGCCCTTTCGATGGCTATTTCTGCTGCCTTGACCCCCATATTGGCAACTGTGTCGGAGTCCGGATCGTAAAACCTTCTTTCCTTGATCCCTGTCCTTTCCTGTATCCATTCATCGGAAGTATCCATGATCTTTTCAAGGTCATGGTTGGTGATGACTTTCTCAGGCACGTAAAAGCCAAGTCCTGCGATCTTTGATCTTCTCATAATTTCATTGTTCACGAGTGAAAACAGGTACCAAAATAACCTTAATTAGCTATTCAAACATAGCCATATAAGCTAATCGGCTTGGCTTTATGCGAACTGTAGATTGTATTATTTACCTGAAAGTCTCCAGCACGATTCCCTTGAGGAGCGAAGAGTCATATATGCCTACATGCCATCAGAAACAACCATTTCAAGTGTTATCCTGGATTCATAGCCAAGACATTACTTATTCGATCCTTCGACACTCTCTGAATCGTGTGTCGCTTCTTTCTCAACAGATTCAATGGTTTGAGAAGACAAATCCGCTGAGGGGCTGCCTGACTGTATGTTGATGTCAGACGCATCTCGAACCACCTGGTAATTTTCATAACCCTTCCTAACGCTTTTCACCTCCCAATCGAAATCATAATTGCCCTTTCCACCATGCAGTTCCTGAACAACAATGTAGCCTTCCTCCTTCGTGGTTACGGCTAATCCCTTTGATTCCAGGCTTAGAGGTGTGAGAGTAACGGTCATATCCTTTACGTTTGCTACTTCAGCAAAGTGGTTTGGTAGGGGTACCTGAACATACCCATTGATCAGACTCGCTGTTCCCCTGCAGTATGCGCCTGCTTCAGGGCCTTCTAAGCTGGCATACCAGATCTCTTTCCCGGGTTTACTGGGGTGATCCATCCTAAAATTCTTGGTATCACCGAATACAATTCCGTCACCGGTATTGTTGACATACATCCCGGCTTGAATTGTTCCGGAAGCGTCTAAAACAGCTAAATAGCCATGGTTGCTAAATCCGGAAAGAGCGGCCCCGGCGATATTGAGATTTCCATTTGGCCCAAATGCCTCGAACGCTCCGCCTTGAACCCCGGAAAATTGCGAAATACGGAATAGATCTTGGCTAGTCGATCCTTTGATCCCTATCCATCCTACATTCGGATCGGTAGAGTTTAGAGCAATATTTTCCGATCCATTTCCTCCTTCGATCAAAACGAATCCAACATTTGATGGTGAGATTATGGAGGCGGTCACTTTGTGATCTCCGAGATTATTCGATACCGTTAAGCCACCATAGTTGCTATTAGCGGTGTTACTCGTAAGTCCCACATTTTCGTTTCCGTTTGGTCCAAAAACCCCAATGGAACCCGGAGATGAACTTCCTCCGGAAAAAAGACGAAACTTTCGAACTCCATTGGAGGAATACCCTCCAACTTCTCCAGCTATGTTCAAATCTCCGGTGGCCGAAGAAAGAGCCGAGGTGTTCCCAATTCCAACCATTCCCTGACTATAGAAAATGTCGTTTCCGCTGACAGACCAAGTTGAATTTTCAACTGACCCCGCACTCAATGCATAGGGGACACTGAGCAGTTGAGTGGTTCCTAACAGGGTGTTATAGTTAGTGCCACCAGTAAGGTCCATTTCAACTTTCAAAAAATGGGAATCTCCGCCCCAATCAATATTAGAAAAGTTTCCGCTGAGAACTGACCCTCCACCTACATCCAGGCCTATGACCCCATAATCGCTTGTTGTGACAGTGTGTTCCTCAGAGTACTCTACTGTGCCTGAACTTGATGATGACAGGATACTTAGCTTTACTCCGATTGCTTGATTGACCAATGGATTTCCTGAATTATCCCGGATGACCGCTTGATACTTAAATAAATTTGGGCTCTGAGCAATTGAGGAAATTGAAATAAATAAGGTCAGTACAATTGCTAATGTGTTGGTTAAGGTTTTCATGTTGATTACAATTCCTAGTTCTTTATCAGTTTGTATACGTTCGTTGATTCGGATTCTTTCGTTTTCAGGATAAGTTGGTAGCTTCCCGAAGACATCATGCTTAGATCAATGTGATTCTTCAGCCCCTCTGTGTTTCCTCTTGCAACGACTTTTCCATTTATGTCAAATATTTCGAATTCTAGCTGGGATTTTTCCCGTACCATTTCAACTATAAGTAAGTCAACTACCGGATTAGGATAAACCTTAAATATCCCGAGCTTGGGATTGTCCGATAACCCAGTTAGAGTATAAGCAGGCTGGTTAAACCCTTCTCCAATATGTGAGCTTGGATTTTCGAAGGATCCGATCATCAATTCCCCTAGGGTCCAGTTTATATGCGCATTGGATGTGCCATCAAATCCTCCTGAACTACCGACTACACTCTGGGCATATGAGTCGATTTGAATAAATAGCGAAGTAAGAAGGATCAAGATCGAGAAGCGAATAGATTTCATGCCTATGTAGGTATTAAGAACTCAAGGTAATTTTTTTTTCTTATTCATGCCATAACATGAGGTTGTCTTTTTGTTATGGATTATGATTATTCAATGGAAATGACCTTCACGATGACCCAACAAATACACTATCAGCTTCTGCCATTCCATAGTGCTTGGGTATACTTCTGTGCAGCTGCTAAAGGCACTAATTCTCCATTGCCTACTTTTGGTAGACGAATTCCCCATTGACCATGGTAGCATACACTATGGGTTCCAAAACCTCCTTTAAGGGTATGGTCATTATATCCTTTTCGAGGATGACGATGTCCGCCAGATAGCCTTCCTTGATCATACCTTTTTGGTTTTCCTCGAATTGTGAGAAAGCGGCCCAGGTGGTCATTCCTTTTAAGGCTTCCTCTCTTGAAAGACTGTTTTCCATTTGCCATCCATCCTCCGGATATCCGTCGTGGTCTTGCCTCGCCACAGCAGCATAGAATCCATAAAGGGGATTGATGTCTTCCACTGGAAAATCACTGCCCAAAGGAAGCACACCTGCTTGGTTCAGCAGGTTTTTATAAGCATATCCATGTCCTACACGTTCAGGGCCTAATCTATCCGCCGCCCACCTCATATCCGAAGTAGCATGGGTTGGCTGCACTGATGGAAGTATTTTTCTTGAAAACCTCCTTTGATCGTCAGGACTTACCACCTGAGCATGCTCGATCCTCCATCTCGGGTCTTCCTGATCTGCAAGGGTCTCTTCATAGATATTCAGAAT
>JANQSY010000085.1 GCA_028279065.1 Cytophagales bacterium
GCTTTGTCTGGTATGATGCATCCAACAATCCTACCCTTGTGGAAGCCACATGTGGGTATTATGAGATCCTCAGCATAGATACCATCAATGATATTATTACAGGCAGGATGGATGTCCGCAAGAATGACAATTTCTATGCGAATGGGAATTTCACCATTGCCATCTGTGACCTATAGGATTCATATTTTTTGGCTGGTTTTCGTTGTGGCATGTGATCAGGATTCCAAAAATGTGAATCCTCAGGCCAATTGCCCCCCAAATTATCAGAACCAGAATCTAAAGGGAGTAATTAATGGAGATCCTTGGGAATTCCAGGGAGGATTTGCCACGGTGGATACAATGGATGGCAAAATCCGGCACCTGTTTTATAATTTCGATTCCATCTATCAGTTTTTTCCTTGCGGGTTCCAATTCAGGCCTACAATCCAATTAACCCTACTTGAAAGATCTTCAGGAGTATTTGAAACTGGGGAATACCGTTTGTTCAATCCGGCGGGCACCACTTATGCCATATGTGGATTTTTATGGTATGACTCACTGAGCATAGTTCCAAAATCTAAACAGACAACCTGTGGAGCATTTGAGATCCTAAATGTGGATACAACAAATGGAACATTAACCGCACGGATAGATGTTTATGAAAATGACAATTTTTATGCGAATGGGAATTTCACCATTGCCATCTGTGACCTTTAAGTCGAGTCAAGCAACATTTTTGAAATTTCTGAGCTTTTGCATGCTAGTCGTCCTTTTGGGACAACCCTCAAATAGTTTTGCCCAGCGCAAAAAGTGGGTCGATCCACCGCGGCCCTGGAAAGCCAGCTTTGGACTAGGATGGCCCGATCTGTATCATCTGGAACTCATGAGGGATCTGAGCAAGTACAATGCTCTTGGTCTTGGGGTTGGCGCATTTTTCCCAACCGAGACTACTGTTTATCAGGTTTCCCTGAATCATCAGCTTCTCTTCGAGCACTCAAAACAATTCCCAGAATTGCCCACCTGGCACTTTGATCAACGCTTGACCTTCTACTTTGAGAACAACGGAGAATATGAATGGAACTATGGTTTTTTGCTTTTGACCGTTGGGAGATTCTGCTATATATCGGAGCGGGTGGGTTTTAACCTTGAGGGAGGGTTTTCATTCCTGGTTCGGGAAAGCAAAACCTATGTTGGCTCTCAACCCATTAGTTATTATGAGGACGATGGAGACCCTTCAATGTCATGGTTTGGGGCCAGGGTACAGATCTTCTATCGGTTTTGAAGGGTTGTTTCTTCCTATCTCCGGTGATTTTAGGAGTTTACCTTCCCAGCAACTGGAGCCCCCGCCATGATCTCTTCATTCGCGAAATCCTCGTATTTTGAGAAGTTCTCCACGAACTTTTGAGCAAGCTGGTTGGCCTTAGCGTCATAAGCCTCCTTATCCTCCCAGGTGTTTTTTGGATCAAGGATCTCGGCAGGAACGGCCGGGCATTCATCTGGAATATCAAGACCGAAGATCTCATGGGTATGGTAACCAACATTGTCAAGCTCACCTCTTAGCGCAGCTGTGATCATCGCTCTGGTGTATTTCAGGCTCATTCTTTCACCCACACCAAAAGGACCACCAGACCAACCAGTATTGATCAACCAGACCTTCACATCGGTTTCTTCCATTTTCTTCCCTAGCATTTCTGCGTACTTAGTTGGGTGAAGAGGAAGGAACGGGGATCCAAAGCAGGCGGAGAAGGCAGTTACAGGATCGGTGATTCCAGCCTCAGTACCTGCAACCTTTGCTGTGTAACCTGAAATAAAATGATACATGGCCTGACCCTTTTGAAGCCTTGAGATCGGAGGCAATACACCGAAAGCATCACAGGTCAGGAAGAAAATATTTTTAGGGACACCTCCTATGGAAGGTTCAACAGCGTTGCTGATATGGTCGATAGGGTAAGCAGACCTGGTATTTTCCGTAACCTCGGCATTGGTGTAATCGATGGTCTTGGTACCGGTAACGAACCTGGTGTTCTCCACTATGGCCCCTGTCCTGATGGCATCCCAGATCTGAGGTTCTTTCTCCCTGCTCAGGTCAATGACCTTGGCATAGCAACCCCCCTCGAAATTAAAAATGCTGTTCTCAGTCCATCCATGTTCGTCGTCACCGATCAACCCACGATTTGGATCAGCGCTAAGCGTGGTTTTTCCTGTTCCGCTAAGGCCAAAGAAAATTGCCGTATCTCCCTCTTCCCCAATGTTGGCAGAGCAGTGCATGCTCAGTACACCATGATCATGGGGTAGAAGGTAATTCAATACGCTGAAGATCCCTTTTTTCATCTCTCCTGAGTAGGCTGTGCCGCCAACAAGGATCATTTTCTTGCTCATGTTCAAGATGGCGAAGTTTTCCTGGCGCGTTCCATCTACTGCAGGATCTGCCTTGAACCCTGGAGCACATATAATGGTGAAACTAGGATCGAAATCATCCAGATCCTCTTTCGGAGGTCTGATGAACATATTATTGCAAAAAAGGTTATGCCAGGCAAGTTCATTGATCACCCTCAGCCTTAAACGGTAATTCTCATCCGCACCGGCATAAGCATCTCGGACATAAAGGGTCTTGTCTTCCAGGTACTTTATCATTTTTTTATGAAGACCGTCAAAATGCTCTTCTGAGATCTTGATATTGACAGGCCCCCACCAAACACTTTCCCTGGTCTTATCATCTTCAACCACAAAGCGGTCCTTGGGCGATCTTCCGGTGAATTCTCCGGTGTCACACATAAATGCTCCGGTATCGGTAATTACCCCTTCACCATTGCTTACAGCCCTTTCCGATAGTTCTGCTGGGCTTAAATTCCAAAAAACCTCTTTTGCCTGATCGATTCCGGCCTTATCAAGGCCATTAGATGATTTTTGTCCGTGATGGATCATTAGTAATAGTGGTTAAAAATGAGGGCGCAAAAATAAGGTTCAAACTTTACCCAATGAAATGGAAAGCTACCTTAAATAATTAACAGTCCGAAGTTCGAAGTTTGGCAGTTTGAAGTAGAGTTCTAACGGAGCTGTGGATCGCTCATGGTACTCTAAATCTTTGAATTCCAAACGTTCAAACTCCGAATTCCAAACGTTCAAACTCTGGACAAAGGGCCACATACCACATTTTACTTAAAACTTAGCCTGTATGGGTATTTGTGGTATGGGTTTGTTATTTACTCCTCGAATTGTATTTTTTCGGCCTCAAAAAATTTGACCCCAGTTATTTATGGATCACGATCTTCAAGATAAATCCACGGCTATGCCCGCGGAAGCCACCTTTCTAGGCCATCCCAAGGGTTTGGTCATCCTTTTCTTCTCTGAGATGTGGGAAAGGTTCTGCTTTTATGGTATGAGGGTTTTATTGACCCTCTATTTGGTTCAATCCCTTTTTAAGGGCGATGCTGAAGCTTCCCTGATCTATGGGGCTTATACCGGTTTGGTCTATGCGGCGCCGGTTTTAGGTGGAAAGCTTGCAGACCGCTTTTTGGGTTATCGCTTTGCGATCATGCTTGGAGCCGTTTTGATGTCGCTTGGCGAGTTTCTTATCCTGGGGGGGAATGAATTCTGGCTTTTTGTTGGTATGGGAGGTATCATCGTTGGAAACGGATACTTCAAAGCCAACATCTCTACCATCGTAGGAAAACTTTACAAGGATGGGGATCCAAGAAGGGATTCTGGTTTTACCATTTTCTACATAGGGATCAATGTGGGTGCTGCCCTCGCAACTTCGGTAGTTGCATATGTGGGTGAGGTTTATGATTTCAGATATGGATTTGCGTTGGCAGGAGCAGGGATGCTGGCTGCCCTGGTGATCTTCTGGTTTGGAAGGGATCTTTATAAGGATGCTCAGGGATTGGACGTAACTGAGGAAGGCAAGAAAAAGGTATTTGGACCATTTACCTGGGTCCAGGTCATAGTGGTAGCTTCTATCTTCACAATCCCGGTCTGCTTCTTCCTGATCAGCTTTAATGAGGTCATGGATTACCTCCTTCTTGGGGTTTTCATTTATGTTGCCTGGAGCCTGATCTCCGCAGGTGTGAAAGAAGGTCCGATCTGGAGAGACAGAATGATCGCCCTGGTGATCTTTATGGTAATCAACATAACCTTCTGGGCTTGCTTTGAACAAGCTGGTACGTCACTGACCCTCTTTGCTTTGAGAAATGTTGAAAGGACGATTTTCGGATGGACCATGCCTGCAGCCATGACCCAGTTCTTCAATCCATTCTTCATAATCGTCTTTGGATCCATCTTCTCGGTAATGTGGATCAAACTATCTGAAATGGGTAAGAACCCCAGCCTACCAATGAAATTCGCGCTCGGGATCCTCCAATTGGGACTTGGGTTCCTGGTAGCTACTGTTGCTGCGAACTACTTCGCTGTAGATTACAAGGTTCCATTGCTCACTCTATTGGTACTTTATCTATTGCATACCACTGGTGAACTCTTTCTTTCTCCAATCGGGTTGTCCATGGTAACCAAACTCGCACCCAAGAATATTTCCGGAACAGCAATGGGAGGTTGGTTCCTCAGTTTTGCCATCGCCAATTTCGTTGCAGGTAAGATCGCCAGCCTTACAGGAGGGGAGGGCTCCGGAGGAGAAGTAACCGACCTGGGAGCCCAATTGGACATTTACAACAATGTGTTCTCCAATATAGGTTTCGTGCTTATTGGGATCGCCATCCTGATCGTATTGTTCAAAGGGCAATTAAATAAACTAATGCACGGAGTTGATTAATTCTAAAAGCTGGTTTTTTCATAATTTTGGAGAAACAAACGGGTGTGAGAAATAGGCTCTTAACTTTCCTGGTCGCTGCGATTCTTCCAATGCAGATATGGGCGAATAGTTTGGCCGGGAAATACATTCATAATTTTTATGGCGAGATCTCCTATCTGGAGCTTACGGAGGAAGACAACGAAATAAGGGGAGAGTTCCATGATGACCGAGGGTCTTACAAGATCGTTGCTCATATTGAAGGCGAGCGAGCTATTGGGACAATGGATTTCTTCGAGAGAAAGAAGCATGTGGAGATCTTCTATATGGGGGACATTCTCCATTTTGTAATTGTTGACTATATGGCGGATGGTAAGCCGGATTACTCTCATCCGTACGAAATACAATTCGTCAGGGATGATGGAGCAATCATTCCTAAAACCCAATCAAATTTTCAAATCACGGATGAAGACCTGGTGATTAAATCAGGCACGGTCAATGCCCCATACCTGGGAATCAAATTCGACCTTCCACAAGGCCTAGAAGCTCAGAACAATGGCACTGAAATATTGTTGATGGGAGAACATGAACCGGGCTTTATCCTGATATTTCGTCATGATCATGAAACCATTGATGATATGCTTGCTTTCATCAAAGATGGATACAAGGATGAAGAATTGGATCTAAAACCTTCATCTGAGGTCAAGGCGATAGGGGATAGTATTTATACTTTTGATATCAGCGGAACTTCGGAAGGAAATACGGCTGCAGGCCATGGGGCAATTACTTTGAGCAGTAATGGTCATGGAGTGATCATCTTTTCGATCGTTGAGAAGAAAAAGTATCATTCTAGGCATGAGGAGTATCCCGACCTAATTGCAAAATCGCTTCACTACTATGAGGTCGAGGACCATCCTCTGGCTATTCAGTGGTTCCTCGACATGAAAGGTAAATCGGTGAAGCGGGCTTATAAGAAGGGCGAGATCCAGCAGGGAGAAGGTTTGGATAATGTAAAACAAACCCCTTGGATCAACCTGTGTGATAACAAGGATTATCAAATGATCGAACCATTGCCAGACGGGGGAAAAAACCTGTACAAGGGAAAATGGGATGTAGTTGTGCACTATGGTATTCCCTACCTTGAGCTTATGCGTTCCGATGGGCATCAGACCAACCTTGCCCTGAGAGCGATGGGCGGAAAACTCTATCTGAGTGAAGACCGCTGGTTGGTGATGGACGGCTTCAAGTGCAAGTAGCTCTTATCTGAAAGGAAACCAGGAATAGGTTTCCCAAATTCCAAATTCATTTTTATCGGCTGGCAATTCCAGGAACCCATCTGCTTTAGAAAGATTGACTAGATCCCCTGACCCTCCTCCAGGAACTGGTTTCACCAATGTCTTTCCCTCTCTATGATCAGCCTTGCCTTGTAAAAAAAGTGTCAAAGGCTTTTTAAAGCCAAATTCTTCAGTCAGGATCGCCTGTCTTTTAACGTTCTCTCCTCCAAGGGATTTAATGATCCATGGTTTGACATATCTGTAGAAGCAAAGGAAAGCCGAGACTGGGTTTCCCGGGAAACCAAAAACAAAAGTCTCGGCATCCTTACCAAACCAGAAAGGCTTTCCGGGCCTTTGGGCAACTCCATGAAATGACTTTTTGATCCCAAGATGCTCAAGGACCTCAGGAACATGGTCAGCCTTCCCTTTTGATGCACCCCCGATAAGGATCAGGATCTTGAACCTCTCCTTTATACTGCCGATCTCTTTAATGAGTGTATCCCTTTGATCAGGAAGATGGAAGGTTTCGGCTTCAATTCCCAATTGCAAGAGCCCAGATTTGATACTATAAGAATTCGAAGACCTGACCTGGTGAGGTTTAGGTTTCTGATCGATGGGGATGATCTCGTCTCCCGTAGATATAATTGCTACTTCGGGTGAGGAATAGGTTTTCAGCTCAGACTTTCCCACGCTTGCCGCAATACCGATCTCCGGAGTGGAGAGGATAGTTCCAACTGAGACCAATTCATCCTCTTTCCTTGCATCAGCTCCTTCAAGGTGAATGTTTTGGCCCTTTTCCAGCTTTCCTGAATTTAGCTTTGCCCTTCCTTCCTCAATTTTAATCTCTTCATAAGGGATAACGGTATCTGCACCTTGCGGCAGGATCGAACCTGTCATCACCTCAATGCAATACCCGCCATCTTCCAAGGATTTGGCTGGTTCACCAGCCAACTGGATGTCCTGGACCTTGAGTTGGTTACCACCCTGCAGGTCTGAATATTTAAGTGCAATTCCATCCATGGCAACCCTTGAATATGGAGGGAAGGGCCTGTCAGCAAGGATCGGTTCTGCCAGGATCCTGTTTTGAGCCTCCTTCAATGTCAGGTTCCTTACATCTGCTTCAAAAAGCTGATCAAAGATGATTTTTTCTGCCTCGCTTACCGATATCATGATAAATATGAGTTCCTTTGGTGCCCTAATAAAAATGGGAGAGCCAAAACTATCGCATATTTCAGATAAAGGACAGGCCAAAATGGTGGATGTTTCAGGGAAAGATGAAACCATCAGGGAGGCCATAGCGAGATCGGTTTTGGAATTTCCTTCAAACCTCGGGGTAGCATCTGCTGAGGAACTTAAAACCAAGAAAGGCCTGGTAGTTCAGACAGCGATCATCGCCGGCACCATGGCTGTAAAGAAGACGGCAGAACTTATTCCCATGTGCCACCCGTTTCAGATCGAAGATATTCAGATCGAGATTGAAAAGACAGGAGAGAGATTCTTTGAGATCCAGTGCAGAGTAAAAACGAGTGCCAAAACCGGCGTGGAAATGGAAGCTTTGACCGGAGCTAGCATTGCTGCATTGACCATATATGATATGTGTAAATCCATTTCCAAAGGGATCGTCATCAAGGAAACTGAATTGGTCAGTAAATCCGGAGGAAAATCGGATTTCAAAAAATAGGGAATGGGAATTTGCGGATTGATCTTAGGGGGAGGGGAAAGCAGGCGTATGGGACAGGACAAGGCCCTTATCCGGATCAAGGGAAGAACTCTGGCAGAGATCCAGTATGAGTATTTGGGTCCATTCGTCCAGAAAACCTTTTTTTCGGGTCCTGAGATAGATGATCCCTTTATGTTGAATATTCCGGATATGATCCCTGGATTGGGGCCATTGGGAGGGATATATTCAGCTCTGAAACACTACCCGGACAATGCTTTTTTTTCACTTCCTGTCGATGTGTACCTGGAGGATGCTGAACCATTAAGGGCATTGATCAAGGAACGGGACACTTCAGCAAATGGAACGATACTCTACAACAAAGCCACGGAGAAGCCCGAACCATTAATGGGTATTTATGAACCTGCTTGTCTGCTCAGTCTTAAAGAGGCTATTTCTTCGAATAAATTAAAGGCCAGACGATTCGTCACCGAGAATGATTTCAAAATGGTTCCGTTGAGCCCTTCATGGAAGAATATCAATACTCCCGGGGATCTAGAAGCCTTACTTGATCACCAATCCTGAATTCGGGATCTTCCTTCATTTCTCCGATCTGACTTACCAGTGAAAAATAATAGAGGTGCTTTGTGCCAAAGGCGTTCAAGCCTGAATTGTGGTTTTCTCTGTTCCTGACGAATTCCTTTTGAAAACCTTTGGTGGTCTCTCCGGTAAATGAATTTCTTGCAGGCACCGGACATCTTTCGCAGGATTTAAAAGCAATTAAGGTTGCCAAAGGAAAAACCAGCTGTGCTCCTCTGGCTAATTCGATCTCCTCCCAAAAGGGAGGGAGGGCCTCCTCATCGAGTACCATGTTGGCCCTGAACCTCCGGATCAGTTCCTCTGTAGATATTCCAGGAAACCAGGAAGCGATCTCAATTATGGACTGTTCACTTACCAGGTTTGGCCCAGGCCATTCCGGTCTATCCGGAATGGGGGAACCACCCTGATCCTTTAGGACAATATTTTGTTCCAGCGCATCAGAAATACATTTCTCCAATTCAATGTTTCCTTCCCTAAGCTCAAACCAGTTTCCATCGATTTTGCACACTTCCAGATCCTGCGAATAATCTATCCTAAGTCTGTGAACAGCTTCACTTTTCTTCGCATTCAGGACTTCTCCTTCATTGGTAAGCATTAAAAACCTTCGGTCGGAAAGGATCTTCCTTTCCCCGCAGATCTTTATTGAGCTTACCCTTTGGCCACCAAGTCCCTTGATTGGATAGATCCTTAAATCCTTTACTCTCATTGCTAGGGTGTTGAGTCAAGCCAATTTGAACCGTCTTCGTAGATCTCCTTTTTCCAGATGGGTAAGGTAGCTTTTAGTTCATCAACCAACCATGAAGTAGCTTCAATAGCTTCCTTTCGGTGGACTGAGGAACAGGCAACGATTATTGCTACATCCTTGATCTTAAGGTCACCTTTGCGGTGGCCGGTGAAGACCCTGGTCAGGTCCCATTTTTCCCTGGCCTTTATGATCGCTTGTTCCATTTGCTTCAAAACCATTGTATCGTATGCTTGATAATGCAGTCCAATAACCCTTTTGTCTCGGTTTTTATCCCGGACACTGCCTATGAAAACAGAAATGCCTCCTGTTTCAGGGGTTCTGATGAAATCCACAGCTTCTTTTGGATCCAGGGGTAGGGAAGTGATCTGTGTTCCGTTCATCCTCCACTCACCGGGGGAATGAGGGCGATCTCATCATCCGGGTTTAATTCTGTTTTTTCTTGGGAGTACTGCTGGTTTACAGCAAGCATTAGGGAATGGATCTTTTCTAGATCGGGAAAAGAGGATTTCATGGCCATGATCAATGCTTCTGAGTCCATTTTTTCCTTTGATTCCAAGTCATATTCCGATCTGCCCACAATCTCTTCAGTGATACCAAACAGTTTGATCCTGTACCTAAAAGTCATTCGATAAAAATATGAATATGAGTCCGGAGTTCGAAGATTGAAGTTGCCGGCAAAAAAACCCAACCTCAAACTTCGGACTTCAAACTTTTCTCATATCATTGCTTTTTCAAGACTTTCAGGCCATAAGCGGATCAAAAAAAATATTTGACGGTTTCAACCGACCCTTGGAGTATTTGCGGCTTTCTGTCACCGACCGATGCAACCTCCGTTGCTTTTACTGCATGCCTTCTGAGAAAATGAAATTTCTCCCCAAGAACGAGTTGTTGACTTTTGAGGAACTAGGCCTTTTGGTAAGGAAATTCATCGATTTGGGGGTTTCAAAGATTAGAATAACAGGAGGGGAGCCCTTTGTAAGAAAGGACCTCATTTATTTTTTAAAGGACCTGAGGAAAAATCACCCTGACGTTACCCTGGCCATTACCAGCAATGGTGTGCTATTAGGAAAATATCTTAATGATCTAAGATCGATTGGGATCGAGCAGATCAACCTCAGCCTTGATACCCTTGATCCTGGTAGGTTTCTAAGGATCACTGCCAGAGATGATTTTGAAAAAGTTCAGAAATGCCTTTTTGACCTGATCGAATCAGGGTTCAAGACCAAGGTCAACTTTGTTGTTATGAAGGGGGTCAATGATGACGAGATCATTCCCTTTTCGGAATTGGCAAAAGATTTTCCAGTTCAGGTGAGGTTTATCGAGGAGATGCCATTTAACGGACTTGGAAAGCAAAGGGGGTTTATTGATCATGAAGCTATAAAAGATACCCTTAGATCGCATTGGGGATCTATGGATTTCAATGACCATGAGATCGGTTCTTCAAGCTTTAATACCTCCCCAATCGGTTTTCAGGGTTCCATTGGGGTGATCCCGGCCTTCACACGAACTTTTTGCGGATCATGCAACCGAATCAGGATATCGGCAATTGGAAGGGTAAAAACCTGTCTCTATGGAAAGGATGAGCTTGATCTGAGATACCTGCTCAGAAACGGGAAAGAAGCCGAGATCGAAAGGGCAATCAATCAATCGTATTCTAAGCGGCCCGAAAATGGGTTAGAGGCTGAAAAACATACCAAACTGACCTCCATGTCCCTGATCGGAGGATGAAAAGGCCTGGCACATTAATACTGCTCTTTCTTTTTATTGGGATCAATACCTTTTCCCAGGTACGGATCGCCTGCTCTTCTAATATCTATTTCGCTCTTGAGGAATGGGTAAGAGAAAATTCACTGGAAGATCAGGTTCATGTCATTCCTGGTGCCACTATGAATCTCTTCCATCAGATTGAAAATGGAGCTCCCTTCCATTTATTCATTTGTGCTGACCCTGATATCTCAAAGAGAATTGAATCGAGAAACCAAGGTCAGGAGATGTCGTCTATATTGAACAAGGGTTACCTGGTCCTATGGAGTAGGGAAAAGATCGTGCCGAAGGAATTAATTGGCTATGGGTCAGCAGATACCAGGGTTGCGCTCTCTGATCCCAGAACAACCCCATTCGGTCAGATGGGGGAGGTGGAAATTGAAACCCTTGGGATCAATGGGACCAGGGTATATGGAGATGGGATCATCCAGGTTAATCAATTCATAAGATCAGAAGGGGTGGATCTTGCCCTTACATCTAACTCTATTCTTAAAATTCGAGAAAACCTTGGTGGGCATGTTCTGGAAATGAAAGAAAAGTCTATAGAAAACAGGGTCCATCTCCTCATTGAGAATGAGGATAGCAAGCGGGTCTTTGAACGGCTAAATAATGAGCAAAGCAAGACCATCTGGAAGGAGTTTTTCTTTTTAGTGCTGTGAAATGAAAGAAGTCGATCCAATAGTTTTAAGTCTGACCCTTGCCTTCAGCACCTCGATCATTCTGTTCTTCCTGGGCAACATAATAGCCTATTGGATTTATTTCAGCAAAGGTTTGCTTTCGATCTTTCTAAGGATATTGGCAAATCTGCCCCTTGTTCTTCCCCCTACGGTAATGGGATTCTATTTTCTCCTTTTGTTTTCACCCAATTCAGTTGTGGGTGGGATACTGGGAGAAATAGGATTAACCATGGTGTTCAGCTTTCAGGGTCTGATCCTTGCTTCCGTAATTTTTGGGATCCCCTTTATGGTCAATCCATTGATATCTTCTATGGAATCAATGCCTTCATCCTTCGTCGAGTTGGGTATGGTGGCCCGGAGATCCAGGCCTTTTATTTTCAGGAAGCTTTTATTCCCACACCTTAGTGAAGGACTCGTAGCTGGCTTCATGATGTCCTTTGCCCATACCCTGGGGGAATTTGGTCTGATCCTGATGATCGGAGGGAATATTCCCGGGCAAACCAGGGTTGCTTCCATTGAGATCTATAATCGGGTTTTGGCAATGGATTATTCGCAGGCCAACCAACTTTCCCTGATAATGGTCCTCATCTCCATTTTCACCCTTGGGATCGTGTTTTATTGGTTTAAGAGCAAAAGACCAAAAGTTGTATGGTAGCCTTTAAGCTTAAGACATGGTTGGAAAATGGAATGGAGTACGACCTTGAGGGTTATATGGAAAGGGGAATAAATGTACTTTTTGGGGCCTCAGGGGCTGGAAAAACACTACTGATAAGGCATTTAATAGGCCTTTCCCCGGGGATCCATCTTCAGGATGGCGATCCAATCAAGACACCCATGTATCGTACAAGAAATGTAGCCTACTTACCCCAAGGAGGAGGGATTTTTCCCAAGTTATCTATAGAGAAGAATATTTTCCTGGGAAGTAAACCAAGTAAGGAACAACGGTCCAAGGCCGATTCATTGATGAAAACCTTCGGCCTGAAATTCTACCCTGAAGACCCATGCGATTCGCTTTCAGGAGGGGAAAAGCTACGCTTGGGCCTGATCAGGACTTTGATTGAAAATTCGGAATTCATGTTCCTGGATGAGCCTTTTTCAGGTCTGGATCCTTATCATGGATTTATTTGCAGGGAGGCAATTGAGGAGCTGCCAGATCAGGACAAAAGGTATATCCTTTTCAGTACCCATGAATTGGAAGATGCGAAGATGAAGGGGGCTAATCTGTTAATGATAGATGAAGGAAAAGTCAGGAAAATGGAAAGTTCATCCCAGATCAGGGATCATTTCTTCAATCCCGGAGCTAAGTGAGAACACCTTATTAAATCCCTTATGTCTTAGGATCTCAGCTCCTGAGAGACTTCTTTGTCCGGTTTTGCAATAAAGGACGATTTCCCGTGATACTTCCAATTCGTGAGTCCTTTCCTCAATTCTGCTCAGAGGAATATTCACCGCCTGGTCAAGGTGAAAACTATTGAACTCATCCTCCTCTCTGACATCGACTAAAAGGGCATTCATTTTATTTGCTGTTTCCAGGTCGATCTCCTTGACCCTGCCAGAATTACACCAACCCCCATATGCATCTTTGATCTTCTGATTTGATGATTTCTTGCTCCTTGTGGCTGAAAAACTATTGTGCTGCCAGGATTTTGTATCCATTACATGGAAATAAAAGTCTTTTAAAAACTTATCCCTTAAAAGGACCTTGACGGCTTCCTTGGCCTGTATCGCCCCCAGAAGGCTAGGGGTCATGCTCATCACCCCGCGGTCATCGCAGGACTTGATGAAAGAACTCAGAGGTTCATCCGGATGGAGACAACAGTAGTAACTGCAGATAATTCAACAACAAGTTCTTCAGAGGACGGAAACAGATAGCATTAGGATGGTTCACCTCAGTATCCAGTCCTTCG
>JANQSY010000102.1 GCA_028279065.1 Cytophagales bacterium
CCGGTATGCGGGCTTAACGAACATTTTCCGTAGATAGCCGAGGCCGTTTTCCATGTTGCAAACACCAATGGTCCCTATCACCGTGTCGTTTTGGTCGACCGCGACCCAGAAATTTCCGCCTGGTTTGATGTACGCCTTGTTGATGTCAGTCAGGTCCGGTTGGTCTTCAAGGCTCAGGTTCAGATCAAACTCGCCATTATCGATCTCGAGAATATGTTGAATTACAGCGCTCTGGTATTTAGGGTCAAATGTTAGTATCCTGGTGTTCATGCTTCTTTTCTATCATTCGCTGGTGCATACTCTTCTGGTTCAATTTGATCTCCACGGCTTCGATAGCCAGTAGGAGATTATGCGTATTGTCGCATAGTAGGGCATTCACTTCTGCAAACCGGTCCCAGAGAGGTTTCATCAGTTCGACATGCTCTGTCCCTTTTTTGGAAAGGGATAAAAGTTTTTTCCTGCCATCTGTTTTGTCCTGGATTGAACTGATGAGCTTCTTCTTTTTCAACTCCCTCACAGTGATAACCACTGTAGGATGCGCAAAGCCCAATCTGTCTGCTATTTCCATCACCCCCATCGGGCCTTCCTTCATCAACAGGAAAACCACTGGAAACCACCTCGATTCAAAGTCTATCCCCTCTTCCTTGTAAATTCTTGTTGCACCCTTTCGAAGCCGGTCCCCCAGTTGCTGCATTCTGGTAGAGATCCCCAGAAAGCCAAATTCATTCGATGATTGTTGGTTCATTGCTTGATCTCCTGTTGATGTATTAATTAAGTAATTGACTACGTAGTTAACTACTAATATAGAAAAATTATTATACTCTCAAAGCATGAGATCAAGGGTTTTCAATCTCTGTATCTTGGAAGCAATAGAATCATTCGGTCCGAAGAGACTTCACAGGATCAGCTAATGCAGTCTTGACCGTGGCGAAGCTTATTGTAAACAACGCACAGCAGATTGCTATCAATCCGGCCAGAAGAAATGGCCCAGCGGAAATGTCTATATGATAAGCGAATTCCTGCATCCAATTGTCCATGATCAGATACGTGATGGGACTTGCTGCCATTAACGCCAGTAATATCATCAGGGCAAACGGCAGGTTCAATCCTAGCAGCAATCTTGACACACCAGCCCCGAGGACTTTCCGAATACTGATTTCTTTTCTTTTGTATGACATGATGTGGCTGCACAGAGCAAACAGACCAAGACAACCAGTGAGGACCCCTAGGGCAGCAAAAAGGACGAAAATGGTCTTCATGTCCTCAACCGACTTATAAGAGGCGTCATAATTTTCTCCTAAGAAGTAGACCGGGTACATTTCATCATTGAAATGCTCTGCCAACTTATCATGGAGACGGGCCAGTACCTCCTTTTCATTTTTGGGATCGATCTTGATACTCATCACGTTGATCTTGCTTGGCTCCTGGAACAGCACCATCGGTTGGATAGCATTTTGAAGTTTTTCGAAATGAAAGTCCTCAACTACACCCACGACCAATCCCTTTATTCCCTCCTTGAAATGAAACTTCTTACCAATAGCCTCCGGAGGTGTCTTCCAACCCGCTAGTTTAACCGCCGATTCATTAAGGATAAATTCTCGATTGGCCGACCTTGGGTCATTGACAAAGTTCTGACCTGCAAGGATATCAATGCCGTACGTCGGTACAAAGTCCTTATCGATCCAGATGAACTGAGGATTTGATATCAGCTCAGTCATTTCATTATCAAGCTCTGCAAAGGCAGGCCCTTTGATTCCGGGTGTGTGAAACGGGGGGATCCAGGATCCTCCGATCCCATGGATATTACTGTTGCTGAGGAGATCGAGTTTGAAAGATTCGAATTTCTCAGGACTGATCTTGGGAAAATCAATGATGATGATATTGTCCTTGTCGAAGCCCAATTTCTTCTTACTGATGAACTCCATTTGCTGGTAGATCAGAATAGCCATGGTCATGACCAAGATGCCTATCATGAACTGTACAACCACAAGTGTCCTTCGGAGATTTATCCCTGCCACCTGCTGCATTATTTTGCCTTTTAATGCTTTTATGGGGTTGAAAGAAGACAGTACGAATGCAGGATAAGCGCCGGCTACTAAACCCACAACCAATAACAGAATGCCAAGATCTCGTATGCTTTCTACAAGGCTGTGAGATATAGTACGGTCGATGAGAATATTGTAGTTAGGAAGGAAGAGCTGTACCATGAAGTACGCCAGGATCGTAGATACAAAGACTACGAAATAAGCCTCCATGATAAATTGTCTGATCAATTGTCTGCGATTCGCGCCCACCGATTTCCTAATGCCCACTTCACGGGATCTGTTGAGGCTTCGGGCGGTTGTCAAATTGACAAAATTTATAACTCCGATCAGGAGGATCAGAACCGCAAGCCCGCTGAAGATATAAATGTATCTGATATCGCCTGTCTCATGAAAACCAGCCATACTTTTAGAATGCAAGTAGATTTTGTCGAGTTTCTGCAGCCCAAGTTGGGTCTGCCTCGCACGATCTTCATTGATCTTTTCGCCATACAGATCCTTTATCTTGCTCTCAAGTACCCCATGATCCACGTTGGGATTCAGCAAGACATAGCAAGCGGTAGTGCTCCAAAACCAGGAATTCAGATCCGAAAGAACTGGTTCACCCCATTGAAGGTCCTGGATATTGTGGTTGATAAGAGCATCGAACGGAAGGTGTGTTTGAGATGAAACATCTTTGATTACAGCCGTAACCGTAAGTGGGTTATTTTTTTGATAATGCATTGTTCTGCCGATCGCATTGCTTTCGCCGAAATACTTCTTCGCACAAGGTTCGGTAAGAACTATGGTATTGGGTTCGGCCAAGGGGTCTCTGGCTTGACCTTCGACAATCTCGAAAGAAAACGCTGTGAAAACTGCCGGATCGACAAAATACAGGCTTGTGCTTGAGAATCTTTTCTCCTCATAGTTTACATCGCCGCCATCGGCCCTGGTAAATCTTATGATGGATTCTATCTCCGGATAGTTCTTAGAGACGATGTGATCGGCCACTGGTGGGCCTAAGAGTGCATTTTCGTGGTTTTTCACAACCCGGAAGATCCTGTCTTTGTTCTGATGAAACCCATCAAAGCCCATCTCATCCTGAATAAAAATGTAGATCAGGACGAAACTGGCAAGTCCAATACTCAGGCTGAGGGTAGCGGTAAAAAAGTAGGTCTTGTCGTGGAAAAGATGTCTAAATATGAATTTCAGATAACTCCAATACATAATGAATCGATTTGCCCATCTCCGAGAAGGGCTACCTTAGTCAAGCTTTTGGATGGCTAAACATGAGAACGCTACTTCCGATTCCTCAATGGTATATTCCTTCTCGGTGCTGATCTGAAGATACGGAATTTTGTACCCAGGGTCCATCAGCTTGTTTAGGTTTTGTTCCAGCAAGACCTGTGTATGGTATGTCTTTACCGGGTCCAGTGAACTTTATATCTCCCTTTGAAGCCAGATCGAGCTTATAAATCTATCCTTGAAATATGCGTATTCATCAAATTTTCCAATCTCCCGGAATCCAAACTTCTTATGAAGATTTATTGATGCCTCGTTTGGCAGTGCGACCCCTGCGACAGCTCTGTGCAATTGGTGCCTGCTCAATTCCTGAAACAGAAATTCATACAGTTGGCTTCCTATTCCCATGCCTGATTGCTCTGGATGGACATAAATCCCAGTCTCTATTGTTCGGCTAAATACTTCCTTATCCCTGTAGATGATACTGGAAGTGTAACCGGAAATACGGGTATCGGCTCTGGCAACTATCAGCTTATAGGGAGATGAGTTGTCAAATTGATCGAACCATGACAATTTTTCTTTTGTGCTGTATTGCCTGGAATCAAAAGTCGAAATACCATTGGCGTTATAATAATTGATGATATCGACTATCCCTGGTAGATCATTGGGTTCTGCGTATCTAATTTCCATAGTCCTTGGTGTTCTGTTCAATGACTTTCTTGAGATTCGAAAGATTGGTTTCTTCCTGGGCTTTGATTGAACTTCCGGCCAGGGCCATTATTGATTTTGAGATCACTCCATTTCCTACCGCCGTGCTACTCGAACTGATCTTTGTGATTCCATTGACAGAAGTTATGACCAGCTTGTAATCCATGTCCATGAAGTCCGACGTATACAACATGGATATGGATTCACCAGGCACTATATCCTTGATGGTTTCTTGTATGACCATTTGTTGTCCGTCATTGTCGAAGTATATATTTGAAACCGCACCTACAGTTCCCGAGGCACCACTGACATGTTCCATTTTCTCAAACCCAGGCAACCACTCTGACATTTTCTCCTGATCCTGAATGACGGCCCATGATTCAGCTGTTGACTTTTCCACTGTTATTTCACACTTGTAGGACACTTTGGGTTTGATGATACCAATAAGAAGGAATCCAAGAGCCAAAATGGCTATTGCTCCTAGGATGTATTTTAGATATTTCATAGTGCTGAATTTAAATTTTCCATTGAAGATACTATACCTCACCGCATCTTTTACTTCTACATAGTTAGATAGTTCTCCTGGAGTGTATTCGGACCTGATCTGAGGACTATAACGACCAGTGATCAACCTATTCCGATATGGATTTTGACTCAGGGTCAGGATGGTTTTTACCAGGCGGAGGTGTTTAACATGTTTCCCGATAGTTTCATGGTTAATCGGCTCTAAGATCCTGCTAATGTTTAAGAAATGCGGGAAACTTTTGGATCCGATGACTGCAAATCAATGCCCCGGGAGCTAGGTTCAAATGAATAGATCTACCAGCATCAGTGTACCCAAGAATTGCTATCTATCTCCTACCAGAACCGCTTTCAGGTCGCCTTTTTCTTTGGTTATCAGATATAGTATATAGGGTGCAAAAACGAGGATCCCCAGGGTCATGGCCATTAGGGCGATCAGAATAGATCTTCCGGAGAATCTGTCCCTCCACATTATCCAAATGCCTGAAAGGATCAGGTAGCATTGGAAGTCCAGTGCAAATTGCCCCATCCATTTCATCGATAGTGCAAATTCCTGGGCCCGCATGAGGAAATTGAATCCATCATTTTGAAATACAATTAAGGTATAGGCTAAGATGCCTATGGTTTGAATGATTAGAAGAGCCTTGAGAAGGTAATGCTTGGGATTGTTATTCATGATAGACCTGATTGAAACAGGTCAAACTTAGCTTGTGACGTCTGAACAGTTTAGACGCTACCGTCCACAATTGGAATTGAATTGGTCTTTTTGAATAGCTTCACCATCTCCCGAACCTTTTTAAAATAACCCTTGATCCATGTTTCGTTGATAGTTTCGTCTGTTATCTGCAAATAGAAATTCTCCAAAGCCAGTGTCAGAACCAATTTTGCAAGGTAATTATCCTCTTTCAGGCCAATGATCTCTTTCCAGACGGGAAGCAAACCCGGAATTGAGAAGCCATCGATCTTTTCGTAGCAGGTTCTGAATTCAGGATTCTCTCGGTGGAATCTTAGCTGGCGGTTGAAAAGGAGGTCTGTTTTGTGATCCACAATAATTTGCACCAATTCATTTTCTGTCTTTGCTTCAGATTCTTTTTGAACCATCTCTTTGGCCCGTTCCATATGATGGTCCAGCAGGTTTTGGGTGAAAATCTCCAGATCTGCGAAGAAATGATAGAATGAGGATTTATTTCTCCCAGCTGATCTAGCCAACCTTTCTATTCTCAGGCCTTGAGGTCCTTCATAAGCGAAGGTCTTATAGCCTTGCTCTATCCAGATCAGCTCTTTGTTCCATTTTTCGCTCATTACACTTCTAAGTCATCCGTTAACGATCTCTACTAATATTGATCGACTCTAAGTCATTCGATCTGAAGTGAAAAATTAATTCGATCTAACTAATTATCTGCAAATCCGTGATCCCAGGTTTTTTCGGGATCATGATTCCTTAAGTCTACCTCAAAATCAGCCACAGACTTTAGGTTCATTAGAACTGAGACCCACCCTGAATACATTTCCAGATACTTGTTGTCAGGAACTCTTTCATTGTCAAGTTGTAGTTGAGTTCCCCCTTCCCTGGAGCCTTGCAGAGTGATCTTTACCAAGCTGTCGAAATATTCTAAAACATGAATAATCGAGCCCATCCTTCTCTGATGGCTGCCTATTCGGTAGCCATTTTATAGGCCAGCAAAGTTTCAGGGATTGGTTCAAGGTAATCAGACAACGTTTGGTAGGTTCCTTTTTGAATTACTTCTTCTGCAACTTTTTTTATTGAGGCTAGGGTTGACTTCATCAAAGAAGAACCCAAGCTTACCCTGGCAACACCCATGTCTTGTAATTTGGTGATCGAAGGAGGAAAGCCTGTCCCATTGGTAGGGTTTGAAAGAATGTTTAGTGGTGCATCGATCTCTTCAAGCAATGTTTTGATTTTTTCCTCTTCCCAAACGTCAGGAACGAATACGCAATCAGCGCCTGCTTCCCGATATTTATTTCCCCGCTCTATGGATTCCTTCAAGCGCTTATCCTCTGAACCTGAAGATGTAATGAAAACATCCGTTCTGGCATTGATAACCAAATGTATTCCAAGTGAATCGGCCATTTCCCGGATCGCAGATATTCTTTCGCAAAACTCCATTGGTTCAACTAAGTCCGGACTCAGGTTGTAGCTATCCTCTATATTGATGCCTACTATTCCAGTTAAAAGAACCTGTTTAGTGCTTTCCACGATCTCGTTCAAATTTTGACCGTACCCGGCTTCAATATCAGCCGTCACGGGTAAGCTTACCTTGTCTACTATCCTCTTGACAGCATCCGTCATTTCCTTGAGAGGTATGGTCTGACAATCCGGATATCCCAAAGAGGCAGCGATGCCCATACTGGTGGTTCCAATTGCTTTAAAACCGCTAGCCTCTATGAGTTTTGAGCTTCCCGGATCCCAGGTGTTTAAGAGTACGAGTATTTCTCTGTCCTTATGAAGTTTTAAAAAATTCGAGGCCTTATTTACTTGCTCTTGTGAAATCATTTTGTTCTGGGATTGGCATTATTGACGCGGTCTACCTCTTCACTGTTTCCCAATTGAGACCTACGCATACCTTAAAGCTAATGGCTTTTTAGAAATTCCAGAACCGTATTTGAACGCGAAACAAATCCATAATCCATGATAAAGGTTGTAATGGCCAGCAATGCAAATCCTAATGCCATTCCCTTGTAATAGGGCGAGTGAACAAAGATCAATGCAAGTGAAGAGAGCAGCAAAATAATAGGGTAGACCTTGAGAAGGGTATTTCCGGCCTTATTATCTGTTTCATGCTTCTCGATCTCTTTTTTAATCCCTTCTTCTCTGTCTTTCTGGTACAAAGCAATAGCCTCCTTCGCATGAGCGGGACGACTTTGGAGAATATATCCACCATAGCCAATGAGGATTACCAGGATAAGGCCCAATGGAATAAGCATTCCTCTTAGGAGTTCGGACTCACTTCGAAATATTCCAATAAAGGCGAAAAGTGCTACCACACCTATCCCTATCATGATTTTGGCCTGAAGTAACTCTGCCTTTTCCCAGATCTGCAATTGCTGTATGAAATCCATTCTTATCTTTTGATCGGTTGAGTGATTTATAATTACTGACAATGAAATTTACTTAATGATCGCTTTGCTCTTGCGGTTTCTATTATCAAGTGGAAATCATATCGCTAAAATGTCCTCCTGATCCGAGTTACCAAATTCGATCTCCTTTCCTTTTTGATCCTCGAAGAAAACTCCATCGTCATACACCAGATTCCCATTCACAAATGTCTGTTTAACCTTGGTTTGAAAGCGGGTTCCCTCCAGCGGTGACCAGGCGCACTTGTATAGCAAATTATCTTTGTTGACCGTCCAGGGCTTGTTCAGGTCGACAAGAGTCAGATCGGCGAAGAAGCCTTCCCGGATAAATCCCCTGCCTTTCATGCCATAGAGCAGTGCTGGGTTGTGGCACATTTTTTCAATTATTTTCTCCAGTGAGATGTTGCCCTGCTTGTAGAACTCCAACATACAGTTGAGTGAATGCTGGACCATGGGTGCACCGGACATCGATTCGAAATAGGGCCTTTGTTTTTCTTCCAAAGTATGGGGAGCATGATCGGTGGTTATGATATCTATCCTGTCGTCGAGAAGGGCCTTTAGCAGGCCCTGTTGGTCCTTTTTTGTTTTGATGGCCGGATTCCATTTGATCAGCGCTCCGAGTCTTTCATAGTCTTCTTCGGAAAACCACAGATGATGTACTGAAACTTCCGTGGTTATCCTTTTCTCCCTGAGAGGAATATCATTTTGAAACAGCTGGGTTTCAGCTTCTGTGGTCAAATGCAGAATGTGTAATCGGGCCTGATGTTTTTGGGCCAGGTGTATTGCGCGCTTGGTTGCTTCAAAACAGGCTTCCGTACTTCTGATAACAGGATGAAACCTTACCGGCACATCATTCCCGTATTTTTCCCTGAAAGCAGCTTCATTTGATTCTACGATCTCTTCTTTTTCGGAATGGATGGCAATAATGGATCTGCAGTTGGCAAATAACTTGTCCATGGTCTCCGGATTATCGGCAAGCAGATTTCCTTTTTTGGTAAAGTACAATCCGTCATCCGAAACACCGATAAATCGACTGGTGTCAGTACTGATTACATCATCGATGTTATCTCCGTTGACGCCCAGGAAGAACGCGTAGTTGGCCAGAGATCTTTTTGATGCAATATCATACTTCTCTCTCAGACTCTCGACGGTCAGTGCATTCGGAAGGGTGTTGGGCATATCGATAAAGGAAGTGACCCCACCGGCTATGGCTGCCCGGCTTTCGGTGTATAAATCGCCTTTGTGGGTTAATCCCGGATCTCTGAAGTGTACCTGTGCATCGATGATGCCCGGAAACAGATGTTTTCCGGTTCCGTCGATCACTTTATCATGTACCCGAACATCAATATTTCCGATCTGGCGGATACGTCCATCTGACAGCAGCACATCCGCAATAAATGATCTACCCTCATTTACAATGGTTGAATTCCTGATGAGTATATCCTGTGTTGATCTGGTTACTGTGTTGTGTTCAGTTTTCCAGGATCTCATACTCACCTTCCTTCAATTCCGGTAGCCCGATTCTTTTCCTGGCGGCATTGGTTTTCTGAATATCTTCTATTCGTGCCGGTCCGATTGACATCGTTTCGGGATTAAAGGACTTGTTGGTGCCATACAATTGAGGCTGACCTAAGATCTTCCATTTTATATTATCATAAAACCTGGCATAGCTAATGGGCTCAAGGTTCTTATTGAGCACCTCTGGTTCCAAAAGATCGACCATCTCGGTCAAATACTCTTCAGCGTCTATCGTAGATGGTGGATGTAGGAGAATAGCAAATAATTTGTCAGCCGGCACATTCAAAAACTCCTTTGACGGGTATCCGTATTTGCGGATCAGCGACTTTATGTTTTGATAGTTTTCAAAATCCAGGGAATCCTGAAGACTGCGCAACGAATCCTCCACGGCAGCGGGTAGTTTCGATTTAACACTGGTCGACCATTCCAGGTATTCTTGTACGGACATTTCATTTCGGTTTTTGGCATCGATTTCGAGCAAAGAATCACTTAGGGTACCCAAAGAAATAGGCCTCCTGAAATACTGATCTTTTTCGGCTAGTATTTCGATTTTTTCAATGAGCTCGTTCTTTTCTTGCATTGTCATTTCTGACCTGCTCACCGTTCGTTCGTTCTTTTCGCAGGCTAAAACTATAGTTGCTAGGAAGACAATTATGGAGTGTTTCAAGAGATGATTCATCTTTCTGTTTTTATGATTTGGTTATGGTCAGCATATACTGTGAGACTATTTGGAACATCATCGGCTACCTGTTAGTTCTATTCTCCTTTTGTCTCAAATTCGATCAGGTATGGCAATAACGGCACACCGTTTTTGGTCCTAAAATTACTAGTGATCCAGAATTTATAGTGCTTTTGTGGCTCTAAATGCACATTCATTGTCCACGACAATGAATCTACTGACCAGGAACGGGAGTCGGTTTTAGGAAAGTACTTTTCTCCCAAATCACTGTAATCTACACCCGTATTATAGCCGTTGAGTTGTTCCGAAAACTCAATGGTGATCCGATCAATTTTTGGGTCTACATCGGTAGACCCGTTGCGAAATTCCCGGATCTTAAGAACAGCAGGTCTGCTCTTTATATCATCTTCCCGGATCTCGTCAATGGCCTTTGAAAAATATCCCGTCTGATCGATGAAGGCATCGATTTCCCCGGGTTTGCCGTAGTCAAGTTCTATCAATTTTTTGATCGCTTCCTGTTTATCCCCGGCCATTTCATAATACTTTTCAGCAATGGCATAACCCACATAGTAACCCAGGTCCCTTACTCCAAATTCGTTCGGCGAATTACTCCAAAGCCAATCGTATGTCCTTTCGTAGAACATTTCTCTTTCAAATTTTTCTCTTACCGCAGGATTGTTTTTTCCAAACTCGATAGCCGGTGTCGCGGAAGGCACACCCATGGCCTGTACTGATACAAACTCGGCAACACCTTCATAAAGTACCTTGTAGAGCAGTTCTTTGGGTATGGGGTTTTGCTGGGTATGCACGTATTCATGCACGTTGAGTAAGACCAGGTGCTCAATCGGGTTGGTGTTAAAAAATGTCGTTAACCATTCTTTGGCTCGGCCTTCAAATTCCGAAATGTCGGTGTTGCTGTCCGCCATCGCCAATTCACTGCCAATGAGCACCAGACTATCTCTTGTAGTTCCATTTGTTCGCATACAGCCCATGGTAAAATAGATCTTGGCAGGTTTCAGTTGCGGATAGATGGCTGCTAATCCATCTATTCCCCGGTTCAATTCATTTGTGAGACTTTTGGATCTCAATGTATTGGGGCGGATCGACTCCAAAAACTTTGGATAATTGTTGATCATTTCCACATACGCTCCTGCGGTGTAATTGCGAACTTCCATGATGGCCTTCAGGCCGACAGATCCTTTTTTGATGTACAGGGAA
The DNA here is from genome assembly GCA_028279065.1 of Cytophagales bacterium. Lineage (GTDB taxonomy): Bacteria > Bacteroidota > Bacteroidia > Cytophagales > CCMP332 > JANQHS01. Next base: position 11,005 of record JANQSY010000102.1, read on the forward strand.
TTGATGAACTCGATCTGTTTCAAACTGTCCTTCTCCTCAACGATCGAATCGTAGGCCGTCCAGAAATTGTCAATGTCCGTGCTGACGACGTTGCCCTGATCGGTGTGCCGCATCTGACATGAAAATGTCAGTAGTCCAAGTAGCAGTAAGAAAATTTTGCTCATCTGTTTTTTATTTTTCCCCGTACTTCTTCCAGGATCGGTAATTCTTTTCAATGTTCAAATCCTTCAGCTTTTTCCACTCTCGGATGGCCTGGGTTCTGGTGGCTCCTTGCTCATTGGCCAGGAATTCAGAAAGAAAGTTTATATATCTGCCGACCTCTGCCTTTTTGAATTTCCCCTCAGTCCGGTTGAGTCTGATGAACTCACTGATCAGATCCCCATAGTTTATTTTCTTGCCGATGGTGATCTGCTCATCACGCCAACGGTTTAAGCGGTACCATACCCCGGACCTGATCTTCAAGCCAGGCAAAAGTTTGTTCGCTTCCGAGATTATAAAACCCTTGGTCTCCTTGTTGCTCGTATAATGGACCACAGGCAGCGAGCTTGTCAGCCCCAGTTCCAGATCTTTCCTTCCGGTCTTTACGATATTTTTTCTGTGGGCCTGCCTGACCTCACCGGTTTTGAGAAAATGCTTGATCAGTTCTTCCAGTTCGTCTTTCCTGAGCTTGCTGCTGTTGGTTATCCCGATCGCCCTCGCAAATGCCTTGATCTCGTCCGCGTACCAATAACCGCGGTCAAACTCACTCACCGTTAAATTCTTTGAAAGCTTTGGCGGACCCGACATGGTTCTTCTTAGTACTCGATAAGACGGCAAATCATCAATAGTCGATGACCAGAGATGAATTCGCAATTTACCATTTTTGATCACCCACGAATGGTCTGCTGAGCTGAGACTACTGGCTTCCGGATGTAAGTTTATCCGATCTGAGTGCTTCTCACATTGCCGTAGGATCAAAGTTTGAGCCGGCTTTTAACGGATTATTTCTTTCCCGGTTGCGGTTTTCCAGGGCATCAACAATATAATAATAATTTATATAAAACATTAAAAGTATTAATTTTACTTTATGAAATGTTATGCCCTCTTTTGTCGCAAAATAGTTTGCGAT